>NZ_JBGCCS010000013.1:0-196623 GCF_041262645.1 Streptacidiphilus sp. EB129
CAACGAGCTTCGCTACTCGGAGAGTTGCGCGGTGGCCGCCCCATGACCAGGGGTCATTCCAAGATCCCTGCTACACCACTCGGCGGGACGCCATCTGTACCGCGGTACACACTCTCCACGACGCGCCGTTGCGGGAGGCCAAACCATAGCGATGGCCACGCTTCTGACATGCTGTTGCGGTCATCCGAAGTACCAAGGTCCGCTTGGGAAGCCGACGGAGTCAGGAGAGCCCGTGGCTACAGTTACCGTCGTCCTGAACCAAAAGGGCGGCATCGGCAAGTCCACCATCACCGTCAACCTTGCCGCCACGATCGCCGAAGTCCTCAGCCGTACGTCCCTGAACGACGATGAATGGGCCCCCGTCGCCGCGGTGTCCATCGATCCCCAGGGCTCCACGCCGTGGTGGGCGGAGCGCGTGGGAGATGACCTTCCTTTCGTCTTCATCGAGGCGTTCGACGACCCTGAGGGGATCAAGAAGCTGCGCTCCACGACGAAGGTCAAGCGCGCCATCGTGGATACCCCCGGCTGGATGGATCCGGCGGCGCGTCGTGGTGGAGTCGGCAACGACGGCCTGGGGAAGGGCGAGGTCGCCGAGGCGATCCGCGCAGCGCTCGACAGCGCTGATCACGTGATCGTCCCCATCGAGCCGGAGTCTCTTGGCTGGGAGCCCACCAAGAGCACCATCGACCGCATCATCAAGCCTCGGAATCTGCCGTTCACGGTTGTGATCTCCAACTGGGATCCCCGGGACGGACACTCTGACCTGCAAGAGACGATCGAGTTCTGCCGTAGGCAGGGCTGGCCGCTCGCCAAGACGGTCATCCGGCACTACAAGTTGCACGCTCGGGCCGCTGCCGACGGGCAAGTAGTCACCAGGTACCCGAAGTCCCGCATCGCACAAGAAGCCCGCCAGGACTTTTCCGACCTCGCCCTGGAGCATGAACTGCGCCTTGCGGAATCGCGGACAGGTGGATTCTGATGGCACGTCGTAAGAGCATGGCCGACCTGTTCGACGAGGGACAGCCGCGAGTAGCCACAGATGTCGCTCAGGACCCGGCTGCTGTGCGGCTCCCCGTTGACCGATGCGCGGTCAACCCGCACAATCCACGCGACGAAGACGGCTCCCTCGAGGACCTTCGGTCCATCGCGAAGCGTCAGCTCCAGAGCTGTCTCGGCGTCACCCTCCAAGCCTATCTGGCGCTGTGGCCCGAGGACGTCGACCGGGATGACTTGCAAAGGGTCGACCATGTCATCGTGAACGGCAACCGGCGTCTCAAGGCCGCGCGTAAGTACGGCCGCAGCGACCTGATCGCGATCATTGACGACACCGTCGCCACCAGTCGCGCAGAGCTGTTGCGTGCGGCGCTCGACGAGAACGAGGAACGCCGCAACCTCGATCCGATCGAGGAAGCCAAGGCCATCCGGGGCATCGTCTCCGAGTACCCTTCCGCCCGGGCAGCCGCCCAGGAACAGGGGTGGAGCACCAGCTATGTATCGCAGCGCACCCGCCTCCTCCTGCTCGCCGAAGAGATCCAGCAGGAAATCCGTATCCACGCCCGGACCGAGGGCAAGGACGGCATCTCGCTGAGGGATGCCCGCTGGCTCGCAGGCCGCGAAGGTATCGAGGGATTGTCTGCCGCCCAGCAGTACACGGCGCTTGAGCAGCGCCATGCTGAACTCCGTGCCTCCAAGGAGAGGGAACGGGCGGAGGGGGACGCTCGGCACACTGTCAATGATGCCCCCGACTTCTCGGCACCCTCGGCACCGAGGCCTGGCGCTGTGCAAGCATCCGAGGCTGCCGTGTGTACCGCGGTACACACCGCAGGGGGTGCGGAAGGGAAACACGCTGACGCCGACGGCGGTATGCGAAGCGTCGTTGCCACAGACGTCGACCCGGCCAGCGGCGCGGTGTGTACCGCGGTACACACCGCAGGGGGCGCGGATGGGGAACACACCGAGGCGGACGGGGGCGTGCCAAGCCTGGTTGCCACAGGCGTTCTCACACCGGCAAGCGAGGCAGACGACGAAACACCAAGCCCCGTCCACGTGCCGGCAGCACGGGAGTCCGAGCGCACGGATGGCATCCGTCTGGCCAAGCCGACGCTGCTTGCGGCGCAGATCCGGGAGGAATACTCGCCCCGTGAGCTGACTCAGCTTGTGGAACTGCTCCGCGTCTGAGCGTCTGAGACGCATGGCTCTGTCCGACTGTTTGAGCAGCGCCACGCGTGTGTACCGCGGTACACACTGCCCGGCTGCTGGCACGTATTCGCGTGTGCGTGCTGCCGGCAAGCCGGCCCGGGTGAAACCGACCGCCCATCAAAGCAGGCATCCGGGCCACCGAGCAGCCTCCGCGGACCACCGCCCGCCCGTGCGCAAGCGGGCGGGCGGGCGGGTGCGCGTCCAGTGCCAACAACGCTGCCAGGACCGCCACCGAGTCGGCCCGGCAGCCGGACACCGCAGGATGGTCCCTGCCCGACGCGAACTCTCCCAGTATGGCTGCCTTCGATCAATCGACACCGCACAACGCAGCGTTGGCGACGGCTACTTGAATATCCCCACCTGTGACTGCCGGAGCGGAGCGGCTGCATCCCGGCAAGCAGTCTCACTGCTGATGCTGGCGATCCGCAGGCAGCTGCACGGCGTCCGCCGATCCCGTCGATGAGCTGCCCAGGCCGGTGACGGCACCGTCGTTCTCCCCCACGCAGGGGCAGACACCGTTCGTGACCACCCGCTACGGCTAGGTCGGTCGTTCGGTCGATGGACCCCGGGAAGGTGATGTTGCGAGCGATATAACGATGAGGATTGCTTTGCATATCACCACCGAGAGAGCGATGTTGACTTCTTTGGATACACCGCTCGATGGTTTGACTTAGCGTTCGATCCTGATGACGCTATAACGACTCCTCTCACTGACGTTCTGTCTGTCTTTCTGTCTAGCGAGGCATCGGGCTGTCTAGCTGACGAACCAGCTTCTCGTCTCTGGATCCTGCGATGTGACTGTCTATCGGTCTGCCGAGAGATCGGCCTGTCTGCGCATGTTGCTGTTGGGCTGTCTTTCCCCTGATGGATCTGACTGACAGTCTGTCTAACGGTCTGCCCGCTCGTGCGCCCGCTCTTCTGTCTATCGGTCTGCCCATCTGTCTGTTCGTCTGTTCGTCTGCCGCTCGGTCTGACGGACAGACGTCCCCTCATGCCGACCTGATCTTGTTTCGTTCTGCGCTCGTAGCCGGGGGAGGGGAGGTGCATTGTTGCGGTTGCGGACGTCCGGCGACGAAGTTTCCGCGCGTCGCCTGACGGGGGACCGCAGGCGCTGTTATCTTCAGGCGAAAAGCGTGTGACACGAGGACAGACAAGATATCGCAGGCCGGAGTTGACTCCGCATCGCTCCTAAGCAGTGGGTATGACGCCGACCTGCTCGGCGGGGGCTCCGATTCAAGGTCTTGTGTCAGTTGATTCAACGCAGCGTAGGAGCGTGTCTATGCAGGTGATCACGGTGGCGAACCAGAAGGGAGGTGTCGGCAAGACGACGACCACGATCAATCTGGGGGCCTCGCTCGCGCTCGCTGGCATGCGCGTTCTGGTGGTGGACCTCGAGCCCCAGGCCCAGGCCGGTACAGCGCTCGGCGTCAACATCACTCAGGGTGAGAACTCCCGCTCGCTGGGCTGGGCCCTGCAGGCGTATGTCCAGGGGATCGGGATCGACCTCCCGAAGATCATCTATGACCGGTCCGGTCTGGTAGAGGACTTCGAAGGTGCGGGGAGCCTCCATCTGCTCGCGTCGGAGGAGTCCACGATGAGTCGGGCGCAGGACCTTCTGGTCGGTGCGGGCTTCGCTGCTACGCCGATACTGCGCAGGATGCTGCACACCCTCCGGGACAGCTACGACTTCGTGGTGGTCGACACGCCGCCTGCTATCTCCTCGCTCGCAGCGGTCGGGTGGGCGGCCGGCGATTGGGTCGTCACGGTGTGCTATCCCGAATACGCCACTGTGCGCGGTGCGGTGACACTTGCGGGATCGGTTCGCTTCGTGACGAAGAACACCGATGGGGAGTGTGACCCGCAGTACCTCGGCGCGATCCTGAACAAATCGAACCCTCCGTCGAAGTGGAAGCAGCAGGAAATCGACGTGCGGGAGGGGATGGTGACCTCGGGCCTGCTGCCGTTCGTGCGCGACATCCGCCAGGACGACAGGATCTCGCGGTCATATGGGACGGGGATCCCCGCGGTGCTGGCGCACGCCAACCAGCCTCCGGGGCAGGGTTACGCGGCCCTGATGGACGAACTGCTCACCCGGATGAGCCAGCCGCGTGCGTATTGGGAGATCGCACCTCTGCTGATCGAGGAGGACAGCGTTGTCTGACGCTGCGGAGGCCAAAACCCCCTCCAAGTCCAAGAAGAAGACTGCGCCCGCGTTCCGGCGTCCGGCGAACAGCGTCTTCAGCTCGGTGATCGCCGGTGCCGACGATGTTGTGGCCAACTCCTTCATCGCCCAGGGTGCCTCTCCTGGCGACCCGACCAGCCCCGCTCTGCCCCGATCCGCGCCGATGCCGGACCAGGAGAGTATGCCGGCTGCGGTCGCGGTGAGTACACCGCGTGCGCCAACTCCGGTGGCGCCCGCCCATCGCGACGCGCCGGCTGCCGTCGCCCTCTCCGCGCAGCAGACACACCAGGACCGAACCGCGGCACCGGCGCCACGGCCCGCAGACATCGCTCCCGCAGCCACAGCAGAGCGAACCCGCGCGCCGCGCGTGGTGGCCCCCGCAGCCCGGGCAAGCCGAGTCGCGACGCCCCGCGCGGACTGGGCTCACCGTGCGCTGACGGAGAGCTTCGCCGATGCCGTGATCTCTTCGAACACCTGGAAGTCGTACGGGTTCCGCATCATCCCCGATGTGCTGGCTGCGTTGAAGGTGCGGCTCGCGGCCGACCGGCGCAGCATGGGTAATCCCAAACTCGCCGTGGGCCACTACCTCGACGCGGCGATCCGGCACGCGCCGGCGAACGTCGACGAGCAGATCGGCTCCGCACAGGCGTTCCTGGGGGAGCGGATGGGTCTGGTGGATTCCGGGCTGCAGTCCACTTATCGGGTCGGTCCGCAGGCCCGAGCCTGGGCGATGAGTCTGAACGCCGCGTTGCAGGAGGCCGATCACGGCCGCAAGGGCATCTTCGTCGTGTCCGCGGCGTTGCAGGAACTGCTGCACTGCCTGGATGAGGAGGGTGAACTGCAGCGCCCGACGGGAGTGCGATCCCGGGTCTGACCAGCCTCAACTAGCGATATACCGATGGGTGCAGCGATGGCTGTACCCATCAGTGTTTTCCTGTCTCTATTGTTCCCTCTCACGCTATAACGATCTGTCGGTCTAGGTTCCGTGCTAACGATCCGTCTGTTCATCGATGGACCTATCTACCTGTCACTAGGGCCTATCGCTCAACAGTTCATGCGACATATTCGAAATCAGCTGTGCTGGGGCGGATAAGTTGAAGTCGTCAACACGCCGATGTCTTGCGTCACTCGAATATTGCGGTGGTGATTGCGGTAGCCTGGCGCTGCACGAACAGTGACCCTTGGGAAGGCAGAGGATGGCTCGCCAGCTTTCCGCCCACTCCGTCGCCATCGCGGCGAACGTCAGCGAATCCTGGGCCTGGAAGGCCCGTGACTCGGGCATCATCCATGCCCCGTATTCGGAGGACGACGTCATCGCGTTGCGCGTCTACGTGGTCGTCGCCCAGCTCGCCTGGCCCGGCGAGCGGCGCGCCCGCAGCGAGAAGCACGACCTGCAGCTGTGGCAGACGCTTGCTGTCAGCGCCGCGCGCGATGCCGTATTCGATGCCACCACGACCGAGGACACCGTGCTGTGGGTGATGCCCGGCGCCGTGCGCGTCGCCACCACTCCCGGTGAGCGCGCTTCCACCGAACTCGACCTGCTGCGCGGCCAAACCGCGATGCGTATCCCGATCGGTCAGTGGATCAGCGAGCTCGACGATGTCCTCCAGCGCATCCCGACTCCACGGGTCAGGCGCAGTTCCGCCACCCCCACCCACTGACTTTCCGAGGGCTCCAACGCGCAGGCGTCCCAGCAGCCTTCGGGATCCCCGACCACTAGACGGAGGTGACGCGCACAACACAACTGAATAGACCCACCGCCCGCGACGCCGTGACGTTCGAACCAGTCGGGCAGTGGGTTTTTTGCTGCCTCCGTCAGCCCTGACCGGCTGTCGTGATTCAGTACGCCCTCGTTCCGGGTCGAGCTACCCATCACGCCCGGGGCTGTGTTTTGTGCTGCCTTCCCCCGTGAGGACCCGCATGTCGTCAAGTGCCCTGCAGGTACGGCCCCCAGCTCTCACCGCGTGGGACGACCACCTCCACCATGCCACCGTCGGCCCCCGCGCCGGAGCACCACGCGGCGAAGAGCGCCAGCAAGAAGGTGGGATCTCGATTCCGCAGCCACTGCCGTCTCCCGCACTCACCCAGCCGGCCGCGAGTCTCCCGGTCCGAGGGGGCGGCCTCGTTCTCCTCGCCGGCGGCCAGGAGGACGCTCGTCCGCCGCTGGCGCTGGGCACCGGGACACGGCGACGGCTCGCCTGCGCGGTGGCATTCCTCTTGGAACAGTCCCAGTTGGCGGGGCTCAGCGACACCGCGCGAGGACTGGTCGTGATGGCGCTGGCGAAAGCCAACGCCGGGAAGGGCTGGGCCACGTCGACACGAGCCGGCGATCTCGCATCATGGATGGGCGTGGGCATCTCAAGCGTGGACAAGGCACTGGCATCCCTACGCCCCTCGGGCATCGTGGTCACCCATCCGCGCATCGACGGAACAGGGGTTGTGGGCCTGGACCTCACACTGCCCCTGCTGGCCCACGCTCGGGGCCCGGCCGGTGACCCGCGCCATCCACTGTCGCTGTCCCGCAAGGAACTGGCGACCCTTCTCAGGCTGGTCGAAGCGGTGTTCGGACCGGGTTGGAACCACGCTGACGGTCGGGTGACCGTACCGGGGCTGCTGGCCCACCGTCGAGGCCGCGGATCCGCCACCGACCGGCTTGCATTGCTCCTGCTCGTCCTGGAAGCCCGACCCGACGGACGCGTGCGGTTCGCTGGGGGACCCGTCGACTCCCGCTATGGCCGCGCGGTGGCAACCCTGGCGCGCCGACTGGGATGCAGGCCCCCAGGAGCAGCGAAGATCCTCGACCGGCTGGAGCGCGCGGGAGTGGTGCAGCGGCGTCGCAAGTCCACTGCGTCGGGACTCAACGGCGCCGGGGAACTGTGGGTTCCCTCCGTGGCGCGAGCCTGGTCTGCACTGCGCTCCGAGCGGCAGCGTGAACCCGCAGTCCGGGTCCCCTCGCAGCCCGCTCTCCTCGTCGCCGCAGACCCGGACGCTGCGGCAGGAACAGTTGACGACTGCCGCTGCCGGATGTTGCCGCAGCCCAGCGTGGGGGAGACCGGCCCCCGTACCGGCCTGGCAGACCCGGACGGTACGGCAGAGCTACACACACCCCACACACCAAGGGTTCCTGTACAGAGTGAAAGTGACGCCTGGTCGGTGGTCTCCGGCGAAGCCGACTGCATGGTCCCCACTGATGCCGGTGGTACGCGTGCGGACGTGAGCGGCACCTCCTCGGACCACCCGGCCACTGCCTCTCCCGACGCGCCGGACGCGCTGCGCGCGGAGAACAGACCACCCACGGCACCTCCCACCTCCAGCAGCGCGAACCGCCGCAGCGAACCGATCGTGCATCGACGCACCTACCAGGCACTCGCTCCGGTTCGCACACTGTGGCAGCAGCTCACGCCCGCCCAGCAGACCGTCGCGGTGCGGGCCGTGGACGGCGTGCTGCAGTCCATGCGGGCCTCCGACCTGGCAGCGCATCTCACGATCCGCTTCGCTCCCATGAGCACAGCGCAGGGATTCGCTGCCCAGGTCGGGGACCGTGGGACCATCCGATCGCCCTTGGGGTGGCTGCTGTCGCAGCTGCCGGACACTGTCGCCTGCGCCGGCTGCGGCCGCACCTGGCACGCCCGACCGACAGGTCGGCGGGAATGGTGCGCCCGCTGCTCGGCCGGGACCCCGGCCTCGACGGCAACCGTCCCAGGATCGTCGGTCCCAGCGTCAGCATCGACGGATCAGTCCCATCACGGCGCGGTGCTGCGGCAAACGGAGCCACAGGCCTCTCGGCCCCTCGTCCTTTCGCGGTTCGAACTCGCATCCACCGACACTGGTACGCCTGGGGTGTTGGATTCCCAGGAGCCCGCACCCCGGGCGTGGACGTGCAGCACCCGCACGTGCCGGCGGCTCCTGTTCGGTGTTGCTCCGGCGTCGGGCCTTTGCGCAGCCTGCGAGCGTCGGCAGGGCAGTGCACATCGCGGCCGCGACCTCAAGCACCACGGAGGCGAGGATGCATCAGATTCCGGACTCGTTGCTGCCACTGAGGCCGCAATCGCGGTGAGGTCGCGGTTCCGATCCGGCAGGGGGATGGGAGAGCAAACGGGGAATTCCACAGAGCGCACAGGGGCGTAAGTGAGGAATTATGCGATCGCCAGGGCCCCTGAGTCGCTGTTGCGCGCGTCGCCTGTCGATGGGCCAGGAATGCCTGTTATCGTCGTCGCGGCAAACCGTGTGACACCAGGACAGAAGCGACATACTTGCTCGGGTTCAATCTGCCTGAACTTGCGGGGAAGAGGGGAAATGCACTCTTGTCCGTGCGCCATCGCATCCGCCCAACTCTTGTGTCACTTGGCTCTCAACGACCGAGGAGCGTGTCGGGCATGCAGGTACTCACGGTGGCCAACCAGAAAGGAGGCGTCGGAAAGACAACAACCACTGTCAACCTGGCCGCCTCCTTGGCCCTGATGGGCGCCCGGGTCCTCGTGGTCGACCTCGAACCGCAGGCGCAGGCTGGAACCGCGATGGGTATCAACGTCCCGCGCGGCGAGACCTGCCGCTCCCTGGGATGGGCACTCCAGGCCTTCGTCCAGGGCATTGAGACGGACCTGCCGAGCATCATCTACGACCGTTCCGCCCTACTGGAAGGCTGGGAGGCTCCCGGGGTCCTGCACCTGCTGGCATCCGAGGAGTCCACGATGAGCCGCGCCCAGGACCTGCTCGTCGGCGCCGGGTTCGCAGCCACCCCGATGCTCCGCCGCATGCTGCTGGGTCTCGACGGCTGCTACGACTTCGTGGTCATCGACACCCCTCCGGCGATCTCGTCGCTCGCGGCAGTCGGCTGGGCAGCCGGCGACTGGGTGCTGACGGTGTGCTACCCGGAATACGCGACGGTGCGCGGGGCCGTGACGCTGGCGGGCTCGGTGAAGTTCGTCGCCAAGAACACGGACAACGAGTGCAACCCCCAGTACCTCGGAGCCGTCCTGAACAAGTCGAGCCCGCCCTCAAGTTGGAAACGTCAGGAAGTCGACGTCAGAGAGGGCATGGTCAGCTCGGGACTCCTGCCTTTCGTCCGCGACATCCGCCAGGACGACCGTATCTCGCGCTCCTTCGGCGGCGGCGTGCCGGCTGTCCTCACTTTTGCCAACCTGCCGCCGGGCCGACAGTACGCCGCCCTGATGCACGAGGTCCTGGGACGCATCACGCGACCACGTGACAGCTGGGAGATCGCCCCGTCATCGATCGAGGAGAAGCTCGGTGTCTGACTCCACGGATACCGGCGGCGAAAGACCGAGGAAGCGCAGTGCTGCGGCGTTCAAACGTCCTGTCCCCAGCGTCTTCAGCGCGGTTATCGCCGGCGCCGACGAAGTGGTGGCCAATTCGTTCATCGCCCAAGGGACACCCGACGGTGCCCCACCCGGACCCGCCCGCACCTCCCGCCCCGGCCCCCGGCGGCCGACGCCCGTGGCGTTCTCGGCTCCGCCGGCCACTCGGGAACCGACACCGAGCGAGCCCGCACCAGCTGCCCCGGTGGAACAGCCCAAGGACCGCAAGCGCGTGCCGCACCCTCCACCCGGGCAACTGTCGACGGCTGCCTCGGCTCCCCGGCCAGTAGCAGACGCACTCCGCGCCGGTCTTCTCGGATCGGCGCCGCTTCCCCCGGCGGCATACCCGGTCGGCGAGGTTACCCGCTCGCGCCGTACGAACACCTCCGTACACACCGTGCCCGATCAGTATCTCCACGACCGGACACCGGCAGGCACATGGGCCCATGAGGCCCTCAACGCCAGCTTTGTCGATGCGGTGATCTGCTCCAACACCTGGGCCACCCATGGCTTTCGCATCGTGCCGGACGTGCTCGACGCACTCAAGGCACGACTTGCGATAGACCGTCGTACCTCGGGCAACCACAAGCTCGCCATCGGGCACTACCTGGACGCCGCCCTGCGGCACGGCCCCGCCGACGTGAGCCGGCAGATCTCGTCCGCCCAGGCGTTCCTGTCCGAACGCATGGGTCTTGTGGACTCAGGCCGCCAGTCCACCTACCGGGTCGGCCCGCAGGCCCGCTCCCTGGTGATGCGCCTCAATCAAGCCCTGCAGGAAGCCGACCACGCACGCAAGGGCATCTTCGTCGTCTCCGCGTCCGTGCAGGCCCTGCTCAAGGCCCTGGACGCCGAAGGCGAACTCAGGCACCCCTGGACGGACGCAGCACCCCCTTGATCCACAGCGGCGCGCTGCTTGCAGTGGGTGCCAACGCGCGCCGCTGTGCCGTCTCCCGCTGCTCCCGGAACCGTCGCCGGAGCGCCAGTCGTCGGTAGACATGCGGGTTGAGCCAGGTGAAGCCGAGGCAGGTGAGCACAGACGAGCCCAGCGACCTCGTCTCGCTCCCTGCGGCGAGCGAGAGCACCTACAGCAGGCTTGCTGAGTGTGGGTCAGGGCGCACGATGCCCGTGACCGGTTCGAGTGCCATGGGCGTGGCCTTGACGAACGACCCGGTGTGCGGAGCCTGAATGACCAGTCCTGCGCCGATGTAGAGCGCAATGTGGGACGCGCGGGAGTACACGATCAGGTCGCCAGGGCGCAGCTGCCTGTTCGAAAGGTGGGGGAGTGCATTCCACTGCGCTTCACTGGTACGTGGGATGTGGGTACCAGCATGGGCCCAGGCCTGGGACGTGAGGCCGGAACAGTCGAACGCGCCGGGGCCGGTCGCGCCCCAGCGGTAGGGCTTTCCGAGCTGCGCGAACGCGTAGGCAACCACGCGTGCACCAGCTGCCGAGGGGGTGGCTTCCGCGGTGTTCGACGACGAGGCGACGGCCCAAGCCCCCTCCGGTGCCGGCGCTTCCCGGAATGCGCGCGCCTGCAGCCCGTGCTGCCCCGTGAGTTGGGCGAGGGCCTGGAGGGCGGACGACTGGTCTCGGTTCGCCTCTTGTGATGCGTGTGCGTGAGCCGTGGCGAGGCTGCGCAGCAGGGTCGTCAATGCGGCCTGTTCGGCTTCGGTCGCGGTCACCGCACCTTGGTCCGTCTTGAGTCTGCTCACCAGGGACTTCTCCGACTGCGATGTCCCGTCCACTCCGTCTTCGGCTTGCGTCGCGTGTTCCGCGTTCGGGGCGAGGATGACCTGGCCGAGTGCGGGGATGCCCCTGTCCCGGTACTGTGCGGCGGCCATTTGTCCGGCCTGCTCTCGATCTGCCTTCAGGCGGGCCCTCAGCGATGCCAAGCGCCCCAGGAGTCGCTGTTCACGCTCCTGTGCCGCGTGGAGACGGCTCAGCAGTACGCACGATGCCGCGTTCGCGTGCTGTGCGTCGATGTAGAGCCTGCCAAGGCGGACCTGCGCCCCTTCCGAGCTGCTGGTGGCCAAGTGCGCGGGCTGCAGTGCCTGGGCGCGGGGGATGAGCACCAGGGCGCTCAGAGCGGGGGCAAGTATCAGTGCCGTGCATCCCCTCAGGGCGCGGCGTCGCACTGTGTGAGCTGACGCGAGTCGGCGGTCACGCGCAGATTGGATCGGGAAGCGATGCATGGTCCGTTCCTCGTCGAGACGTTCGGGCTGACCAGTCGTCTTCGCTGGCTCGAGTGCTTCAGGGGACTGACGGCCACGCCGACCCTCTCAGGCTTCCAACTGCCTTCCGTAGTGGCATGGCTGCAATCGGGGCAACGATCACCCGCACTGCCCAGTGGCCGTCGGCATGAGACCGCTGCGCGGGAGGTCTGCCCCGGGGGCCGGTGGAGTCGCCCGGGTCGCCGGACGAGGCTGTCGGACCATTTTCCGCAGGCCGGCGAGCGGGGCCTGGCCCACCCCGTGAGTTGCGCAATTATCGAACATCCATGGCCGGCGGTAAAACTGACTCCTGTACAAACTCCGCTGCTGCCAAGTGCGTCACCGGCATCGTCTCAAGCAGGCGGCAGCCACGGTGGAAATGGCTGCCGGCCCCTGTGTGCTGCCGGATCCGCGACCTGTTGACTACCGATCCGTGATGGGGGACAGTCGTCGGACGATCTGAGCGGCCGCATTAGATTGCCTGCGGCACTTGCCAATCATCGCTGTGATGGGGAGGGATACGAATCACTCCCCGTGGAGTCTAGGCTGGCAACAGCATGGGGCGTGTGTGCCGTTGCGTGGTGACCAACTGCTCGGCGTGCCGTGCAGTCGAATTGGCTCAAACCTGCTCCGAACGCACAGAGAAGGCTTCATTTTTCGAGCGGAATCATTCGGTTCCGGTAGGGTCGCGCGATCCGCGTCGTCGGCTCCGCCCTGCCCGATGGTTTCGGCTAGCCTATGACCTGATTTTGGCTCCGAAGAGGGCCATCATGACCGTGAAGTCGAGAGCGATAGCCGCTGCGCGCGATGCGCAGGCTTTCGAGAGGGAGCAGCTGATGCCCGAGTAAGAGGCAAGCGGCCTGCGGGGTGAGGGCGACGCGACGGGGTCCAATGGACAGGGCACGCAATGGCGCGGCGCTGGGGCCCGGCGATGTGTCACTTCATGAAGAGTAGTCGAGGCCTGGGTGTGCACCCGGGTCCGGGGCGTGCATCAGTGTAGGGCGCGGAGTTCTGTACAAGGTATGGGCCGGGGTGGGGACCCAGACCTGCAGATATCCCGAGCGGCAATTCTCGGGCCCCTTAACCAAATTCCACTTCTGCATAATGTGGCACATGCCTGATACTGTGAGGCGTACTACATGATTAGCCGTCGGATGGTCGAAATCCTCCGTAGGTTGCCGGGCATGACGCACGGTCATCTCACTTCTGCTTGCGCCACGGTGCTCAACGTCCATGGTGTCGCAGTCTCGCTGGTCATCGACGGTGGAGCCACGGCTCTGGTCGCCTGCTCGCCAGGCGCAGCCAGGCGGTTCGAAGAACTTGAGTTCACCCTTGGTGAGGGGCCGGGTCCCGATGCCATTCGTCTTGGCAGGCCGGTCTTCCTTCCGGATCTGACGCAGGATCAGGGTGCTCTGTGGCCGACCTTGGTGCCCGAGTGCATGGGGCTCGATATTCAGGCGGTTTTCTGCTTCCCCTTGTGTGTCGGTACGACCGCTATCGGTGTGTTGACAGCGGTGCGAACTTCTCCCGGGCCTATGACAGACCAGGAGAACGAGGATGCCCTGGGTCTGGCAGCGGCACTGACCCTGCAACTCCTCGGCGGCGAACGACATCCGTATCCGACATGGATCTCGTTGAATGTTCCTGCAGTACAGCATCGTGAGATCGTGCACCAGGCGACTGGAATACTGAGCGTCCAGTTGATGCTCCCTCCCGATGAGGCGCTGATCGTTCTGCGAGCCTTCGCGTACGCCAGCGAACGAACCCTGTGGGAAGTGGCGCGTGATGTGGTGTCAAGGCGAGTACGACTGGCGGAGGAAGCCCCTGGACACACGTCGAGATCCTCCGGGACTGGGCAAGGCAGCCCGTGCAGCCCGGAAGTCTCTCCCTGTGATCACCGCGGAGGCTGCTGACGTGTTGGCCGGATGCCCAATGCTGCTGTCCCGTTAGGAGTCGAGGGGCAGGCAGCCCGATTCGTAGGTGTCGGACGGGTAATCAGTTGATCGGTAGCCGCTCGGCGTATAGGGCGGGGAAGGCCAGCGCTGGGCCGATTGGGGGAATCCGATGGCCTGTTCAGGGGGGTATCCGCCCGGTTCGACGTGTTCTTCGATTTACACGACCGCATACATGATGCTATCTCAACAGCCAACACATCCGAGTGGACAAAAGCGTAAGGAGCACTTAGATGGATGGTTCAGCGCGCAAGCGAGTAGCCGCTTCGGCGGGCTTGATCGTTGCGGTGGCGGGCCTGGTCCTGGCCGTGGGAGGGCAGGCCATGGCAGCGTCGAACTGCTGTCCAGCGGCGGTGGCTGCGCACCATGGCGGCAAGGTTCCGGCGGTCGCTTCCCATCATGTCGGCAGGGGGCCGGTCGTTGCCGCTCACCGCGGCGACAGGGGCCCGGTGATGCGTGCCCATCACGGCAGGGGACCGGCGATGGTCATGCACCATGGCGCCAGGGTCCCGGCGATGGTCATGCGCCACGGTGGGGTGAGGGCGGCGGTGGCTCCCGAGGTCCGGGCAATCGCGTCGCCCACCTCGTAGGCGGCCACTCCGGCGGCCTCCAGCCTGGTGAGCGATCTGGTCCCGTGTCTCACGAAACAACCCTGGCTGAGCTGGCCCGTCGATCACGATGGGCCGCAGGCAGCCCCCGAATCGCCCCGTTCGCATTCTGCCTCGGGGAAGATCACTACCTTTGAAGGGAGCCGCGAACGTCGAGACGGCATCGAATCATGGGTGACACCTTCAGCCTGTATGCCTGTAGACGGGATACCTGGCCTGCGGCACGCCACGTTGCCGGTTCCTTCAGGAACAAGGACAGGTTCCCGAGCAAGAACTGCCCCCAGCGCTGGCGTTCCTAGTCCGGTGGGCGAGCCCACAGGAACCAGTCGCTGACGACCCGGTCTCCAGCCGGAAGCCGCTTCTTCGGAGCTGGAGCCGGGGCCGACCGTCTCGGTGACGCGTCGTGTCACCGACTCTCTGTGCAGCCCCCGGACGCTCCCGGGAACGCAGGCTGTCGGCAGGGCAATGCCATTGAGCCGTCATCAGTTTCGGCTGATGACGGCTCAATGCAGTTCCTTCGCGGACCGCGTCACGGGCCGCCGAGGGAGGAATCGTCAAGGACTTGGATGCGGTCGCGTGCGGCGGGGTGCCTGACGGGATCAGACCGCGCTGTCAGGAAGCGGGTGCCTGGCGCGAGTTCACGTTCGAGCGGTCCCCGCTGCCTTGTGCTCCCGGTACCAGGCATAGGTGCGGGAGATGCCCTCCTTCAGCGGGATCTGCGGTGTCCAGCCCAGGGCGGTCAGTCGCGAGATGTCCAGGAGCTTGCGCGGCGTGCCGTCGGGCTGGTCCGGATCCCACTCCACCGATCCCCGGTATCCGACGATCTCCGCCACGAGTGCGGCCGTCTCCCGGATGCTGATGTCCTCGCCGGTGCCGACGTTGATCGGTGACTGCCCGTCGTACCGGTCGAGCAGGTGCAGGCATGCTCGGGCGAGGTCGTCGACGTGGAGGAACTCGCGGCGCGGCGTCCCGGTACCCCAGTTGAGAACGGTGGCGGCGCCCGACTGGTGCGCGGTGTCGAACCGGCGGATCAGTGAGGGCAGGACGTGGGAGTGCTCGGGGTGGAAGTTGTCGCCCGGGCCGTACAGGTTGGTCGGCATGGCGCTGATCCATCCGAGACCGTGCTGCCGGCGGACTGCCTGCACGTGCAGGATGCCGGCGATCTTGGCGATCGCGTAGGCGTCGTTGGTCGGCTCCAGGGCGCCGGTGAGGAGGGCTTCCTCGCGGATCGGCTGGGCTGCGTCCCGGGGGTAGATACAACTGGATCCCAGGAACAGCAGGCGGTCGATCCCGTGGTGGAGAGCCGCGTCGAGGACGTTGACCTGGATGCGCACGTTGTCCGACAGGAACTGCGCGGGATAGGCGGCATTGGCTCTGATCCCGCCCACCCGGGCCGCACTGAGGATCACGACCTGCGGCTTGTTCGCGGCGAACCACGCGAACACGGCGCTGCGATCGCGCAGGTCGAGCTCCATGGAACTGGGACCGACGAGGTCGATGAAGCCCTGGCGCGCGAGATGCCGCCACACGGCGGAGCCGACCATGCCCCGGGCCCCGGCCACGTAGACGCGAGCCGTGCGGTCCACGGGGGTGCGCTCCAGCTGCAGCGGCTGTTCGGTGATGAGGCTCATCGGCCTGCGCTCCCTTCGGTCGTCAGAGGTTGCGGATCCCGTGGGCGGGACTCCAGCGGGAGGGATTCGGGTGCGACTGCCTGGTGCGGCGGGCCCTGATGGCGTCGGCGTTTCCACCGGGCCGACAGGGCAGTGGCGGTGTTCTCGGGCCGGTACTCGTACGTGTACCCGTAGGCGTCGGCTGCTCCTTTGCTGGGAGCCATGTTGAGCACAGCTCCCAGCAGCGGCGTCCCGACGCGTTCGAGGGAGGCGATCGCCTCGCCGACCTGGCTCCGGCTGGTCCGTCCACTGCGTACCACGAGCAGGTAGCCGTCCACTGCCGCACCGAGCACCGCGGCGTCCGCGACCGGGAGCACGGGACCGGTGTCGACCACGACGTGGTCGAACTCCTCGGCCAGCGCGGCGAGCGTGCCGCGCAGTTGCTCGGTCCCCAGCAACTCCGTGGGGTTGGGCGGCACGGCTCCGCTGGTGAGTACCGCGAAGGAACCGGTGGACTGGAGAACATCCTTGATCTGCGCCTTGCCGATCAGGACCGTGGTCAGGCCGGCGTCACGCACCAGCCCCAGCGTGCGCGCGGCCGACGGGCGCCGCAGGTCCGCGTCGACCAGGCAGACCGAGTCCCCGGACTCGGCCAGTGTCGCGGCCAGGTTCACGGCGACGCTCGTCTTCCCCTCATCGGGCAGCGCGCTGGTCACCGCGATCACCTTGGGCTGGCGGTCCACGCCGACGAAACCCAGGTTCGTACGCAGCCGGCGGAAGCCCTCGGCCCTGCGGCCGTGCGTGTCCTCGCGAGCGGCGAGCGGGTGCCCGGGAGTGCGGGGATCGTGGACGATGCTGCACAGAACGGACGGTCCGCCGATGCCGGCCAGGAACTCGGCCAGGAGCTGCGGGCTGCGCAGTGAGGTGTCGAGCGATTCGAGCAGGACGGCGATCCCTGCGCTCAAGGCGAGTCCCGCGGCCAGGCCGAGCGAGAGATCGAGGGCAGGACGAGGGGAGGCGGGAGCCCGCGCCGGGGTGGCGGGGTCGGTGATGCTCAGGCGCACGGGGGACTGGCGGGAGCCGGATGGGCGCTCAAGGTCGGCCACCACGTCGGCGAAGCGGGCGGCGACGGCGTTGGTGATCCGCGCGGCGCGCACCGGTTGGGTGTCGGTGACGGTGATGCGCAGCAGCACTGTACCCAGGGGCGCGTCGGAAGTGATCTTTCCGGCGAGTTGGGCCGGTGTCATGTGCAGATGCAGGGACTTGACGACTGGTTCGGTGACCTGGGGGCTTGTGGCCACCGCCGTGTAGGACTGCACCCGCGCCTGGGCGAAGCTGTTGCCCTGGTTCAGCTGGGCTGTGTCGGCTCCGGCCTGCAGCGACACGAAGAGCGTGGCGGTGGACTGGTACTGCGGTGTCGCGACGTAGGTGGCGCATGCGCCGAGCCCGGTCCCCAGCAGGGCCGTCGCGGTGATGAGCTGCCATCGGTGGGCGAGGACCCGGAGGTAGTCGCGCAGATCCAAGGGGTGACCGTCCTCAAGCCGGGCTGCGGGCGAATGCGCTCAAGAGCTGTCCAAGAGGGACAAAGATCTCTAGGGCGACAAGTTACAACAAAAACTCTCGAACGTTCCGTACGCTGACGACGTGACAGGAGCTGGTGCCGAAGTCGGCGTTACTCCCGCCGCCGGCGACTGCCCATTCACGGACTGGAGTGCGCGTGACCAGCAAGACGGCTCTGATTACCGGGATCACCGGTCAGGACGGTTCGTATCTCACGGAGTTGCTGCTCGCCAAGGGGTACCAGGTGCACGGCATCGTGCGGCGCGCCTCCACCTTCAACACCCAGCGCATCGATCACCTCTACCAGGATCCGCACGACCCGGAAGCCCGTCTGTTCCTGCACTACGGGGACCTGACGGACGGCACCCGGATGGCCAGCCTGCTGGAGCAGATCTGTCCGGACGAGGTGTACCACCTGGCCGCGCAGTCGCACGTGCGGGTGTCCTTCGACGAGCCTGAGTTCACGGGCAACGCCACCGGGCTGGGCACCACACGCCTGCTGGAGACGATCCGGGTCATGGGTCTTCCCTGCCGCTTCTACCAGGCCTCCAGTTCGGAGATGTTCGGTTCCGCCCCGCCGCCCCAGCACGAGGGCACCGCGTTCCACCCGCGCTCGCCCTACGGCGTCGCCAAGGTCTACGCCTACTGGGCCACGCGCAACTACCGCGAGGCCTACGGTATGTACGCGGTCAACGGCATCCTGTTCAATCACGAGTCGCCGCGCCGCGGTCTCACCTTCGTCACCCGCAAGGTGGCTCTCGCCGCGGCCCGGATCAAGGCAGGGCTTCAGGACGAGGTCCATCTCGGCAACCTGGAAGCACGCAGGGACTGGGGCTACGCGGCGGAGTACGTCAACGCGATGTGGCGGATGCTGCAGCAGGACGCTCCGGACGACTACGTGGTGGCGACCGGAACGAGCTGCAGCGTCCGCGAGTTCGTCGCGTACTGCTTCGCCCACGTCGGACTGGACTGGCGGAACCACGTGCGCTTCGACGAGCGCTATCTGCGGCCGGCCGAGGTCGACCACCTGGTCGGCGACGCCTCCAAGGCCGAGCAGCTGCTGGGATGGCGGCCCACCGTCCAGGCGCCCGAACTGGCCCGGCTGATGGTCGACGCGGAGGTCAACGCCCTCCGGACGCAGTGCGTTCCGGCCCAGGCACACGGTCCGGTGCTCGCGGCAGCCGGCGTTGCGGGCTGACCCGTCGGCGGCCGCCTCCACCGAGAGGAGCGGCAGCCGCACCCATCCGGTTCGGACCGGGCACTGTCCCGCGTTCGCCGCGTCCCGGCGGCGCGATCAGGCGGGCCCATGGAATCTCTGGCGGGCGAAGTGACGCTGTCCGTGCCCTACGACGACGTGCCGCAGGCACCGGCGGAGCGGCCCGTATCCCGACGTGCCGGGATCCTTCACATCCTCAGCCGCTCCCTGCTGACCCGGGCGGCGACGCTTCCCCTGACCGCTCTGACGGCGCTGGCCTCGGCGCGCACCGTGGTCGACGCCGTCGGTGTGCCCGGATACGCGCTCGTCACGCTGATCACCAGCCTGCCGGCGGTCCTTCCCATCGGCGACCTGGGAGCCGGCGCGGCCATCACCGAAGCGGTGGCCGGGCAAGGGGGCGACCGCGATCCGGTGCGCGGGACCCTGGCGTCCAGCGGCCGCACGCTGTCACACGTCGCCGCCCTGATCGTGGTCGCGGGCACCGTGCCTGCGGCCTTCGGAGCGTGGTCGCTGCTGCTGGGCGGGGCCGCGGGAGCCCAGGCCGACACTGCGGTCGCGGTCGCCTCGGTGTTCTTCGCCTGTACGCTCCCGCTGGGCCTGGGCAGGTCACTCCTCGCCGCTGTGAACCGCACCCACACCGTCGTGCTGCTCCAGGCGGCGACCGGTTTCCTCACCCTCGCCCTGACCCTCTCGGTCGCGGCGCTGCACCTTCCCGCGGCGGCCTTCATCGCCGCCGGCTTCCTCGCCCAGTGCGGCTGGGGGGCGGCCTGCCTGTTGCTCGCGGGACGGCACCTGGGCATCCCCGCACTGAGGATCGTCCTGACCAGTGCGCGGGGGGCCGCCGGGGCGGAAGGGGCGCGCGTACGCCGTCTCGCCGCGCCGATGGCGGTCATCAGTGCGGCGTCGGCGGTGGCGTACTCCACGGACCGGATCGTCCTGAGCCACACGACCGGCGCCGCGGCGGTCGCCGCGTACTCGGCCGGCGCCCAGCTGTTCGTCCCCGCGAGCAGCCTGGTCGGCGCCGCCGGCCTGCCGCTGTGGGTCCACTTCGCCCGCCGGCGCCACACCGGGGAGGACTCCTCGCCCAGGCGTCACCTGATGCGCCTGACCGCGGCCTTCGCCCTGGGCGGGCAGAGCCTCGGTCTGGGACTCGTCCTGGCCGGGCCCGCGATCGCCACCTGGATCACACACGGACGGGTCCACGTAGGAACCGCACTGATGCTCTGCTTCGCCGCCCTGCTGTTCGTCCAGGCCCTGGACTACCCGGCGAGCATGTGGCTCACCGATGCCGCCGGGCTTCGGTTCCAAGCCACCAGAGCGGTCGTCATGGCGACAGCCAACCTCGCTCTGTCGGTCCCGCTGGCCTACTTCCTCGGCCCGCCTGGCCCCGTCCTGGCCTCATTCGCCGCGTATGCCGTCGCCGTCGCGGCACCCACCCTTCGGAGGGCGATGACCGATGCCTGAGACAGTGTCGCTTCCGGCCCAACGGTGCACCCCGCCCAGGGTGCTCCACGCCCTGGATCCGGCCGCCGCCACAGCAGACCGTCAACCCCTGCTCCTGGCAGCCGCGGTGACCGCGGGCCTGGGCACGGGCTGCTCCGTCTACCCACACGGCGGTGTGACCTTCGGGCACATCGTCCTGCTGGCGCTGCTGCCGGTCGTCGCCTCGGCCGTCTCCCGCAGCGGGGTCGCACGCGCGACCCTGGCCCTGCTGGCGCTGTGGTGCTTCGCCGCCGTCATGACCAGCCTGTCGGTGCACGACACGGTGCACCATCTCGTATTCTCCCTGTGCCGGCCGCTCACCGTGGCGTTGAGCCTGTGCGGAGCGATCTGGGCCTTCACCCAGCGCGTCGCGGTGGCGCGCGCGTATGCCGCCTCAATGGTCCTGGGACTGCTTGCAGCCAGCGTGTTGTCACCGTCCACGGGATTCGCCCAGGACCCGTGGAAGTTCGGACTCGGGCCCGCGGTGAGCCTGGCAGCGGTCCTCGCCGCCGCGGTCCTGGTCCGCCGAGGTCGACGTGTCCTGGGCGCTGCCCTGGTCGCGGGGCTGGCCCTGGTCAATCTGGAGTGGGGATTCCGCTCGGAGTTCCTCGTCGTCTCGCTGGCAGCGGTCACCGCGGCACTGGCCGGCAGGCGGGGACTGCGACGGCAGTCATGGGCGCGCTGCCTGCGGGTGGGAGCGGCGCTGGCCGTGACCACCGTGCTCATCTATGCCGGCTACGGGTGCCTCGCGGGCAGCGGACAACTCGGCGCGGCCCAGCAGTACAAGTGGAACCGGCAGAGCCACGTCGCCGGGGGTCTCCTGGTCGGCGGACGCGCCGAAGCACTGACCTCCGAGGTCGTCGTCGCACAGACCCCGCTCTTCGGCCGCGGGATCTCACCCCAGATGGGACTGCAGACCCGCGAGGCATTCCTGCGCCGGCTCCAGGCCCGGGGAGTACCCGTCAACGACCAGGTCAGCCGCTACTACTTCAGCCACGGGCTGTACCTGCACTCCACGTTCTTCCAGACGTGGGCCGAGAACGGCCCCCTCGTACTGCCCGGCCTGCTGCTCCCCCTGCTGCTCGTGGGCCGCGCCCTCGCCGCGGCGATCAGATCCGGCTCGGGCCCAGCCGCGCTGGTCTTCTCCTTTCTGACCTGGCAGCTCGCCTGGGACATGGCCTTCTCACCGTGGCCCAGGCTGGAAGGCGCCGCTCTGGGCACCGCCGCGGGCGCAGCCCTTGCCTACCTGGCCGCAGGTCAGGACACCGCAGCGGCAGAGCTGACCTGACCGCTCCCTTCGACCAGAGGAGACACCCTTGATGCGGGCCGGCATCGTGGTACCGACACTGGGGGAACGTCCCCACCTTCTCGCCGAGTGCCTGCGCTCGATCACCGGCCAGGAACAGGGCTCCCGACTGGACCTGGTCATCGTGACCACCCCCGATGCGCTGCTTCGCGTCCGGCAGGAATGCTCCGGGATTCCCGTGATCCAGCAGCGCAGCCGCGGGATCGCCGCCGCGGTCACCACCGGATGGAGGTTTCTGGGCCACCGGGTCGACGCCGTGGGCTGGCTGGGAGACGACGACCGGCTGGCGCACGCCTCGATGTCACTGGCCCTGGCCGAACTGGAGCGAGGCCCCCGCACCGTCATGGTGTACGGCCGGTCGCGCTACATCGACGACACCGGAGCGACGCTGACACACGTGCGTCCTGGCCGTATGGGCGCGCTCCTGCTCCGCCTGGGTCACAACCTGATCGCCCAGCCGGGCTGCCTGTACCGGCGATCCGCGGTCGAGAGCATCGGCGGCCTGGACCACAGTCTGCGTCTCGCCTTCGACGTCGACCTCCACCGCAGGCTCATCGCCTGCGGAACGGCGCGGTACGTCCCCGCCGTGCTGGGCGAACCCCGATCGCATCCCGGATCCCTCACCGTGCGCAACCGCGCGAGCTCCTGCTGGGAAGCGGACGCGGCTCTCACCCAGAGCATGCCTGCCGTGCTGCGACGGACCAGGCCGCTGTGGCGCCCCGCTGCCGGCCTGCTGATGCGGGCGACCGTCAGGATCGGGAGCCTTTGACGCCCGGCCCGAGCATCGCGCCGAGAGTGGAGGCCAGCCACCCCCAGGCGAACGCGAGATCCATCGTGCCCCTGGCGCAGTCCGGGGAGTGACCTGTCGACGCACCCCTGGCGATCCGCACCAGACCGCGTGCGACGCGTCCGGTTCTGCGGACGGCGTGGTGCGCCGGGGACCGCGTGGCCGCCGTCTGCTCGAAGACCGCCTGGACACGCCCCGACCGATACGCCCGCCGCGCCGCGCCGCGCAGCGTGAGCCGGTCGGGATCAGGCACCTCGAACGCCAGCGCCCCCTGCACCCAGCCGAACACCGCCTGCTGCCGCGACAGTTCGGCGAAGAACGCCGTGTCCTCTCCGCCGGAGCGGTCGAACCTCGACTCGAACCGCGCCTGCAGACGCAGTACCGCCGATATCCGCAGCAGGGTGTTCCCGGAGTACGCCGGGCACAGAAGCGGTCCGTCCGGCTGCGAGTACCGCTCACGAAGCACCGCACCGCCGTCGAGCCAGCGCGGCGCGTCTGCGGGGACGCGCACGTCGACAGGGCCGAGCACCACATCGGCCGACATCTGCTCGGCGCCCTCCACCAGCGCCTCCAGCCACTCCCGGCACGGCCACTCGTCGTCGTCGATGAAGATCAGGGCGTCCTGCCCGGCCGCCGCGTCCAGCGCGGCGTTGCGCACCTGAGCGAAGCCGCGCCACGCGACGCGCAGGTACTCGGCGCCCGCGGCGGCCGCGTCCGCGCGAGCCCGCGCCGAGTTGTCGCCCGAGTTGTCGAGCAGCAGCACCCTCACATGCCGTCCGCCACCGGCAGCCGCCCGCGCCTGCGTCACCAGCTCCTGGAGCAGCGGGAGCACCGGCCGTACGCCCGTCGTCGGGACGGCGACAAGGATGCTCTCGAGTGCTCCCCCAGGACTCCTCACCTGGCGACGTCCAGTACGGCCGTACCAGGGCGAAGAGCGGGCGGCCGACTCCCGCCGCGGACACGGCGGTTCACCAGCACGCGCCGAAGGCGGAGGCCAGTGCCCGGTCCTCGTGCAGAGCCTGCTCGCTCTGCTGCGCCTCCTGTTGCCGGAGGGCGGGATCGTGGTCGGGATGATAGGTGGTCAACTTCTCTGCCGCCATGACGCAGCTGATCCGGAGCCACTCCTCGTGGGCTTGTTCCAGACTGCGCACGACGACCCGGTCGACCGGGCTGCCACAGGACCAGGAGCGCAGGCGCTCGTGCAGCCGTGCCGCCTCCGTGGCGACAGCGACCTGTGCGCGGGTCATACCGGTCGCCCGGCGGCGGGTGATTTCCTGGCAGGAGGGAGAGGTGTGCATAGTCGATCTTTTCTGGATTTCGTGGCCGGGTCCGCGGCAGCAAGGGCAGGCCCCGCCGACAAGCAGGGGTCAGGTCCGGGCACCCGGACGGGTCGAGGTCGAACAGGAGCGGTCGGACGGTGTGATGCCGCCGTTGGCCCGCGGTGAGAGGGACGGGAGAGCGGTGGAGGCGATCCGTGAGACGTCGGCGACGCCTTCGATGACGTCCCGCGCCAGGTCGGACAGTGGCACTCCCTGCCCGTGGGCGTGCTGGCGCATCAACGCGACTGCATCGTCCACGTCGATGCCGCGCCATTCGGCGATGACACCCGCGGACTGGGCGATGATCTCCTTCTGCAGCAGGGTCTGCTGGATACGGCTCTGCGTCGGATCGCCGCCGCGCAGAGCGAGCGCCTCCGCCAGCGCGGCAGGACACGGCGCTTGGTACGAGGTTCCCGGGCAGAGCGATCCCTTGGCGGGACGCATACGCGTCGGCCGTTCCAGGACGATGGCGTTGCTACGGCCTATCACCGTCTGGCCCGCACCCAGCGGGGCCAGGGTATGACGGGCGATCACCGCGCCACGGGTCGTCGCGATCGACAGGCACGTCTCGTCAAGGCGCCAGCGCACCTCCACGATGGCGCCGGCCAGGTCCGCCGGGACGGCGTAGGCGTTGCCGCGGAACGACACCAGACCCTCGGCGCTCACGGTACGCATGACGCAGATCTGTGCGGGGAAGGGCGCTGCCGGCAGAGCCAGCAACTCTGCGGTGCGGCCGGTGCCTTCACGGGCCAAGGCGTGCACGCTCGTTCGACGGGCGTCCATCCGCGCAGTCAACTGGTCGAGGCGCTCCTGCGCAGTCGGGATGCCGATGTCGGGTGCCATCGTGCTCCACCAGTCGTGGGCAAGTGAGCGCAATTCCGTGTCCGGCAGCACGCCGCGGTCATCCTGCGCCGGGGGCAGGCCGATGGCGACCCCGTAGTGCTCGGCGAGTTGTGCCACGGCGCGCGCGACTTTGCCGGTGGAGGGGGAGTACGCGGCCAGGGACCGGTCGAACCGCCAGACTCCGCCGGTACCGCCCAGCCGCCGCAGTACCTGGTCGACGGCTTCCGCGAGTTGTGGGAACTCCTCGCTGTCGGTGAGCGCTCCGCACCAGCGGCCTGTACGGGTGAGCATTCCCACCAGCAGGTGCGCGTAGCTGCCGAATCGCCAGCGGGCCGGCGGATCAGGGAGCCTGAGCCACGCGAACCTGACCTCCTCGCTTGCGGAGCGCGGCAGCGGTACCGTCTCTTCGACCGGGTTGCCGTGGCATCTGGTGCAGGGCGGGCGGAGTCTGTGCTTGCGCAGGGCACGGGTGAAGGTCGAGTAGCCGCCCGTGTAGCCCAGCTCCACGATTTCGTCGAAGAGCACGGTGGCCTGCAGGTGAGCCGCGTCCGCGAGGCGTTCCCGGCAGTACGGCAGGAATCGATGGAAGTCGTCCGGCCCGTGGCGTCTCACCCCGGCGACTCGGTGCCCGCACAGGTAGGACCGCACGGTCTTGCGGTCACGGCCCAGGTGACGCGCAATGGCCGAAATTGACCACCCTTGCAGATGAAGCGTGTGAACGTCTACATATTCCTGTTTGGTAAGCATGGGAACCTCCTCGCGCGGCGCACGGATACCCGCGTGTTCCCGAATTACTGGGAACTCGCGCCAGTGTGGCGGAAAATGTAGCACGGAGGTCCTATAGATCGCGTCGAAGAAAGGTTTTTCCACCTCCTCTTCACTCCCGGGCAATTTCAGCGAGCAGGGTCGGATGTGAAAGTTCGCGATCCAGTGGATGAGACCATTCGAGCCATCGAGAAGCGAGGGGAACGGGGGGTGGCGTAAACCAGGGGGAGGTGGCGCGGCCGATCCCGATATCGCACGGGTGGGCGAGAGGGTTAGCTGTTGCCAGCAGCCTGTTCACTGCGCCGAAACGCGTTGGCGGCCCCGGTGGGAGCCCCCGGCAGGGTGACGCCGTCCCGACGGTCTGGTGTATGTTTCCATGCTGCTCGCCTTTTTTCCGCATGAGTGCAGGGGATCTGCGTGCGGCGCAGATGGGGATTTTCGCGGAGCTGCGCGGAAATAGAATATGGAAGGACGCCCGAATGACGTACGTTCCCGGGCGTCGGGAATCTCGTTTATAGGTCATGAATCAAACCCTCCCGCTGAAGATCCCATCGCATCTGGACGGATATCCGGTCTGCCGTCTCGGCAAGTGGCTCTTCGTCCCCGACCGCAGGAATACGCTCGGGCATGTACGGGTCGGCTACCTTGCGCACGGGAGCGAGCTGATCGCGCTGCCCTACTCGTCGGGGATCCTGTTCGACTTCGTTCAGGCGATCCGCCAGATCGAGGCCAACTTCACCGAGCGCTGCGACGGCGGCCGCACGCACGCCGGATGAACTGCCGGGCGATCCGGGCGACGGCCCGCGCCCCCTCAAGCCAACCAGCGTACGGAGCAGTCTGTGTATGACCCGATGGGCGAGTTCTTCCCCGCGTACGGGCCCATCCGTACGCGTCCGGTGGACGATCCTCCCTATGCCGAGTACGCCCCCGGCGCCTGGCACGACGATCGGGTGGCGACCGCGGCTCCACCGCCCCCGTTCCCCACGGTCGAGGTACCGCCCGGCTGGGAGCCGGAGGAGGTGTTCGCGCCTCCGCCCCTGGCCGCCCCGCATGGGCCGATGCCCGGCTACGGCCCTCGGCGCGGCCGGCGGCGGGCCAGCGGCCCCGGGCCCACCAAGGTGCTGGGCTCGATGCTGGAGGTGCTGACCGCCGTTACGGTGACCGTGGTGTGCCTGCTCGGCTATCTGCTCTCCTACGGACCGCTGCAGCACATCGCGCTCTCCCGGGTGCCCGCCGGCCTGTCGCAGCCGTGGCCCGTCATCATCTACGGTCCGTGGCTGGCCGGCTGCCTGTCCGTCATACGCGCTGCCCTGGACGGACGCCAGGCGATCCACTCCTGGGTCGTGGTCGTCCTGTTCTCCAGTATCGCGACAGCGCTGTGCATCGTCGACGTCCCGCGGACTCTGCCCGACATGGTCGTCGCAGGCCTTCCCCCCGTCACTTCGATGGTCTCCCTGCACCAGTTGGTACGCCAGCTGCGTTGCAACCGAAGCCCCCACCGCGCCCCTTCCCGCAGCGCCCTGCACCGGGCTTCCCGATAGAGAGCCCTGTTCCAGCGCCGGGGAGGCGGCCCACGTCGTTCGTACCCGTGAGAGGCGGACCGCATGCGTCACATTGGTCAAGCACTACGAAGGGCGTGCCCGGTGGCACACGACGGCCCCTGCCAGGGAGCCTGCAAGCCCACCGGAACCGCGCAGCTCAACAGTCGGCCTCTGCTGGACGGTCCGGTGACCGCCGGTGAGGGCAGTCTCGTAGCGGCGTACCTGGCGGTGTCGGGGACCGGCCACAACGGGCCGGGGCATCCCGACGCGGGCGAGCCCGTCGGTGCGGAGATGTTCTCAGCACCGACGGCACCGTCCGACGCACGCGGTCGCCGGGGCGTGGACTCCGTCGACCTGTATGCGACACCGCTGTACTACGCGATGGCCGCGCGGTGGGAGAGCGCCGGCCGGACCGTGCCGGGGGTGCCGGACCCGGAGTGGCACTGGCTCGTCGCCACCGGTCCGGGGCGTCGGCGCCGCCTGCCCGCTCTGTGGGTGCCGCAGCAAAGGGCTTGGTCGCACTGATGAACCGGAACGCCGGGCCCCCTCCGCGCTCCGACGTGGTGATCGCGCCCCCGCGCAGACGGAGTGAATAGGTCCTTTCGAGTGATTCACGGGATTCCTCCCTCCGGTCCGCCGGTGCCGGTAATTCTATGGGTGTCTATATATTCGCAAGATCCCGCCGTGTGATCAAATACGTGGCGCGTCTGCGTTCGAAGGATTTGAGCCAGTCCGCCGAGGGGGATGGCGCAGGGTTTCCAGGTCGCCGACTTGGAGCCGGGGTCGATTATCGGACCCCAGGCGGAATCAATCCATCCCCTACGAACGAATGCATATTCGAATAGCAGGATGTTCGGCCACTGGCCAATTCGGGAGCGCACGATCCGGGCCGTAAATCGGTGCGGAAGATGCGCTATCGTCGCGTGCCATGCTCCTGAACGCCGCGACCGATCCGTGGGTCATGGTCGCCGACGCGGGCGGCCGGGTCCGCGAGGTGTCGCTGGCCGCGGCACTGGCCGGCGCCGACCGCTGGGAGTGCCTGGCCGGGGAGCCGCCGGTGGCCGCCGCCGTGCTGAGGCTGCTCACCGCGGTGCTCCTGGACGCGACCGGCGGCCCCCGCGACCACGACGACTGGGCCCGCTGGTGGCACGACGGCCTCCCGCTGGACCTGATCTCCGGGTACCTGCACGAGCAGCAGGAGCGCATGCACCTGCATTCCGGCAGCGCCCCCTTCCTCCAGGACCCCGGGCTGGCCGACCGGGTCGGGGTCAAGTCCGTTGGCGAACTGGCACCCCATCTGCCCACGGGGCAGAACCCGGTGATCTACAGCGACACCACGGATCTCGGCGGGCCCAACCCCGCTCGGTTCACCCAGGCGCAGGCGCTGCGCTGGCTCGTGTCGTTCCATCAGTTCAGCCGCACCGGCATGTGGGCGAACGCGGCAGGCAGCGGCCCCACCCCCGGCCGGGCCGGAGTCCTGCTCGACCGGCTGCTGGCGATCCCCACCGCACCGACCCTGGCCCGCACCCTGCTCCTCAACACGCCCACCGGGCCGGTGAGCGGACGACCGCCGTGGCGCGCCGGGGCGCCGGTGCACGGGCGTCCGCCCCGGGACCTGATCGAACTCCTCACCTGGCAGACACGGCATGTGAGGCTGCTGCCGGACGACGACGGGATGGTGACCCGGCTGCTCGTCGCGGTGGACCCCGGCATCGATCCGGTGGTCCCCAGGGGAGTGATCGCCGCGCTCGACCCGCACATCACCGCCGTCGAGGCCGACGGCGCCACCGAGGGCTGGGCGCTGCTGGGGTACGACCCCAACGTGGCCTCCTGGCGCGCCACCACCGCCCTGGGGACCGCCACACGCGGCGCGCGGATGGTCCGCGCCCTGGAGGAGCGCGCAGAAACCATCGGCCGGACCCCTGTGCGGATCGAGGCGGTGGGCCTCGCGGTGGAATCGAAGGCGAAGTACGTCTCCTGGATGCGGGAGAGCGTCCCGGTGTCCGTCCACGGCACGGCGCACCTGCGCAACGCGGTCCGGATCGCCGAGACCATGGCCGACGCCTGCTCCAGCGCCCTGGTGACAGTGCGGCAGGAAGCAGGGCTGCAGGCACCCCGCGCCATGCGCGAGCAACGGGCCAGAGCTGTCGCCGCCGCACAGCGAAGCTACTGGACCCGGCTGGAGCGCCCCGGCACCGACCTGTCCGAGGAGTTGGAGCGAGCCGCGGACGAGGACATCCGCTCACGGCTCGTGGACGGCTGGCTCCGCCGGGCCGCGTCCGCCGCCCACAGCGCCCTGGACAGCTGTACCGCGTCCCTGCCGGCCGCCCCCAGATACGCGGCAGCGCGCGCGACCGGTCATCGCGCCATCACCAGGACCACGGCCGCCCTGGCCGGGGAGGTCCGCCCATGACCCTCCCCGCTCCCCAGTGGGCGCGCCCCCTGCCGCGCGCCCTGGCACGCATGAAGGCCGACGGCAACGCGCGGGCACTGGCCGCACTGCGCCGGTCCCTTCGCCACCTGCCCGACCACGCCGACCCCGCCGCGCTGCCCTACGTCATCCCCCACGTGCGCCCATGGCGAACGGCGCAGGACGCGGGACTGCTGACCGCGGGACTGTGGGCGCACTGGCACACCGCCTTCCACCAGCCCGTCGAGGGCGGCGCCGACCTGGGAGCCGCCCTGGCACGACTGCCCGACGAGCGGACCCGGGAGCGCCATATCCGCGTGCTGGTCAACGCCACCCCCGGCACCCTCCCGCGCCGCCTGTCCGCCGCGGTCACCGATCTGCGCACCCACGGCATCGCCCCGTACTGGCCCCGGCTGCACGCGGACATCTCACAACTGCTGGACGGCTGGTCCGAGCCCGTCCACCGCCGCTGGCTCACCAGCCTCTACTCTCCCGCAGCCGCCAGCGATCCGGAGCCGTCCCGTGCCCACTCTTGAGATCCACATGCTCCATCAGCTGCCTCCTTCGCTGATCAACCGCGACGAGGACGGCCAGCCCAAGACGGCGCACTTCGGCGGTGCCAAGCGGGCCCGCTGGTCGTCCCAGTCGGCCAAACGCGCCATGCGCCTGCACTTCGGCTCCTCCGGGTCGGTCCCGGTCGAGCACCTCTCCGCGCGCACCCGGAAGATCCCCGCGCTGCTCACCGAAGCCCTCGTCGCCCTCGGCCACAACGACCTCCAGGCCCACACACTGGCGGTCAACACCGTATGGGGCGCGGGACTGCTGGACACCGATCCGTCGAGGGCGGCCCTGAAGCAGTCGAACGTGCTGCTGCTCATCTCCGACCAGGAGATCCAGTCGATCGCACGGCGGGTGCACGAACGGGCGGACGAGCTGCTGGCGGCGGCGTTGCCCGACCACGCCATCTGGCCGACGGGAGACGACGACGAGTCCAGGGCGACGGCGAGGAAGTCGAAGAAGGAACGCAAGGCCGACTGCCCGGCCGCGTTCCGCGAACTGGGCAAGGAGGCACTCCGCAGACTGGACGCCACCCGGGCCGCCGACATCGCCCTGTTCGGACGCATGATGGCCCAGGCGCCCGAAGCCGGGGTCGACGGAGCACTCCACGTCGCCCATGCGATCGGCACCCACAGCCTGGTCGACGATCTCGACTACTACACCGCCGTCGACGACCACGCCGCCCCCGGCGAGGCGGCGACCGGGTTCCTCGACACCGCCAGCCTGACCTCCGCCGTCTTCTACCGCTACCACAGCCTGCAACTCGGACAACTCAGCGCCAACCTCGCCCACGACGACACGGTCCTCGAACTGGCGGTCGCGGCGGCCCTGAACGCATCGGTGTACGCCATGCCCACCGCCAAGCAGACCTCCACCGCCCCCTGGACCCGCCCTTCGCTGGTCCTGACCGTACTGCGCCTGGACCAGCCGCTGTCCCTGGCCAACGCCTTCTCCCGACCGGTCAGGGCGGACTACGGCAACGACCTCGTCAGCACCTCCGCGCGTGCGCTGGCCCAGCACTGGGGCACCCTCGGGCGCACCTGGGGGCACGACGGCGTCATCGAGTCCTGGCACACCTGGACCGGGGAACCCGAGGCGATCACCGGACCGGGACTCCCCGGCAAGGACCTGCCCATCCGCGACCACCTCGCCGCCGCCACGGCCCGCGCCCTCCTGCACACGGGACGCTGATGCCCGCCACCCTCCTGCTGCGCCTGGACGGCCCCCTGCAAGCCTGGGGCTCGTCCAGCATGTTCGAACAGCGCACGACAGGTCTGCACCCCACCAAGTCCGGCGTCATCGGGCTGCTGGCGGCAGCGCTCGGCCGGCCGCGCCACGACGACATCCTCGACCTGGCCGCCCTCGGGTTCGCCGTACGCGTGGATCAGCCCGGAGAAGCCGTCAGCGACTTCCAGACCGTCGGGATCGACGGCTGGTACTCCGCCTCGGGAAAGGTGACCGTCGGCCAGCCCAAGCTCTCCCGCCGCGACTACCTCGCCGACGCGGTGTTCACCGCGGCGCTGGGAGGAGAGGACGCGGACCTGGTCGGGGCATGTGCCCAAGCGCTGGCACGCCCGGTCTACGGACTCTTTCTGGGCCGCAAGTCCTGCCCGCCGGCTGCACCGATCTACATCACGACCACGGACCGGGACCCGGTCACGGCCCTGACCGAGCTCCCCTACCAAGGACACCTGCGCGCTCCCACCCAGCTGCGCCTCATCTGCGAGGACCCCGCCGGCGCCCACCTGACAGCCGACCAGCCCGTCAGCTTCACCGCGGGCCGGCGCACGTACACCGGACGCCGCACCCGCACGACCCTGATCACGACACCGTGCGGCCCCCCGCCTGTTCCCGGCCCGACTCCCCACATCGGCGGTGATCCCTATGAACGTGAACGGTGAAGCCCTGTCCGTCTACCTTTCCCGGATCGCCCTCGATCCCCGCCGGCGCTGGACCGCCGGCATCCTGCGCAACTCCCAGGCCGCACACGCCTTCACCATGACTCCCTTCACCGGGACGCGCGCCGACAACCACGTCCTGCACCACATCGACAGCCGCGCCGGGCAGGAGCCGGTGCTGCTGGTCCAATCCGTTCGCCTGCCCGACTGGGACCGCCTGAACCCCGCGCTCGGCGCGCACCCCACCGTGAAGGACGTCACCCGCTTCCACCTGTCCCTGCGGGCCGGCCAGACGATGCGCTTCCGACTGGTCGCGGCACCCACACGATCCTCCCCGGACGGATTCCCCGAACGCGAACGCGGCACCAAGCTCCCGCTGCACGACGCCACGGAGCAAGCGGCGTGGTTCACCCGCCGCACCGCCCATGCCTGCCGCGTCGACACGCTCACGGTGCAGCCGCACACCAAGCGGCTGGGGTGGAAGAGCAGCTCACGCCCCGGCGACAACGCCCCGGGGACCAAGGCGGGTTCGCGAACGATCACCCACAACCAGGTTGCCTTCACCGGGACCCTCACCATCCGCGATCCCGACGAGCTCCGCACCCTCGCCGTGTTCGGTATCGGCCCGGGCAAGGCCTACGGCTGCGGACTCCTCGCCCTGGCCCACACGGCTGCCCCGCCCCGCACCCGCCTGGACCACCCGGTGCCGCCCGACTGAGCCCGCCGCCCCACTGAGCCCGCCATCCGTCCACGGACCGGGCATCGTCAGCGCCGCCCGCCCCGCAAGCGCGGGGATGAGCCGAAGCCGCCCACACGACGGGTGTCCAGCCCGACCCGGCCCCGCACGCGCGGGGATGACTCCGTTCGCGAGGTCTTGTTCCACCTGGTACCGATGCCCACCCCGCAGGCGCGGGGATGACTCGTGCTCCTTACGGTTGTGTCCGTTCGGATCGGCATTCGCCCCGCATGTGCGGGGATGAGTCAGCCTGGCGTTCTTCTTTCCGCCGCGACGTTGCGGTGACCGGGGCAGGGGCGTGACGGCGACGGGGATGTCCCTTACGGCGCAGGGATCATCGGAGGCGATGTAGAGTGTCGAGGCACAGTCAGATGACGAACCGTCATATCGGCGGCCGGCAGGTGAGAGGAGCCGAGAACTGGACGTCGTCGCCTTTCCGGGCCCCGCCCTGCGCGTGGTGTCGCCCAATCTCGGGGAGCACCCGTCGCACTACGTCGTACGCGATCTCGTCACCGAGCTGACCCGTCAGGGTGGTGTTCAGCAGAACCGGTCCACCGGACCCACGGTCGGCCGCATCCTCGCCAGGACCCGGATGCCGCTCGGCCTGCGGACCCGCGGCCGCCGCTCCGCACCCATCGTCGTGCCCATGATGGGAGCGCAGTTCGGCCTGCTCTACAGCGCGGCGGTGTCGGGCGCCGTGGTGCCGTACTGCTGGGACGTCTGGGAGCCCCAATGGGACCTGTGGGTGCGGCGGCTGCGCCCGCTGCGTCCGCCCGTGGTCTTCACGACAGCCAGCCAGTCGGCCCGCTTCCTCGCACGCGCACTGCCCGCAAGCCGAGTGATCCATCTGCCCGAAGCCACGGAAGTCGCCCGGCACGACCCGCAGCGCCCCCTCGTGGCCAGAACGATCGGGGTACTGGAGCTCGGCCGCCGCTACCAGATGTGGCACGACATCGTGCGCGCCGCCGTACCGGAGGACGCCCCACGCTGCCATGTCTACGAGCGCCCCGGACGCCGACTGGTCTTTCCCGACGAGTCGGCGCTCCGCCGCGGCCTGTCCAACACCGTGGTCTCGGCGTGCTTCCCCTCTTCCATGACGCACCCGCAGAGAGCGGGGAGCGTGCAGACACTGACTCACCGCTACCTCGAGAGCATGGCCTCGGGCTGCCTGCTCGTGGGCCATGCCCCGCCGGAACTCGTCCGCCTGATGGGCTTCAACCCGGTGGTCGAAGTCGACTGGCGCGCTCCCGCCGAGCAGATCCTGGACATCCTCCACGCTCCGCACCGCTGGCAGCCGCACGTCGACCGGGCGCTGGAGCGGCTGCGCGAAGTCGGTGACTGGAGCATGCGCGTCCGCGCGATCAGGGCCGCGCTGGACGTGGACGGCGCATAGCGCGCCCGCGGTTCACGTCCAGGCGACCAGCGACTTCGGCAGGCCGACGAACCGTTCGAACCAGATCTGTGAATCGGGGAAGTAGGACCGCATCTCCGTCGCCGACAGAAGCTCGATCTGTTCGACGTCCGTCGTCGCCTGGGCACGGTCTCCGGGGCGGATGTGTCCGTGGGGCCAGCGTTCGGACACGGCAACCCGGGCGCGGAAGGGAAGCCACTGCATCCCGGGAAAGAGCCAGTGCGGCTCGACCGGGAAGTAGCGGTACGGAGTCTGAACCCAGTGGTGGTCCGCGAAGTACTGAACGGCCTCGGCGAACTGCTGCCGGCGGAAGTGCCCGCCGACGTGCTCCATGAGCGAGTTGGAGTAGACGAGGTCGAATCGCTCCGCGGACAGCAGGCGGGTAAGAGAGGGGTCGCAGGCGTCGGCGAGTACTGCGGTGATGCCTGGTTCCGGGCACTGCGCACTGGCCGTGTCGAGATTGACGGTCACGACGTGTGCCGGCCGTACCGGGGAGGCACGCCAGGAGTGCGGTGTTCCGCCGAGATCCAGGACCCGCATGTCGGCCAGATTCGGGAAGCACCGCAGCAGTTCCGCCCAGCGCCGGACGCGAGTGAAGTGGGCGAGGGAGCCGGGCTTCGTCGGATCGGCGATCATCGTACTGAGCACGTTTCTGTTCCCTCGCTGGGTCCCCATCGGGGGTCGTGACGGACCCCGATGATCCCGCCGCGCCAACCATGCGCGGGGGCGGGTGCCATGACCGTGATCGACGCGAGAAGCCTGGCACGCACCGGCGGTTCAGGACTTCATTGCTCCATACGCGGCATGTCACGCCCCGCACATCCGTAGCACCCCGCCGGCGAATCGCCGGCTCATCTCCCGTACCGTGCAACGGTCCGCGTCCACCGCACACCCGTCGCGCAGCCGTGCGAGCAGATCCGGTCGGGACAGCGCGTGCACGACCTCCTCCGCGTAGCGCTCCGGTCCTCCGGCCACGATCAGGGAGTTGCGTCCGTGCTCCAGGTACTCGAACTCGGGACCGTGGTAGGGCCAGTGGGTGGTCACCATGGGCGTGGCGAGAGCGAAGGAGTCCACGGCGCACAGGCCCACCAGTCCGGGCATCAGCATCAGCTGCGCCACGGCGCCGAGCAGCGCCCGTTCCCTGCCGAAGACCGGTCCCAGGTAGACGAGTTCCTTGTGCCGAGCGGCCGCGGACTCGACCAGCGGTCGCTGCGGGCCGTCCCCCGCGACCAGCAGGGTGAATCCGGGAAGCAGCCGCGCTGTGTGCTGCACCGCCTCCAGCAGGTACGGGATCCGCTTCGACTCGTCCAGGCTGCCCAGGAACAGAGCGGTGCGCTCGGGAACGACGCCGTGGTCCGAGGCGAACCTCTCGACCTGCTCGGGCGTGACGGCTGCCAGGGCTTCCCTGAGGGGAGCGGTGTCAGTGGAGTTGCGCACCACGGTGATGCGCTCGCTGGGGAAGCCGCCGGCGGCCAAGTGGTCGGCACCGCCCTGCGTGTAGGCGAAGAACCAGTCCGCTCGGTGGGTGAGGCGGCGATTGAGGGTGCGTGTCAGCACGCCGGATGCCTTGTTGTACGTGCGCCCGTGGCCCCACAGGGCGACGGCCGGTGCGGAGCGGGGATTGATCAGCAGAGGGTAGGCGTCCAGGTTGTGCAGCGCCTGCTCCAGGACGACCGCGTCCGCGCGGGAGGCGAGTTCGCTGAGATGGCGCCAGAACAGGGTGCGCCTGCCCATGCGGAACGACGTCTGCCGCAGCAGATGTGCTCCGTCCAGTGCCGCGGCGTCGTCCCGGGCGGCCAGGGCCGCGGACGGCTCGCCGTGTGCCACGGTGAGGTCGACTTCATGACTGCGCAGTTCCGTCGCCAGGCGTTCGAAGAAGGGCACCCGGTAGTGCGGGACGTAGGGCTGGACGACGAGTGCACGGCGCGACCGGGACGTGCTCACGCGCCGCCCCCCGACGACGCCCGCGTCGCCCGGCTCCGAGCCGCCTGCTGATAGAGGCTCAGCGTGCGTTCGAGCCAGCGCTGCTCGCTGAACTCGGCCGCGTACACCTCCCGGCAGTGCCGACGGAGCGCGGGAAAGGTTCGCCGGGCCTGCGCGACAGCGGGACCCAGCGGCATTCCGGGCCGCACGACCAGGCCGGTGCCGTGTTCCTGTACGGCGCGGCCGACCGAGGAGCCGGCCCAGGCGAGGACCGGTAGCCCTGCCGCCAGCGCCTCGGGGTAGACCAGGGGCGCTCCCTCGAAGCAGCGGCTCGGGAAGAGCAGACCCGCCCAGGAAGGGAGCCGTCGGCGTACCTCCTCGCGTTCGAGCGTGCCCAGGAAGCGCACCGCGCGCGGCGCGACGCTGCGGCAGGCCTGCATGAGCTCGCCGTCGCCGACCACGTCGAGCGGCTGCTCGTCCGGCCACTGACGCAGCAGCTCAAGGATGCCTTTCTCCTCGCTGAGCCTGCCCACGTAGGCCCATCTGGAGCGGTCTACGGCCGGTCGTGGCTGCGCACCGGGACGGGAGACGAAGTTGGCCACGATCGCCAGTCGATCGGCGGGCAGCCCGGCGCGCAGGTAGACGTCCCTGCTCTGCTCGGAGAGTACGGCCACCCGGTCCGCTTCGTGGAGCAGCGGGTCCGCGGCGGCGCCGCGGCACCCTGCCACCGCGAGCGGTACGGTGGCGGCTGCCGATCCGCGGTAGCAGCCGTGGCGCCCCCCTGCCCAGCGGTCGCCTTCCGGGCAGCGCGTGCACACGGCGCCGTCGCGGTACAGCGTCGCGGCGGCGCACAGGGGACGGTAGTTGTGGACGGTGGCTACCAGCGGTCCGGTCCAGGAGCGTGCCCAGGACCGTCCGAAGTTCGGGAACAGGTTGTGGACGTGGGTGACATCCGGGCGGAGCCTGCGGAGTGCGGCGGCGGGGGAGCGGCCCCGACCGGTGGCCACGGTGAGGGCGGCGCGCACCGAGTACAAGGGGCGGTCCTGCAGGCGGTCGGTGTGCGCGGCGACCAACGACACCGTGTGGCCTGCGCGTTGCAGGGCGTCCATCTGGTCGAGGACCGCCTGGTTCTCCCCGCTGGGACTGGCCGAACCGTAGAAGCTGTGCACAACTGCCACATGCAGACGGCTTGGTGGATTCGCGTGACGGGGCATGCCGCCATTGTGGGACGGCGTCGGGCACCGTGTGTCGTCGCCTCGCCCTGATGGATCGAGGCTGACCCGATCGGGCGTGTTCGTGCTCAGTTCCCGCGGACCGTCTGCGTGATCACACACCACAGGAACCTGGCGTTCCCGTACAGGTAGCGCCGCCACAGCCGGCGCGGTTCGCTGGCGAGTCGGAACAGCCATTCGAGTCCGTTGTCCCGCATCCACGGCGGTGCCTGGCGTTTGTGCCCGGAGACGAAGTCGAAGGCGGCGCCGACGGCGGCGACGGCGACAGGCAGGTGTGCGGCGATCCAGGCCGCCTCACGGTCCTGTTTGGGAGTGCCGAGGCCGAGCCAGACGATCTGGGCGTCCGCGTCGCGGATCCGGTTGATCTGGTCGCGGCGCTCGCCCTCGGAGGGTTCCCGGAACGGCGGCGACTCGGCTCCGGCGATCAGGACTCCGGGGAACCGGCGGTGCAGTCGTTCCTGCAGGTCGGCCAGGACCTGGGGGGTGCCGCCGATGAGGTAGTGGCGCAGCTCCACCAGTGCGCCGAGTTCGAACACGTTGCAGAACAGGTCCGGTCCGTACACCCGTTGGGTTGGCGGGCGCTGCTTGCGGTGCAGCCAACGGTTGGCCCACACCACCGACTTGCCGTCAGGGAAGTTGACGGTGGCGTGGTCGAGCGTCGCGCGCAGGCCCGGGTCGCGATCGGCGAGGGCGATCGTGTAGGCGTTGCACAGGTGGATGTCCGCCCCTTCCTCCCGGCGCGTGGTGGCGAGTCGCAGGACCAGGAGTGCGGCTTCGGTCGGTGGGCAGGCCGTGATGGGGACGTTCGCGCAGCGCAGGACGCGTGGTTGCAGCGCGTGTGTCCGGCTGGTCGGCATCGCTCTTCCTGGAGGGGATGGGTGCGGGCTGCTCGCCGGGCGGCGTCAGCAGGTCTGCGGTCCGTGGGGGAGGGCACGGGGTGTGCGGGCGGGTCAGACGACCAGGGACGCGGATGCCTGGCGGGCCTGGGGGCGATGGGTGAGGTCGTCCTGAGGGCGGGGAATGAACGCAATCGGGGATGAGGACCCGGTGAGCTCGGTGATCCACTGAGCGAGTCGAAGCATGGACAGCTCATGGGGGTTGCCGATGTTGACCGGGCCGCAGTGGTGGCTCCGGAGCATGCGCATCAGCCCGTCGACCACGTCTGCCACGTAGCACAGCGACCGCGTCTGGGCGCCGGTTCCGGCGACGGTGATGGGTTCGCCGCGCAGGGCCTGGCGTACGAACGTCGGGACGGCACGTCCGTCGCCGTGGCGCATCCGGGGGCCGAAGGTGTTGAAGATGAGCAGACGCTCACACAGGTGGGAGCCGATGAATCCGGCCCCGCCGGTCACTACTGCGCGCATGAAGATCCTCTCGGACCGCCGGTCCGGAGGGCATGGCCGAACTGCCGGAAGTGTCGGTCGCTAATTCTTGGACAATGCCGTGATTACCTCTATTTGTTCACGATTGTGTTCATTGAAGCGCACGGCCCGTGCACATTGCTCCGAACAGGGCATCAGATCCCCTGTTCGGCAGCTGAAGGGATGTGTAGTGCTCGAATCCCCACCACGGCGTCACACCGGCCTGCCCCGGCGAGCTTTGCCGTGAAAGCGTGCAGCGACGGGCCGGTGCGCTCAGGCACACGTCCACCCCGATCTCCACGGTCGCCGCAACGGCTGCGCCATACGACGGATTTACGCAGCGGGCACGTTGCCCGGCGCCTGCAAGCTCGCATGCATCTCCGCAGCCGTTGCCCGCAGCACCACGCGAATCCACCCGGCATCCATGCCTCCGGGCCCAAGTAAGGAGCCACGAATCCATGCCCACACAATCCGTGCGCCGCGCCGCCCTCGCGGCCACGGCCGCCGGTCTCGTCGCCGCGGCACCGCTGGCCTGTGCCCAGTCCGCCAGAGCCGCAGCCTACCCACCGGTGCCCGGCGGCTTCAGCGTCAGCGCCAGCCTGGTCATCGCCGGCGGCCACCTCGTCTTCAGCGCCACCCTCCCCGGCGGACAGCAGATCGTGCTGAACCTCGTGCTGCCCACGCTGCCGCCGACACTGCCGCTTCCCCTCGGCGCCCGCGCGAGCCGCAGCGTGCACCGTGTCCCCCTCCAGCAGCAACTCGCCACCTTCACGGCTGACGCCGAGGGCCACGTCTCGGGCGAGGTCACCATCCCCGCCAACACCACCCCCGGCGTCCATTTGCTCACCCTCACGCCCAAGGGTTCGAACAAGGTGCTCTCAGTACCCGTCCTCGTCAGTCTGCCGAGCAACGCGGCCGAGAACACCTACCTCTCGGCAGCGACCGTCGCGTACAAGAAGCCACTTATCCGAAGCGCTTCAAGTCTTCTCAGTGCGCAGGCGGCCGCGGCCGCCGGTCTGGCCGTCGGCGGCGCCGCAGCGGTGACACTGCTTCGCCGACGCCGCCGCGACCAGGACTAGCTGGGCCACCCTGGGCCACCCTGGGCCACCCTGGGCCACCCTGGGCCACCCTGGGCCACCCTGGGCCACCCTCTGACGCTGCTCCCGTGCTCCTGCGCCAGCCACTGGCACGACCGCTGCGCGCCACCGTGACGGATCATCTGCTTCCGCGGATCGTCCCATCCCAGTACCCGAGGGCGACGCGGTTCCGCCTCAGCCCAGCACAGCTCTCACGATCCGCTCCACCGCTTCCTCGACCAGGGCCGCAGACGTCTGCGCCACCTGCGAGGAGGCACCCTGCGGATCCGCCACGTCATCGTCGGCCGGGGCGCAGCGGGCACCTCGCCTCGCCGCCGCGGCCTGGGCGATGACGGTGAACCGTTCCACCGGACAGGTAGTGCCCTCGGCGTCCTGAGGTCGTACCAGGCGCGCGAACTCCCTCAGGGTGAATGCCCGCCGCAGCGCCCAGGCCGGCGACATCCGCACCGCGGCTTCACGGTGCTTCGTGGCAGCGCCGAGCACCAGATCGGAGCCTTCCACCAGGTCGACGGTCAGCCTGCGGGGCACCCTGCCGCGCGAATCGGTAGCCGGCTCAGTGGGCAGCGCCGCGAGCCGAATCGGCACCGCCCGCGCGGCGGTTCCGGCACTGATGACGCGGATCCCGCGGCCGAACGGGCCCAGTTGCTCGACGAGCAGGCGCTCGGCGAGAGGCGAGCGGTATAGATTGCCGGTGCACACCAGGAGCACCCGGTAGACCGCCTGCGGGCTCGGGGCGCGCAGCCGGAGAGCAGAGGAAGGCACCGGCTCAGCTCCCGGAGGACCGGAACACCGAGCTGACCGTCCGCAGCATGATCTTGATGTCCTGCCACAGGCTCCAGCTCTCGATGTAGTGGTTGTCGAAGCGGGTCCTGTCCTCGATGGAGGTGTCCCCACGCAGGCCGTTGACCTGGGCAAGTCCGGTGATGCCGACGGGCACGCGGTGGCGGTCGCCGTAACGGGGGTAGGCCTGGGTGAAACGGGTGACGAAGTAGGGCCGTTCGGGGCGCGGCCCGACCAGGCTCATGTCGCCCCGGAGCACGTTCCACAGCTGCGGGACTTCGTCCAGTGAGCTGCTGCGCAGGAAGCGGCCGATCCGGCTCATACGGTGGTCATGGGAGATGTTCCACAGAGTGTTGGACTCCCTGTCGTCCGCAGGACGCAGGGTGCGGAACTTGAGAACGTCGAAGGTGGTGCCGAGCAGACCCACCCGTTGCTGACGGAAGATCACACCGGGCCCGCCGTCGATACGCACGGCCAGGGCACAGGTCGCCAGCAAGGGGGCGGACAGGACCAGGCCCAGCGTGGCGAGGACGATGTCGATACCGCGTTTGAGTACCCACGTGGGTCTGTCGGTGGCGGCCTGGGCCAGACGCAGGCAGGGAAAGCCCCAGAGATGGTCGCCCTGGGCCGCCAGCTGGCTTCCCGAGGCGAACGCACTGAACTCGGGGACGCCCGGGACGAGCCATACCTCGCAACCGTGGCGTGTGCTGGTGCGCAGCGTCTGAGTCCATTCGCTGTCGTCGGTGGTGCCGGAGACCAGGACGACGGCGCGGACGCGTTGGGCGGGAATGTGCAGGTCAAGGGTCGCGGGGCCGCCGAGAACCGGGACGCTGGAGTCGGAGGGGAGGAAGATCGGGTCGGAGTCGATGTAGCCGACGGGGCGTAGGCCGTACTCGGGGTGGTCGAGTAGTGCCGCGGTGACGCGCTGCCCGACATGGCCCGCCCCGGCGATCAGAGTGTGGCGGGGGTGGCGGCGGCGGATGCCGCGGGCGACGGCGAAGACGGCGCTGCGGCCGAGGAAGTCCACCAGGATCTGGCAGACGATGAGGGCGGCCAGGCTGCGGCTGTGCGCGGCGAGGGCGGTCAGCCAGTGCAGATGCAGCCATCGGGCCGCCGTCAGGCTGACGGCGACGGCAACGCCGGCGCGTACGGCCAGCGCGGGAAGGTCGTCCAGGGCGGAGAGCGCGAACCGCACCCGGTACAGCCCCCCCGCATGGTTGAGGATCACCACGACCGGAAGCCCGACACAGGCGGCCTCCAGGAGATGGTGCGGTCGGGCGGGGTCAACCGAAGCGATCGCGCAGAGCATGGCGATGGTGTCCGCCATGGCCAGGGCGACAGGGGTGGTGACGTTCGTGGTCCAGCGATGCGCCCGGGCGGCCGTTGGGCGAGAAGGGACAGTGGCTGCTGGGGCCGGCCGGTCCTGTGCCGTAATGGCGGTCCGGGGGCCGATGGGCCGATCGGGACGCGGCCGGTCACCGCCGCGGATGGTGTGCCGCACACGTACTCCTCTGCTGTGTGCCCATGTCGAACTGGGCTTCCCCGAGGTAGACCTGCCACCACGTCGGGAACATCGGCGAGACGCGGGCCAAAATGGATTCAAGGCAGGTGGATGTGACACTACCGAGATAATTCGTGAATCGCCCAGATTGACCTGGGCATTAACTGCCCTGGCTAATAGTCAGACATTTTGCCATGCTCGGTGGTGGCCGGTCCTGTCTCAATTCGAAAACCCCGACCGCCAATTCGGCGGGTCTGGAGATCATCGGGCCGGGGTCGCGGCATCACGCTGTCGGGGCTTGGGGAGGGTGGGGAATTTCGACGAGCGCAGCTCACGGTCTCGCCACGGGGATCGCCCGGAGTCCGGCCCGTGTTTGACGGATCGTCGCACTCCGTAGCGGGTGACTGATCGGGATTCGGTCGCGCCGAGGGGTCGGCGCAGGTGGGCAGTCTGCGGGGGTGAGGACTTTTAGTGATTTTCCCCATGTCGACCTGGAGCGTTGCCGAGCAGCCGACTTGGGGCAGTGATGAACGGCACCTGCTCGCAAAGCTCCATCGGCAGTTGAGGGTTGGAGCGGTAGGTGCCGCTTCCAGTCGGCGTAAATAGTCAAATGTCCTACTATGGGCAAACGATGGGATCACCGGCGGCGATCTGACCGACTCGGTCGGACGGGCGGTGCGCCTCGGCGGCATGCGGGTTCGTTCCGTGCCGGACCGGCAGTGAGGATCCTGTCGGTCGGCTGCCTGGGATGTTCTTCACACGTCAGTGAGGAAGTCGATCATGAAGCAGTATCTCTTCAGGCGTACGACGGCCGGGGACCGGTCGATGAAGCCGGGTCGGCGTCGAAAGTCCTTGCGGTTCGGTGCGGTGATGGTGCTGGCAGGGGCGGCGTCGGGAGTTGGCATCCTTCTCAGCAACCTGCTGTCATCGGGCCCGACGGTGACCGAGTTGTACCTTGCCCCCGCGTATCTGACGGCAGGCGTTCCGGCGTCGGCGACGCTGAAGCTCCAGTCCACAGCCTGTTTCACGGCGCAGGCCGTGACGGTGGCGGTGCGGGACAAGAACAATACGGTCGAGGATTTCCCGGGCGCCTCCAACGTGACGATCTGCCCGGCCGGTTACACACTGACCACTGGCACCAGGACCTTCACCGCCGGAACCTACACGATCTTCGGCGCGTACGAGGTCGCCGGTGCATGGACCAACCTGCCCTCGACCACGATGGTCGTCGGCGCGGCCCCGACCGTGCCCAGCCCCACGCCGACACCGTCCGGGCCGACCGCCGGCAAGACACTGGCGTGGTCCGACGAGTTCAACGCGGCCCCCTCTCCGTCGGTGTGGAACGACTCGACCACTTCCTCCTACCAGTACGGGAACCACAATCCCAGCGACAACAAGCTCGACTGGATCACCCCTTCGGACGTGTCCGTGTCCGGCGGAGCCGTGACGTTCACCGCACAGCCGGGTACGCACGTGCTGGAGAACGGGAACACGTCATGGAACACCGGGCTGCTGACGACGGAGGGCACCTCTGGTGGCTTCCAGGTCAAGACCGGTGACTACATCGAAACCCGGGTGAAGCTCCCCACCGGGATGGGCGCCTGGCCGGCGCTGTGGACCTGGAAGAACGGCAACGGCGAGATCGACTCGTTCGAGTACCACCCCGACAACCCGAACCTGCTCGAGTTCACCAACCACGTCAACGCCGCGTCCGACTACTACACGAACGCTTCGACCATCAATCCCGGCCAGTGGGTGACCATCGGGACGTACTACGGCGCGAACTCGGTGCAGTGGTACGTGAACGGGGTCATGGTCTACCAGGACAACACCGGAGTCGGCTCGACCTGGTCGGCATACGTGATCCTCAATCTCTCGGTGTCGGCGGGCCAGTACCATCCGGCCCCGTCCGGTACGACACCCATCACGTTCTCGGCGGACTACGTCCGCGTCTATCGCTGACCGGCGCATGAGACGGGTCCGCTGCCAGATGCCGGCGGCGGACCCGTCTCAGGTCCTGCCGTTCTCCAACTCCGCTTCACAGTGCCCGGACGCCCAGGTGAGCGAAATGCCGTCGCCCGGACGGCCCATCCGGGTCGCACGCGCCGTCGCCGGGGTGCCTGATGGTGCCGTGCGCCGGTCCGGACCTGAACCCCCGTCGACCGCGCCCGCCGGGCAGGCATCCCAGCCTCTTCTCCCGGCGCGAGGGAGCCCCCGTTGCGTGCGGGGGCTCCCTCAACTGCGTGCGCACACGGTCAGGGGAAGTTGTACGGCCGATCGGCCCCATTCCCGTTCCGGGCGTGCCCGGGGCGTGGTCGATTGGGACAGCGCTGCTGAGGAGAAGGTCTGGAGCCGGCGCGCGTGCCGGGAGCCCCTATCTGTGGAAGGGGGCTCCCGCCTCGTGGACCCCGGTCCCGGGATGCCGGTCCGCCTCGGGGCGGCCACCCTTGACCTCATGAGTGACACCGACACCACCCTCGGCACCCATGAGGACGAGCACCTCGCGCATGTCGTCGTGCACCCCGTCGTCGACGCCTCCCCGCCGTTCCGCCGCGTGGACATCCTCGGCACCCAGGTCGGCAAGGCGCACAGCCTCGCTGATGTCGCCAAGTTCTGCCGCCGCGCCGGCCTGGACGAGCTCGACGTCGAATCGCCCGACAGCGTGCACTGGATCGGCGGCGGCGCCCACGAGTGGCAGGCGTGACCCGACGGTGCGCACGCCCGGCCACACGGGTGCCTGCCGCGGTGCGCGCGATGGTCGCGCTCGTTGAACCTTCCGTGACCAGCCTGACGAAATCCACCAGCGGGGTACTGCCGCCTACCGACACAGAAACGATCCGCCCGAGCCAGACGCCGTTGTTCGACGCCCTGGCTGCCCAGTGGGCAGCCCAAGAGCGAGCGGTGCCCGGTGAGCGGGATCCGGAGTGGGAACGCCTGGCCCGCATGGGCAGAGGCCGGCGTCGTGCCGGGCCGCGCTGGGTGCCGCTGCAGCGGCTGTAGCCGGAGGCGCTGCTGTCCCGCCGCCTTTGAACGGGCAGCGGGACACCAGCGCAGGATGCGGCAGGCGCGCCGTTCAGATCCCGGACCATTCCCCGGACCGGTCAACCCAGTAGACCTGCACCGGATCGTGAAGGTCAGGGAGTCGTCGAATGGGTGCACAGGTCGGTCGGCTGCCCTGGGGGCCCGTCGGTCGAACTCGGCTGCACACTACGGCGCGCCATCGTGATCGGATGCGTTGGTTACGTAGAGTGGTCGCTCTGTTCTGATGAAGGAGCTGACCAGATGGTGCACCGACTTGGCGCGGTGGCGTTGCTTACTGCGGTCCTGACCGGTGCCGCGGCGCCCATCTCCACGGTTTCTTCCTCGCCCTCGAACTCCGACCTGGCGGTGTACCGGTTGGATCCCGCGCCGGTCAAGCCGGGCGGGACGACAACCGTGCACGCGTTCGTTGCCAACCTTGGGCCGGACCGCACGGCTTCCCCGTTCACGGTGACAGTCGACCTTCCTGTTGGGGCCAGGGCAGTGGGGCCGTTCTTCCCGGTCGGCTGCCGGACCGAGGCCGGCGGTGTCGTCGTCCAGTGCACTTTTCCCGCCGGGCTCCCGGCGCTGGAGACGGCGACCGCTCTCGTGCCCGTACAGATCAGCCCGGATGCGTCAGGCCGGCTGACGGGCCTGATCGCAGTGACGAGCCCCGACGACCGCAACCCGGCCAACAACTTGACCCCGTTCCAGATCTCCGTGGTGCGCGGTGACAGGGTCGGGCCGCAGTGAAACCGGGCGCTGGTGCCCATCGCGCGCCCAGGACGACTCCCCGTCCGGATCGCTGCTCGCCGGGCAGCAGCGCAAGGGGAGGAGGCTGCGTGCCGCCCGCTCCGGCCTCCTTCCCTGGGGCTCCTCCTGGTGAACGGCCGACTCCTGTGTGGGTGGGACGGCGCTCCGCTCGGGGTCAGGGGAATGCCTGACCTCGGCCCAGCAGTGCTTACCGTCCTTCGTGGGCGCCCAGCCGTACCGGTAGGCGAGGTGGGCGATCAGCGCCAGGCCGCGCCCGGCCTCGGCGCCGTCCTCAGCGCGGCGGACCCGTGGAAGCTGAGTGCTGCTGTCGTGCACATCGACCAAGGTTCGGTTTCCCCATCCGTACAGAGTGACCGCCACCCGTGTGCCTCTGGCGTGGACCACAGCGTTGGTGACGAGTTCGGACACGAGTAGCTCCAGCACGGCCGACGTGTCGGGATCCAGCCGTACGCCGCGGCAATGCAGGTGGACCAGTACCCGGCGGCGAACCGCAGCCACCAGGTACGGCCGGGAGCGGATGGTGAAGCGAACCACGAACCCCAGGGAGTGCATGCAGGCAGCTCTCTACTCGCCGGAAACGGGACGACCGCCCAGGGCCAGGAGGGGAGCCTCGATGCTGGCCTCTGGACCTGGGCGGTCATCACTTGAGTACAGGGGCACCGGACCCCGTTCGGCCAGGAAGTCCAGCGGCCATTCTGCGGCCACTGCGAAATCACTGAAAGGTTTCTGCCCAGACGTATGCGAAGGAGAAACGATATTGCGGCTCCCTCGCCAATCCATGGCCTGGCGTCCATCACCTGATCGAGTGAGACGGCGAACAGAGTATCGCCCCAACTCCATTCGATGCCTAGGCTATTAGGAGAATGCAGAATGGGTAGTTGCTGCACCGTTCCAGCTGACGTCGCCGAAGCGTCAAAGGGAGGCGTAGCCGGGTGGGTACTGAGGATCCGTTAGACCCCAGCTTGGGGAATTACCGTCTGCGGGCCGCCCGGATTGCTCGTGGGTGGCACTCCCAGGAGGAGGCCGCGTTCGAGATCACCAAGGCGGCTTCCCTTATGCAGGCCGCTCGCGGGTGGTCGGTTTCCGAGCGCACCTACCGCAGATGGGAGTCGGAAAATCCTGGATGGCCCCGATATCCTGCGCTGACCGTGCTGAGCGCGGTATTCGGCCGACGGCCCAGGGATCTCGGCTTCATCCGGGCATGCGAACCGGGTACCGTGCCGCGGGCTTCCTCGGACCGGCGCTGCGTCCTCACCACGGGGTATCCCTTCGGGCCGGCCGCATCCGACTTCCTCTCGGGCATGAACGCCAGGCGGCACGTCGACCTGGGGATAGTCCCGTACTTCTACGCCCAGCTCGACGGTCACTACGTCGCCGACATAATGCTTGGCTCGCGCGACCTGATCAGCACGGTAACCGAGCAGTACAAGCTGATCGCGGCCCTCGCACGCGACGCTGAACGCCAGGTCCGCAGTGAACTCCTCAAAGTCGGTGCCGCATACGCCGAACTGTGCGGATGGCTGCATCAGGACTCCGGAGCCTGGCACGCCTCCGCCTACTGGCACGGCCTGGCACAGAACGAGGCGCGTATGTCCGGTGATGCCGACCTCGTCGCCTACACCCTGTCGAACACCGCTCATCTGCGCGCCGACCTCGGTGACGGCCGCGCCGTGGTCGACCTGTGCGGCATCGCCCTGGCCGAGGGCTACCGGCTCTCGTCGCACATCCAGGTCAACCTCATGGCCCAGCAGGCCCACGGGCACGCGCTGCTCGGTGACCGGGAGCGTGTCGACAGCCTGCTCGACCGGGCAGCCGGACACGTCGAGCGAACGGACCCGTCGGCGCAGTGGGGTACCGCCGGCAGACGCAACGAGCGCTACTTCGAGGTGCAACGGGCCACCTGTTACGGCCGACTGGGGCTGCACCGCGAGGCTCATCGGCTCTGGGAGCAGATCACCGCCGCGACGCCGGTCAGCGCCCGCCGGGATACCGGGGTCTATCTGGCCCGGCAAGCCATCGCGTGCGCCGGCCTCGGCGAGCCCGAACAGGCCGTTGTGCTGGCCGGCGAGTCCGCGGTGATCGCCGCCGACACCGGATCCGCTCGCCACCGCGGTGAACTGGAGCGGTTGCGCGCTGCCATGGACAGGTGGCAGGACGGGCCGATCGGCGAGGACCTGAACGCAGCCCTCGCTCCGCTGGGCGTCTGCTCACCGGCGGCTGGACCGGGGTCTGTCGCAAGCAACTTATGAGACAGTCGAGTTGGATGAAATCGCCGAGCGCGACCGCGATGGCCGCGGATTCTGCTCGTCGAAATTCCCCTGATGTCGAGTGAATTGCGGTTGCGGCAGCGCGAATTGATGGTTCCCTCGGGAATTCCTCGCCATCGAGGTGTGTCCTGCCGTCGACCGAGGCAGGTCCGCCTACCGTGAGTTCAGCCGGCTCGCGATGAAGGGAGGACGGTAATGGCGCGTCGTGCGCTGACGCTGTTCGTCTCGGCAGCGCTGCTGCTCGCGTTGGCCTGCGTGGTGCTGCTGCGGCTCGGTGGCGGCAAGGCCGGGCCACCGGTCACGCGCGCGGATCCGACGGCGGTCGCCCCGCACTCCGTGCCGTTCGGCGCCTTCCTCGGTTCGACGGAATCCAATGACGCGCAGCGGCAGCTGTCCGGCTGGCTCGGCGGTGCGAGGATCCAGGTCGGACACACCTACCTTCCCGGTGACACCTGGGGCGACATCGAGGGCAGCACCACGCTGCTCGCGCCGTGGTCGGCCTGGCGGTTGGCCGCCCCCGATCGGCTCCTGGTCATTGCCGTGCCGATGCTCGCCGACAACGAGGGCGACGTCGGCGACGACCAGGTCCGCACCCTGCTGCGGCAGGGCGCCGAAGGCAGGTACGACAGTCACTACACCACCTTGTCGCGGCGCCTGGTCGCGCTGGGCGCGTCCGACGCCGTGCTGACCCTCGGCTGGGAGATGAACGGCACGACCTACACCGGGCGCTGCGGCCCCGACCCGGTCGCCTGGAAGACGTACTGGCGCCGGATCGTCGGCGCGATGCGGGCCGTCCCCGGGGAGCACTTCCGGTTCGAGTTCGCGCCCACCCGTGGCCTGGACGCTCATCCCTGGCCGGACTGCTATCCGGGTGACGATGTCACCGACATCGTCGGCATGGACAGCTACGACATGGCCCAGTCCGACCCGAGCCGCACCGCGTCCTTCACCAGCTATGTCCAGGAGCCGTACGGGCTGCTGGCACAGGTCCGCTTCGCAGCCGCGCACCACAAGCCCGTGTCGTATCCCGAGTGGGGAATGTTCGGCCAGGGCGACGACCCGGCGTTCGTGCAACAGATGCTGCACTGGATCAGCACCCACAACACGCTCTACCAGACCATCACCGACTACTGTCCCCACGGGGTGTGGCGCTGCACCGCCAACCCGAAGGCCAGCCGGGTCTATCGGCAGGTGCTGGCGAAGCGGTAGGACGCCGCCGCCCGGCGGTCTGCCGTCGTCAGCGGGACGTGCCCCGGCCCACGAGTAGGGGAAGGCGTTTCCGCAGGACACGCACGGCGCCGCGACGCCCCCGGATCGCGCCGGCGCGCAGGGCGACTGCCGGGCCGCCGCCGAGCAGCAGCCGCTCGTTGCGGCGCTGTTCGGGACGCCAGTGGTACTTGTACGGCTCGTCGCCGCGAAGGAGGCTGAACTCGCCGCGGCCGGTCTCGGAGGCGTGTGACAGGCTTTCCCGCAGGAGCATGCCCGCGATGTCCACCTGCGACCGCAGAACCGGGTGCGCGCCGAACAGGTACAGCGCCACCAGGTCGGGACCCTGGAGCACCAGCTCACAGGCGACAAGGGCGCCGTGGAGCCGGTACTGGCGGACCGCGGCGCGGTCGGCGGCGACCATCCGCGTCGCAGACCGACGGAGGTGCACGGCGAAGCGGCTGCGCAGGTGCTCGGTGGTGACGCCGCGTCCGCGCCACTGAAGTTCGTGGAGGGCAAGTAGCTCGGTGATGGCGTGTGGCACCTCCTGGGCGGGAACGAGCCGGGTCTCGATCCCGGTCGCCTCCAGCTTGCGGAGCTTGAACCGGAAGCGTTGCGCGGTGCGACCCGACAGCCGCGACAGCAACTTCTCGGCGGGGGCACCGGGAAGGTGCTGGCACAGGGAGTCGGGCAACAGGCGTCGCGCCCCGGGCCAATGCGTGGCGAGCAGATGCGCGGCGGCGCCGGGACGCAACTCGCGCAGATCCAGGGCGGCCCACGGGCGGTTCAGGTGCAGCTCGCGGGCGAGTGCACTGGCGAGCAGGGGTGCGACCTCCTGCGCATGCGCGTCGTCGAGAAGGATGTCGAGGAAGTCGGTGAGGCCCACGCCGATCGGCGTGAGCAGCGGGAGGAGACGGTGGCGCAGCATCAGCGGTGCGACCGCCACCAGCTGTCCGTCCTGGCGGACCGTCAGCACGCGCAGCCGGCCACGGCGCCCGTAGGAGTGCCACCACGAGGAGAGCCAGGCGTGGCTCTGGAAGGGGGTGGCTGCGGAACACCGGTCGACCAGGGCGTCCCACTCCGCGGCCAGGGAGTCGAGTACGGCGGCATCGCGGACCACTTCGACCAGTGGACCCCGCTCCGGTACGGGGTGGGCCCCGGTACGGGGGGAGTCGGGCAGGGCCGTGCCCGGTGCCGGAACCGGGATCCTCGCCCCGATGACTGGGTCGACCGGGCCGAGGGGCGGTGCCGGCGGTTCGGGGCGGCAGCGACCCGGCGCGGTACCGGTCTCGCCCGAGGCGCGGCTACGGGCGGACATCGGTGCAGACCTTCTTCACGGCGAGTCGATCCTCCGAGGTGGACATGGGCGTGGACGCCGAGCGCTGGGCCGGCGGGGCGGCCCGCGGCGGCCCGATCCGCTCGTACAGGCCGCAGATGTCCGAGGCCAAACGGGCGATGTCGTAGTGCCTGACCGCTTCCGGTTGGGCGAGCGGAGTGAGCCGGGAAGAGCTGAGCGCGCTCAACTGCGCCGCGTAGTCCGTCGGATCCGCGGGCATCCAGAAGGCTCCGGGCGCCGCATCGGCCGGTAGTTCGGCCAGGGCCGGCCCGGAGGACCAGCACACCGGCAGCCCGGCCGCGAGTGCCTCGATCAGGGACAGCCCGAAGGTCTCCAACGTCGACGGCGCGCCCAGCGCGTCCATGGCGGTGAAGAGTTCGGGGACGTCGTCCCGCTCCCCGGTGAAGACCACGCGTTCGGCCACTCCCGCTTCCTTGGCCCGTCGCTGCAGTGCAGGGCGGGATTCGCCCTCGCCGACGAGCAGAAGCCAGGGGGTTCGCGTGGCGGACGGCGCAGAGGGCATCATCGCGAGCGCGTCGATCAGCACGTCATAGCGCTTTCCCCGAACCATGCGGCCGAGCCCGCCGATGACGAAGGCATCGTGCGGCAGTCCCAGTTCGGCCCGTATGGCCAGGCGGGTGGCAGCGCGGGTCGGCGCGGGCTGAATGTAGCGGGCGCGGTCCACACCGTTGGGAATGATCTCCACGCGTCCCTGCGGAACCCCCCACAGGACCAGCCGTTCCGCGACCGCCTCCGACACCGCCACGGTGCTCCGTCCCAGCCTCTCGGTGGCCAGATAGAGAGCACGGACGCCAGGGGTGATCCGTCTGCCTTCCAGCGTCTGGGCGAGCAGCGAGTGCTCGGTCGCCACGATGGCGCGCACCCCGGCGAGGCGGGCGGCGATCCTGCCGTAGACGCAGGCCCGGTACAGGTGACAGTGGACCACGTCGTAGCCGCCGTACCGGATCAGGCCGGTCAGCCGCGGCAGCGCGGCGAGATCGCGGTTGCCCTGCATGCCCAGGTCGAAGACCCTGACGCCGTCGGCGCGCAACCCGTTGGCCACGGTGCCCGGGTTCTCCAGGGTGACCACGTCACACTGCAGACGCTTCGGCAGGTACCGGAGCAGTAGCCGCAGCTGTTGCTCCGCGCCACCGGCGGCCAGTCCGGTGATGACATGCAGGACCTTCAACAGGCCCCCCTTCCCTCGGCGTGGGTGCGAAGACAGCGCAGCCGGTGGCGCGCCCGCTTGGCACGCAGCCGCCATTCGCCGTCCCGTTCGCCGACGAAGGTGCGTGGAAGAGCCCAACGCCCGCTGAGCGGCCCGTGGTCGATGGCGACTGCGTAGTCGTAGCCGCCGTCGCGCACCGCGGACAGGGCCTTGGGATCCACCGCCCCGTACGGGTAGCAGAAGCCGGTGACGGATCGTTCGACGATGGCCTCCAGCAACTCGCGGCTGCGCAGCGTCTCCATTTCCAGCACCTCAGGGGCGAGGCCGGGCAGGGAGCGATGAAGCAGTCCGTGCGAGCCGATCTCGATGCGGCTACCCCCCAGCAGGCGGACTTGCTCAAGGGTCAGCAGCTGCTTCCTGGGTCCGTTCGGATCCCAGTCGTTCTGTCCGCCGAGCCGGCCGGCGACGATGAACGCCGTCGCGGTGAATCCGTAGCGCTCCAGCGCCGGCAGAGCCTCGCTGAGCAGATCGGCGTAGCCGTCGTCGAAGGTGAGTCCGACCATTCCACTGGCGCGCCCCTCCGCGTGGGCCTGCAGCAGCTCGCTGATGCTCACACCGCGCAGACCAGTGCAATGCAGCCAGGACAGCTGCCGGGCGAACCGTTCGGGAGTCACGGTGACCTGGTACGGGTCTTCGCCGTAGGCGCCGATGGAGTGGTACATCCACGTCCAGGGAGCCTTGGCCGGGGGGAGCGCCGGGGCCTGAACGCCGGTGTGAGGCGGGCCGGTGCGAGTGCGGCCGATGGGAGTGGTCCGCTCTGGATCGAGTGGCTCAGCGGCCATGGAGACCGTCCCTTCCACTGGTCGGCCACGGCTCCGTGTCTTGGGTGTGGAATCGGTCGCGGGTCCGGCCATGGCCGGTGACCCGGTGGGTCGTCAGCGCCGTGCAGTGGCGCGCGAAGGGCGGCGGCGTCGCCGTCATGCAGACGCTGCCGACAACGGCGCCGATGGATGCCGTGTGCACGTCGGAACCGTGTGTGGGGGTGAGGGACAGATCCGGGACAGTGGGTATCGCCCTGGACGGAGGCGTGGGGCCAGGGCATGAGGTGGCTGTCTCAACGCCGGATCCTGCGATCGCGACCGGCAGCGCGGCATTCGCGCCTCCGCATATCCCTGCTCCGTGAGCATCAGACCCTCTCCCAAGGCGTGCCTCTGCTGCGCGGCCTCTGAATTCCTGAGAGTTTGCGCTGATGTGGCGGGAAACGTAACACGAGGGCCACAGGGTTCACACGGAAGAAGGCTGTCGCTTCACCTTTATGTCGCTGAGTAATTTCATGGAGCACCATCGGGCGGGCAATCCGAACCGACTCGGTGGTAAGGCTCGGGGTACTTGCCGCGCCAGTCGACGCGGATATGGGTTCGCGGGTATGTCGTGGCATATCCGCCGATGGCCGGCGTGGACGCGGACCGCGTGGGCGGCGCACGTATGCTCCGCTGCCGAACAGGGGAAGGCCCTGCCATCGGGGGAGGTGGCAGGGCCTTCCAGCCGAGTGTACGGCTTCGGACAGGCTTGCCCGGTTCAGTGCCGGGCGGGTGGATCTCAGAAGGTCGGCTGCTCGGTGTGCTCAGCGTGTGCTCGCCGTGTCACCTGCGTGCGCACGTCAGCGGCTTCTACTCTTCGTGGTGGCAGTGGTGGCGCTGGTGCTTGACGACCTTCCGGTTGTGGTTCTTGAGAACGTTGACGCTCGTGGCGTGCGCCTTGGCGAGCGCTGCGCTGTCGGCGTGCGAGGCGTTGTGGTTCTCGGCCTTGTTGTCGTTGCGGTTGGCGGCCTTGCTGTCGGCATCGGCCTTGTTGTCGTTGCGGTTGTCGGCCTTGCTGTCGTTCTTGATGTCGTTGCGGTTCTCGGCCTCGTTGTCGTTGTTGTTGATGATGTGGACCGACACCACGATGGTCCTGCCGGGGTCGTCCCGGTCCTCCCTCTGCGGCTGCATGCCCGGGTCCTGCTGCGGAGCCCGCTCGAGGGAAGGCGCGGCCGCCTTGTTCGCGACGTCCGCGGACGGAATGGCGGCCGCGGGGCTGTTCTGACTTGTGGGAGAACAGGCCTGGTTGGTCATGGGGGCGACGTGAACGGTAGGCAGGGTGACTGCCGAGACCGTCTGTGCGGATGCAAGCGGGGCGTTCACCGCGAGAACCGCCGTGCCCAGCAGGGCCGCGGTCGCAAGAGACGACAGGCGCATGCGATACCTCCTCAGGTTCCGAGCGCAGCGCCGGGCCCATTGCCCGGAGAATTGCGTGACTACGCTCGGCCACGAGAACCATATATTGATAAAAGATTTCTTTCTATTCCAGTACTCCATGCGGCGTCGTTTCCTCCTCGGTGTGCCGTCCGTTCGGGATGGTGGTCCGGCTGCTTGGTCCGGGGATTTTCAATGATTTTGGATATGTGCTACCGGTGGCCCATACGGCTGATTTCCTGCTGATGGCCAAGGTGTATTGGATATGCCGGGAGGGCGGCGTCACGCCACCGAGTGGGTGACCGTGGCGGTGTAGCTGCATTCCACGGGCGTGGCAGGCACGGTGATGGCCAAGGTGGGGTTCCATGACGCCGAGTTGACTGAGCTGCCGCTGAAACGGCTGAACGCGGTCCGCGGGACAGTGAGGTCCACGGCGTGGGCCTGGTCCGGCTGGCCTGGGGTGAGCGTGCCGTCGCCGGTGCCTGCCGTGACCAAGCCGGACCAGTAGGCGATCTGGGTCGGGGGGATCGTCTCCGCAGGGGTTCCGCCAACGGTGGTGAACGTCGTCGTGGTGACCGTGGCTGTCCACTGCGCGTTTGTGGCGCCGCGGTTGTCGGTGACGGTCACCGCGCCGAGTGGTGCGTTGATGGTGCCGCCGGGCGGGGCGTCCGGCAGGGTCGCACTGGCGGGCACGGAGATCGCCAGCGGTCCGGCGGCGACGGTGACCGAGGTGGCTTCGGTGGCCGTTTGACTCTTGCTGTCGGTGGCCTGGACGGTGAAGGTGAAAGTGCCGGCCGTGGTGGGGGTGCCGGCGAGTACGCCGGTGGACGCGTTGAGCGTGATGCCCGTGGGCACCGTCCCCGTCTTCACCGACCAGCCGTAGGGGGCGGCTCCGCCAGTGGCGGTCAGCGTGTCGCTGTACGCGGCGCCGACCTGCGCGGACGGCGGGGCGGGAAAGCCGAGCAGGAGAGTGGGTTTGACCACCAGGGTGATCGAGGCGGTGGCGATGCCGTTGTTCTTGTCGGTCACGTTGACCGAGAACGGGAAGATACCCGAGGCGGTGGGTGTGCCGGACAGCACGCCCGCGGAGGTGAGGGTGACGCCGGGCGGCAGGTTTCCCGCGTTCACCGACCAGGTGTAGGGGGTGGTGCCGCCGACGGCGGTCAGCCTGTCGGTGTGGGCGACGCCGACGACGGCGACCGGAGGGGCGACGAAGGTGGTCGACACTCCGGCGGACACGCTCACGCTGGTCGCCTGGGCGGCGGACTGGCCCCTGGCATCTGTCACCCGGGCGGTGAAATGGAACGTCCCGGTCGCCGTCGGGGTACCGGTCAGGTTCCCGTCGGGGCTGAGGCTGATGCCTCTGGGGAGTCCGCCACCGCTCACGGACCAGGTGAACGGGCTGGTTCCGCCGGATTCGGTGAGCGTGTCGAGGTAGACCGTGTGTGTCCAGGCGGGCGGTGGGGCGGTGAAGGTCGGCGCGGGCCCGGCGATGATGGACAGGGACACCGGCCTGGTGCCGCTCAGAGCGGCACCGTCGGTCACCCGGACTGTGAAGGTGTACGTGCCCGCGGTGGTGGGTGTGCCGGACAGCAGCCCGGTGGCGGCGTTGAGCGTGACACCGGGCGGCGGTGTTCCGGCGCTCACGGACCAGGTGATGGGGCTGGTTCCGCCGGCCATCGTCAGCTGGTCGCTGTAGTACGCGTTGATCTCCCCACTCGGTGGATCGGGGAAGCTGAGTGCGGGGCCCGGGTTGTAGGCGTAGACGCCGCTGCCGGAGCTGCCCAGGCTGACGACGGTCACTGTCACCGGTCCCGCCAGGTGGTGGGGCATGGCCGGGATGTCCAGGCCGGTGTCGCTGGTGACGGTGAAGCAGCGGGGCGCCGACGACGCGCACGGCACCAGGGTGGCGGGTGTGCCGGCGGCGAATTCGGCGGCCGTTCCGATCTCGATGGCCGTTGCTCCACCGAGGTTGGTGCCACTGATGGTGACGTGGTTGTCCCCGCGGGAAGGCCCGTTGAGCGGGGTCACGGCGGTGACCACGGGCGCGGCGGCCGGGGTGCCCTCCGGTGCGCTCGACGATGTCGCGGGGCCGGCGTCGCCGGAGGAGACGACTGCGCTGGTGCCGGTCTGGATGAGGGCCTGGGTGACGACGCTGGAGGTGACGACTGCGTTCACGGTGATCGTGCCGCTGGTGAAAGGGCTTGTGCTGTCCGTGCACACGATCTGCTGTCCGGCCGGCGGACCGCAGACCCAGCCACCGCCGGAGGCGCGGACCGGCAGGACTCCGACCGGAAGGGTCTGGGTCACTGTCACCGGGGAGTTCTCCGCCGCCCCCGAGGACGATGCCGAGACCGTGTAGGTGACCGGAGTGCCCGGCGCCGGCGTCGCCGGAGCATAGCTCGTCTGGGAGAGGGCGAGTCGGGGGACGGAGTTGAGGCTGGTGACCACCACGTTGTCGATCTCGTGGTAATCGGCCGACGCCCCGCTGGAGGCCACCCATCCGAATGCCACCTGCTGGGGGATTCCACCGGCGCTGACCCAGCTCCCCGGGTAGAGCCCGGCCGGTACCACCGGCAGGGCACCCACCATGGTCCTGGCCGTTCCGCCCACCGGTGTGAAGCTGACGGCGTAGTCGCCGGCGGGCACCGCCAGCCCGGACGGCGTCGTCACCGACGACGCCGTCGGATTGAAGACCACCTCGACAGGTACCAGCGCAGCAGTCCGCGTCGCGGCCCGCAGCGTGAGCTTCGGAGCGGTCGGCGTCGGGGCGCTGCTCTGCAACGGGCAGTACCCGACGGCGGCGTTGCCCGGACCTCGCACCACGACCTGACCCGGCATCCGCTGCGCGATGGCGGCGGGGTCGGCGCAGCCCGATCCCTCGTACTTGTTGCTGAAGTTGCCGTACGCGTCGATGCCCACTCCCAGGTAGCCGTCAGCGAGGCCTGGAGCGGAACTCTTCGCTGAGTAGCCGAGGGATCCGCCGGTCTGCCCGATGGCGGCCGGTGTCTGCGGATTGGCCGGGTCGACCGCGGCCAGCACGAACGCGATCCCGTCGGCGTTGGTACCCCCGTACTGGTAGGAGTCGAACGTCATGTCCAGGCCCTGCGAGGTCGGGACGCTCGTGTCGGCGAAGACACCACCCTCTTGGGACATGGAGTTCGAGGTGAGCCGAAGCCGGCCCGCACCTTGCACGTCCGTCGCACTCGGGCAGCTGGACAGCGGATTGGCGGTGGCATTGCCGGAGGCTGTCAGACAGGCGCTGTTGGGCCCGGACGGAGCCGTGGGCAGCGACACCGATCCCGCCGTTCCATCCACGGTGTCGTCGTGGAACGGTTGATGGAACAGCACCGCCCCCGCCGCGTTGGCATGCGGGGGGAGCAGTGCCGTTCCGACGGATGCTGCACAGATCAGCAGGATCAGTACCAGGGCGCGTGACACTGTCCGTGGGGCATACCAGGGCCAATTCATCTCGTCCTCTTGTCCGGCTCGCCGAGAGGACGTCCCACGGGCGCTGAGTCTCCCTGGAGTCCTCAGGCCGTTCTCGCTGATCCACTCGGCATCGTGGAAAAACGTGTATATCCGACATATAGCGCACTGTGTGGGCAGTTCGATGCTGCCGTCGGCCATCTCCCGCGCGTTTCCTCGGGGCCTTGCCCGAGGAAACGCGCGGGCTTCTCTGCCCTGGGCGAGGTTGCTGGCCGGGGCCGGCTACCCTGGCGCCGCTCTGCGACGCTTGAGGTCGAAGAGCAACCAGATGGCGACGGACAGCAGGATGAGACCCGCCACCTCCAGGATCGTCGGCCAGTTGAGCGCGCTGCCGGCCGAGCGGTCCAGCGAGACGCGGACCGGGCTCGTGGTCCCGGGGGCGACCGGGAAGGTGAGGGTGGCGTTGGCGGTGTGCTGGACGAGACCGCCGTAGAGCGTGAACGTCGCGGTCCACGGTCCGTTGGAGAGTTGTCGGTCGAGGGCTGCGGTGACGGGGGCACTGTCTCCCGGCCCCAGCGTTGTGCCGTCGGTGGCGGGGAACGGGCCGGCGCTGGTGGATGCTGGGCCGTTGGTCAGCGTCAGTGAGCCGCTCATGTCCAGGGCGCGCTTCCCCGTGTTCCTCACCTGAGCGAGGACCTGAGGCTGTCCGTTGGCGGCACGTGCTGCCGCGAGGTTCTCGATCTGGAAGTCCGAGGGCGGGTCGCCTCCCGGACCGACATCCAGGTAGACGCGTACACCGACCCGGTTGACGACGCCGATGTTGCCCTGAGCGCCGGGAGGGGCGGACACCTCAGCCCAGATCACCGCGTACCTCTCTCCCTGCGATGCACGCGCAGGCACCTGGATCGTCGTCATCACCGTGGCGTTGCTGTCCGGGCTCAGGTCGAGGCTGCTGCGCTGGAACGAGATCCAACTCGTGAGTTCGTTGGGCGTGGTGCCGAACGAGAACTGGCCGGCGCCCAGACTTGCTGAGTCCGCGTAGAGCACGACGTGCTGCGCCGTCGGCGAGGTGTTCATGACCTGTACCTGCCGGTGGATGACGCCCCCCGGTGGCAGGTGATCGATGATGTAGATCAGCCCTCGGGGGTCCGTGCGGCCGGCGGGCGGCGCATCCACCAGCCGGATGCCGACACTGCCGCTGGAGGCGCTGTCGCGCGTTGGTTTCTCAGCCGAGCAGGGTGAAGCGGCCGCTCCCAGGAGGAGAGCGACAGTCAGGAACACGGTGGTGATGGAACGCATGAATCTAGGCCACCGACTGCCGGATCGTGCCGCTGTGGAGGCATCCGGCCGCCGAGGCCGGGATCGCGACTGATGTGGCGGGCACGCTGATCGACAGACCGCTCGACGAAGCGACCCCGCCCGGCGCCGGCGCGAGAATACGCATGCTCCTTGCACTCCTCCGACTTCAGCCCCAATGCCCAGGGTGCGGCGACGCTCCGGTGGACCGTCATGTGATCTGTTGCATTCCGGAGGTCGCTTGAATCCCTTGGAGGCCGTTGTCCCGCCCATGCGCCATGAATTATCAACGGATGGACGCATTGATGGGGAATTCCCTGATCCTCCCCAGACGCGCGGCGCACTTGAAGAAGGCCGGGCATTGCTCCCGAGCGGGCATGGTGCGATCCCCTGGAACCTCACCTTGCCGAGGCGGACAACGAGCTGACACATGGCCAACGCAGCCGGTACATTCGTCCGCGCCGAGAGGTGCGTGGTATCGAGTCGGTGGGCCGCTAACTGAGCCGCAGGGGCGGCCACCGTCGGCGTTGGATGAGGCGGATGATGTCGTGGTCCGTGACGATGCCCACCAAGCGGTCTCCGTTGATGACGAGCACCTTGGTGTCCGGCGTATCCAAGCGGTCGAGCAGCGTGACCAACGGCTCCCCGGGGGAGGCGACCTGGCAATACTGCAGCGGCGTAGCCACCTCGTGCATCTGGACGGTCCTGCGGAGATCGGTGGGAACAGTGACGAGCCTGTGCAGGGCCACGACCCCGGTGGGCCGGCCGTCGTGGTCGACAAGCGGAATCATGGAGCGTTTGTTGTGCTGTGCGGCCGTCTCCGCGAATTCGTGGATGGTCAGCCAGCCCAACGCCGTCTGGACCGGGCTGGACATGGCGGCGGCCACGTTCACTCCGCGCATCATGATCCCGAGCATGGTCCGGCGCCTTTCCAGCTCGGCGGACACGGCGATGAAGAAGCCGAGGACCAGCAGCCATGCACCTTCGTCCGGCGCTTGGACCAGGAGATACGTGCCCAGTAGGACGATCAGTCCGCCCATCGCTTGACCGCCCAGTTCCGCCGCCCGCTCGGCGTGGTCGCGGTCTCCGGTGCGCCACCACAGGAATGCCTGGAGGATGCGTCCCCCGTCCAGGGGACTCACCGGCAGCAGGTTGAACAGGCCCACCACCAGGTTGACCGCGCTGAGCCAGACGAAGGTGGAGCTCCAGAGGTTCCCCTCGGCGTGCTGCGGCTGCAGTGCGGCGGAGACGCCCAAAGCAGCGCCGCCCAGCAAGATACTGGCGAGGGGTCCGCTGGCGGCGATGACCATCGTGGCTCGGGCGTTCGAGGGAGTGCCCATCTGGGTCGTACCCCCAAGGGCCCAGAGCTTGATTTCTTGGACCTGGATGCCGAATCTGCGCGCGGCATCCGCGTGCACCATCTCGTGGACCAGCAGGCAGGGGAGCAGTAGCAGCACTGCGAGCGCACTGGCTGTGATGTAGGCCATGGTGGAGTGGCCTGGGGCCCACCGGGGAAGCGTCTGCCAGCCGAGGTTGTAGCCGAACAGCGCCATCAGCAGCAGCACGCTCCAGTGGAGACGCAGCGAGACCCCCCGCGCGCGCCCGACTGTGAGTGAACCATCCACGATTGCTCTCCAAGTGGGTGTCCTAGCCGATGTGGCGTGCTTCGTGCCTCGGGCGGCATGGGCTATCTGATCGGATAATGCTCGGGTGCAGATCAGGCGGGCCGCGACGGGTGGAGCAGCGCTGGGAAGCCGTGGCTGTGGCTGCGCGGGAGAGTCGGCCTGCCATCGCGGGTGGCGCAGGACGCCGAATGGCCGGTGACCGCTCACCTCACGGTGAATCGAGGTCAACGCTTGTACCAGCGGGAGGCTCGGGCCAGGCCGGGATCGAAGCCCAGTTTCTCAAGCATCCCTGATACATGGTCCTTCACCGCCTTCTCGGAAAGTGAGAGTTCCTTTCCGATTTGCCGGTTGGTTCTCCCTTCGCCGACCAGTTGCAGGATCTGTCGCTCGCGCCAGCCGAGCTGAGTCCCGCCCTCTTTGGTGTCGGCGGTCTCGCGCTGATGGCTCACGCGTTCCAGCAGGTCCTGAGTCATGGAGGGGTCCAGTAGCGACTTGCCGGAAGCGACCGTGCGCACGGCATTGATCAGGTTGGCGCCCTCCACTTCCTTGAGCACGTATCCGGACGCGCCTGCCATCACGGCTTCCAGCAGGGCCGTGTCGTCGTCGAACGAGGTCAGCATCACGCACGCCAATTCCGGCATCAGGGACCTCAGTTCACGGCAGACAGAAATGCCGTCGCCGTCCGGAAGACGGACGTCAAGCACGGCTACGTGTGGTTGCAGCTCAGGCACCCTGACCATAGCTTCGGCGCAGGTTCCGGCCTCGCCCACCACCTTCATGTCAGGTTCTGCTTCCAGCAGTTGGCGGACTCCGCGCCGGATCATCTCATGGTCGTCCAGTAGGAAGATCTGCATCTGATTCCCGGGGGCGTGGATCTCGGTTGCATCCATCGATGTGCTCCAATCGGCGATGGGATCGTTTCTTCAATGCTGCATCCCTGACAATGAGGACGCTCCGGTCCGATTGACCTGATCGGCCCATGGAACGGCTCATGGGCCGATCATCCAGGGCAGAGTCGGGACTGAACATCCGCCTGTGAGTTCAGGGGATCTGGCCATTTTTGGTGAGCGGCGGGCAACGGTGATGTGCGCATTTCCTGAACACCCAGCTCACCGCAGCGGGCCACTCATCGGGAGCCCGGCACGCGAGGAATTTACACATGAAATCACGGAGTCGACGTGTATGGCTGTTCTTGAGCTTGTCGTGAGATCTACGGTTGAGGTGCAGTTCTTCGGAGAGACACATGCCTGACGAGTCAAAATGGCGCCCCCCGCTGTCGCAGCAGAGGATGGACAAGTTCCTGGACGAACTCCAGGACAGGGAGCTCGACCTGGACCAGAGTCTGCGGCGCATCCTGAGGACTGCCGTCGAGTGGGTGGACGCCCGGTACGGGGCGCTGGGTGTGATCGGCGAAGACCGCCTGTTGTCGCAGTTCATCACCGTGGGCATGGACGAGGAGCAGAAGGCGGCTATCGGGCGGTCGCCGCAAGGACGCGGCCTGCTCGGGGAGCTGATCAGCCATCCGGTGCCACTGCGCCTGGCGGAGCTGTCCAAGCACCCTTCCTCCTGCGGCTTCCCGGAGAACCATCCGCCGATGCATTCCTTCCTCGGAGTGCCGATCCGCGTGCGCGGTGAGGTGTTCGGCAACCTGTATTTGACGGAGAAGTGGGGCGGCGAGTTCGACGCCAGGGACGAATGGCTGCTCTGGACGCTCGCCGTGGCGGCAGGGCACGCGGTCGACAGCGTGCGCTGGTATCGCGAGGCGTGGAAACGCGAGCGGGGCCTGCTCGCGACCGCCAAGGTGACCGGTGCCCTGCTGGCGGGCGCGGATCACGGTGAGGTACTTCGCCTGGTGGTGAATCAGGCCATGGAGGTCGGCGACGCGGATCTGGGGTTGGTCGCACTGCCGACTGACGATAGGGGGGCGTTGTCGGTGAAGGTCGCGGTTGGAGCAGGTGCCGCGCAGTACCAGGACATCGACCTTCCGGTGGACGGCTCGTTCGTCGGAGTGGCATTGCGCTCGCAGGAGCCGATCAGCAGCTCGGACATCGCCAGGGATGCCAGGGTCACGGCCGGGCCGCGTGGGGCCGGGCGACTGGGACCGGCGATGGCGGTGCAGCTGGCGAACCCGCTCGAGGGCGGTACGCGCGGGATCCTGATGCTCGGCCGCCTGTCAGGTCGCGTGGAGTTCACCACGGACGACTTCGATCCGCTGTCGGCATTCGCCCGGCAAGCGGATCTCGCCTTCCTGGCCCAGCGCCGGCAGGAGGCGGAGCAGATGCGGCTGATCAACGACCGCGACCGGATCGCCCGCGACCTGCACGACATGGCGATCCAGCGGATGATCGGCACCGCGATGTCGCTGCAGAGCGTCCAGAACCTCATCCAGCCACTGGCGGCTCGGGAACGTGTGGCGAATGCCGTAGATGATCTGGACGCCACCGCGAAGGACATCCGCACTACCATCTTCGAACTCCAGAACCAGCGCGTGGGCCTGAGCAGGCATGGCCTGCGGACACGAATCGTGGAAGTGTTCGAACATGCCGTTCCCGCGCTCGGGTTCAACCCCCTCTTGAGGATGGAGGGGCTGCTCGACACTGTCGTCTCCCCGGCGCTCGAAGAGCACCTGGTGGCCACCCTCGTTGAGGCGCTGAGCAACATCGCCCGCCACGCGCAGGCACACAGCGCCGAGGTCACCGTCACCGCTACGGAGACCGAACTGGTGCTCAGCGTGGTGGATGACGGGATCGGTATTCCCGAGGGTGGCCGGCGCAGCGGCCTGGCGAACCTGGCTGAGCGTGCTCGGAGCTGCGGGGGTGAGTTGACGACCCTGGCACGGGAGTCCGGAGGCACTCGCCTGCTCTGGCGCGCACCGTTGCAACAGCCCGCTTGAGCCCCAGCGCACGCCGCTGCCCGGCATCGGCCGGTGGCGTTCGTGGACATTGGAGCGCTCAACGCCCGGTGTCCACCCGCTGTCCAGCCCCTGCGACGCCCCCGCTGTCGTTCACCGCAGCGATTCTGACGCCCCGTCTGGGGGAGTTCTGGAGGCGCTTCGCCGGGCGTGCGGGCACCATGGTGGCTATGGGCACAAGTGACATCGAGCCGGACATCGACCTGGACCAGCTCCTGGACCTGTTGGATCTGGACGAGGACAGCGGTTTGGTCTACGACGAGGAAGCGTGCTACTGGGTCGACCGCTGAGCGCCGGCAAACCCCCGGGCTGGCGTGGGATCAGCTGTGGCCGCGCGCCCGGCGGCCGCCGGGGCGGGTTGCCGAACCAGGCCGACTTCGTAGGCGAAGATGACGGCGTGGACGCGGTTGCGCAGGTCGAGCCTGGCCAGGATGCCGCCAAGGTGGGTTTCAGGTTGCCTCCGAGACCGCCAGGTTCTGGGCGATTTCGGTGCTGGACAGGCATGGTCGCCACCGCTGGGACCACTTTCCTGTCCGCGGTGGGTGAGCTGATTGAGGGCGGAACGTGTCGGCAGACGGATCACGCCTGCCAGATGTCCGGGCCGCCATCGATCCATTCGACGAGGTCGGCGTTCAGCGGGTCGGTATCGTGCAGGCCGGCGCGGCGGACGAACTCGACGACGTCGTCCAGATGGTAGGCATCGCCGACCCGGATGCCCAGGATGTCAACGCGCCGGAACGGCGGGGCGGCGTCGACGACGGGGTGCACGACGACGTGTGCGCGGTGGCCATGAACGGGAGTGCGAGTGTCACTCATGCGTTCCACGCTCGCGGGTGGGCGGCTGACGCGCCACCCCTAGCCACCTGATCGAGTGACGATGCCCGCTGCCTACTCCTGGGGGCGTCGGATCATGCGGTGCCCGGTCTGGTGGAACGGGAGTGTTCTGGCCGCGCGATCTGCGCCAGCTGCCCCGCGGCGAGCTCGATGGCATGGAGCAGGCTGGATAACAGACGGCGCGGTGATGACGCTTGCTCGGCGCCAGCAGCTCATCGACGAAAGCCGGGCCCCAGACTCGCAGCCGAACCCCAGCCGCCAGCAGGGCGACGCGAGCGGCCTGGTGCGCCAGGATCGCGGAGCCGATTTGCGGCAGGCTGATCGCGCTGGCCGAAAAGGTGAGCGCCAACGGCGGGCTCGCGAGCACGCGTGACGCCGCCCCCCGGCGGCTCGTTGCCCTGATGAGACCATCCCCCCATGGTCGTGTCGGCCGGGGCTGCGCACCAAGTCCTGCCTGCCGCCCCGGCCACCTCTGCTCAGGAATCCGGACTGACGTTCCGTCAGTCCGGATCGGCTGTGTCGCACCCCGCTGCAGTGCAGGTGCGGGTCCCTCTGGGGAATTTCAAGGAGCCCTGCTCCTCTGCGTCTTCGGCGACGAACCCCCGCGTCCGCATAGACCAGGAGCGGCACAGAGCCACCGATCGGGGAGCCAAGGGCGGCGCAGCCATGGGGATTTCAAGCGAGCGCCGTCGTCGATGGGTTTCGGCGCCCCGTCGTTGGTCCCGGTCACCCGTCCAGCCCTCACGATCGTGCCGAGCGTCAACGCCGGGCACACCATGAACGCAGTGCTGTGGCCGCAAGGCCGTCGACGCCCCTCACTGCCGGGATCACTCTTCCTCTCCGCTGCGAGAGCCCCCCGGAAGCCGGGGCCCCTCGCACGAGCCCATCCCTGCGGAGGGCCGTTCATGGCGCACTGACTCGGTATGCCGTCATCAGCCGCTGTGCGTACGGACGCACTGGCGAATCCCGCACAACTCTCCCGACGGGCCTGTTCCTCTTCCCTACGGCAGAAGGAGCCTGGGAATGTTCACCCGAACCCTGCGCGGTACCTCGTCCTCCGGTCAGCACTGGCGGCGCCTTCGTTCGACCGTCGCCGTCTGCGGCGTTGCCCTCACCACGGTTCTGGGCGCCACCGCGTCCGGTACGGCCTCGGCGGGGCAGTCCGACGGAGTCCACTACGTCCGCTCGCACGGCAAGGTCGTGCGGGTGGAGACCCACGGCCGTCACGGCGTGGTACCCATGCGCGGCAAGGCCGGCGCCTTCACCACCCAGGCCGGCCACGTCCGCCCGGCCGCCGCGAGCGGCACGCTGCAGTACAACGGCGGCCCGGTGCAGCACAACGTCCAGGTCTACCTGGTCTTCTGGGGAAGCCAGTGGGACAGCGACCGTAACGGCGTCGAGAGGTACCAACAGAACCTGTTCCGTGGCCTGGGTGCCTCGCAGGACAGCTGGTCCACCGTCACCTCCCAATACGCTGACAGCAGCGGCCAGGGTCCGACTTTCCACGGCTCGGTGCTCGGCGGCAGTTGGGTGGACGACAGCGCACCAGCCCTGGGCGCCGCGGCCCAGGCCGACATCGCCGCCGAGGCCGACGCGGCCGCCGCGCACTTCGGCGTCTCCGGGCCGGATGTCCAGATCGTGGTCATGAGCCCCAGCGGCACCCAGCCCGACGGCTTCCCCAACTCGGGCTTCTGCGCCTGGCACGACTACGACGGCAATGTCTCCTACACCAACATGCCTTACATCTTGGACGCCGGCTCCGGCTGCGGCGCGGGCTCGGTGCAGAACCAGCTCGACGGGTTCAGCATCGTGGGCGGCCACGAGTACGCGGAGTCGGCGACCGACCCGCAGCCGTCCAGCGGCTGGGTGGCCTCGGACGGCTCGGAGGACGCCGACCTGTGTGCCTGGCAGAACCTGGGCACCATCAACCTGCCGACCGGCACCTTCGCCATGCAGCCCACCTGGAGCAACAACGCGGGCGGCTGCGCGATGTCCGGCTGATTCCACCTGCCATTGGTGGAGGCCGGTTCGGGCCGGCTGTCGAGCGGTGCTCGCGGGAGGAGAACCTCGCCTCGGCGAGTCCTGGCCCTGGTGTCCCGAATGGCGAAGCGTCGAATGCTGATATTTCGGCTGACGCAGGCCAGTTTCGCTGTTCTGGAGCATTTCGTGCTGTCTATTGCGGCCCGCTGCCGGTTATCATCGAATCGTGTCGCTTGCGTCCAATCCTGGCGGCGGTCGAACGTGACAGAGTCGATGTATGAGGATCTGCCCCGGGGGGAGACGGCGCTGGTTTGTCGTGTGTGGGCTGCCGCGTCCCGTCGCTGGCCGGGGCCAACACTGCGGCGCTGTACGTGGAACAGGTCCGGGGCGCCCGCGAGGTTTATTGCGGTAATCGTGGGGAAATTCGGCGATCGAAATAGACGCATACTAACTTATTACGATTGAGCGCCCCCGGCGCACATCTGTTGCCGTTGCTGTGATCCTGCCCGCGCCCTTCCCTTGGATGGTATTTGGGATATCGTGACTGGATAGGGCCGGATTTTCCTCGGGATTTCCCGCTTTGTGCATATGGGAGGGGTGGTGCCATGCCTCTGTCCATGCTTGTGCTCCTGCGGGGTGGTCCGGATGACCTTCCCCAGATCTGGGAGGTGTCGGCCTACGGGGCCGATGACCGGATAAAGGTTCCTCGTTTGAATGGATATGAGCATTTCGAATTCTTTCATGAGTTCGAGGAGATAGGTGGCATGAACATGCCAGTCTATCGCTGGTCGTACCGGACGGCTATCGCCGAGTAGTTCCGTCGCCGACGCGGCGCGTTCTCCGGCTGTGCGGACCGCGACGCGACCGGGCCTGATCCCGCTGCGCAGCGGGATCAGGCCTACTGCACCACCTATCAAGCGGCCGGGGCCGGCGTGCAGTCACCCCTCCTCACGCCGGCCCTGGCTCAGTCACACGCGGCCACCAGAAAGCCATCGATGCCTTCCGGCTGGTCCGCGGACCGGCTATCCACGCGGAGGCGAGTACCCCATGGACGACATATCCACCTCAGGGACGGCGGCAAAGACGATCATCCTGTGCCGGCTCGGCGGGTGTGCCTCGTGACCGGGGCGAGCGGCGGCGCAGGCCGCGCGGGCACGCGTGCGCTGGACGCCATGGTCACCGGAATGGGGTTCTGCCTGCCGGGCGACGACGAGCCGGTGTTCACCGCCGACGACCTGTGGGACGTTGCCTCCCACGGACGTTCCTGCCTCCGACACGACGGGGTCTACTACGGCTCGGTGGACCTCCCTGCCGCCGCCTTCAACGAACGGCTGCCCGACCTTCCCGGGGTGTTCTCGCGGCACTACACCGACGCACACCGCTTCGGCCTGGTGTCCCTGGTCGAGGCATGCGCCGACGCCGGACTCGACATCCGCAGCGGCGACCTGTCCCACGCGGCTGTCCTGGCCGGTCGAGGGGGAATCGACGCCAACATCGGCAGTTACCTCGCCGTCCTGGAGGCCGACGCGGAGACGACCACGCCGCTGCAGGCGATGGACCTGTTCGTCAGAGCCCAGCAGGCCCTCACCCCCTCTGACGTCGCCCTGGTCCAGGGGGCGTTCACCCGTACGACCGGCCCCTGCTTCACCGTGTCGTGCGGCTGCGCATCCTCCGCCGTGCAGGTCGGCAACGCCCGCCGCATGATCGCCGACGGCGAGGTCGACCTGGCCGTGGTCACCGGCGTCGATGTCTTCAGCATGGGCGTGATCCAGAACGTCCAGCGGCTGCTGCACAGTGCCCAGCGCACCTACGATTCGATCCGCGTGGCCGGGATGCCGGAGCTGCTTCCCTCCTTCAACCGTCTGATGCGCCCCTACGACCGGCGTGCCAACTGCGTGAACCACGGTGAGGGCTCGGTGACGCTGGTACTGGAGAGCCGCGCGCATGCGCACCGGCGCGGGGCACACGCCTACGGCCAGGTCCTGGCCCACGCCATGACCCGTGACGGTCTGTCCAACCCGCTCGCCAGTGACCAGAACGGCCTGTCCCTGGTCGCGGCCATCCGCTGCTGCCTTACTGACCGGTGGGAGATCGGGCAGGTGCCCTACATCCACGGCGGCAGTGACGGCGACGTGGTGGTGACCGCGTTCGAGTCGAACGCGGTCGGGCATCTGTACGGTGCGGCGTCGGCCGACCTGCTGATGACCTCTCAGGAAGCGTGTTTCGGCCACAACGGTGCGCCGTCGGGCGCCCTGGGTGTGGCGCTGACCCTGCTCATGATGGAGCACGGCGAAGTGTGCCCCACCGCGAACTGCGAGCAGCCGGCCGACAACCTCACCTTCGACCCCGTTCCCGGTTTCCGTACCCGGGCTCTCGACTTCGACTACGCGCTTACCTGCAACTACCAGATCGGCGGCGTCAAGAGCGCGATCCTGCTCGGCACACCGGACGCGGCCTGACCGGTCCGGTCCCCCGCGCCACGGGCACCCGCCCACGCATGCCCGTACCCGCCGTTTCCCCCGCGGCGGTCCCGAGCCGTCCGAGCACCCAGAAAAGGGGCCCCCGTCGTGGGACACCAGCTCACCATCAGGCAGGCCCCCTCGCACATCGCCGTCATCGGCATGGGCTGCCGGACACCTGGTGACGTCGACTCGCCCGCTGCCTTGTGGCGCCTCCTCCTGGACGCGCGCGACGCCGTCGGGCCGCCCCCGGCCGAACGCGCGCACCGGAGTCCGGCGGGCACCGGGCACGGCGAGGCCGGCCCGCCGCTGTGGGGCGGGTACCTGCGGGACGTCTCGGGCTTCGACGCGGACTTCTTCGGCGTCTCCGGCAAGGAGGCCGACGTGCTGGATCCCCAGCACCGGCTCCTGCTGGAGGTTGCCTGGGAGGCACTGGAGCATGCCGGAATCGCGCCGGACCGGCTGGCCGGAACGGCTACGGGCCTGTTCGCGGGGCTGAGCTACACCGACTACATGGAAGCCCTCGCCGGCCAGCCGCGGGAGCTGGAGGGCTCGATTCTGACGAACGGTCACTGCGTGGCCGCCGGAAGGGTCTCCTACCTGCTCGGGCTGAACGGGCCCTCGGTCGCCCTGGACACCGCGTGCTCCTCCTCTCTGGTGGCCCTGCACCTGGCCTGCCAGTCGCTGCACAGTGAGGAGAGTGATCTCGCTCTGGCCGCAGGAGTAACGCTCCTACTCGGGCTGCGGACCACGAGGTCGTTCCAGCGGATGGGGATGCTCTCGCCCTCCGGCCGCTGCCGTACCTTCGACGCCGCAGCGGACGGCTTCGTACGCGGCGAGGGCTGCGGCGTCGTCGTCCTCAAGCGTCTGGCCGACGCTCAGCGCGACGGCGACCGCGTCCTCGCGGTGGTGCGCGGCTCAGCGGTCAACCAGGACGGCCGTTCCGACGGCCTGGCCGCGCCCTCACTACTCGCCCAACAGGCCCTGTACCGGCACGCCCTGACGCGGGCCGGAACCGATCCGCGTGAGGTGGGAATGATCGAGGCGCACGGTACGGGGACACCGGTCGGGGACCCCGTCGAGTTCGCCAGCCTGGCCGAGGTCTACGGGGTGGGCCAGGGCCGGTGCGCGCTCGGCTCGGTCAAGACGAACCTGGGCCACCTCGAGCCGGCCGCCGGGGTCATCGGCCTGATCAAGGCAGTGCTGTGCCTCCAGCACGGGCTCATCCCGCCCAACCTGCACTTCACCCGCTGGAACCAGGCCATCGCCGCAGAGGGAACCCGCTTCTTCGTCCCCACCGAGCTGGGCAGCTGGCCCACCCGGACACACTCACGCCTGGCCGCGGTCTCCTCCTTCGGCTTCTCCGGTACCAACGCCCATGTGGTCCTCGAACAGGCACCACAGGCACCACCACCGCGCGCACCCGCCGTCACCCCCGGGCCGCGGCGGAACACACCCGCCACCAGCCCACTGGGCCAGGCGACCCGCCGCAGCGCCCGCTGCGAGGTCTTCCTGGTCGCGGCCGGATCGCCGGGCGTGCTTCCCGCCGCAGCGAACCGGCTCGCGGCCTGGCTCGAGGGCGACGGGGCCACCGCCCCGCTGCGCGACATCGCGCACACCCTCGCCCTGCGTCGTTCCCCAGGCCACGGCCGCCTGGCCGTGGTTGCCGCCACGCACCACGACCTGACCCTCGCCCTGCGCGCGTTCGAGGCCGGACGGGCCCACCCGGGCGTGGTCTGGGGAACGGTGGGCGCCGGAATCAGCCGGCGCCCGGTCTGGGTGTTCTCCGGGCACGGCTCGCAGTGGCCGGGCATGGGACGCGGCCTGCTGAAGCAGGAACCGGCGTTCGGCGCGGCCCTGGCCCTGGCCGACACGCTGATCGCCGCCGAGGCCGGGTTCTCCGTCCTCGACCTGGTCGAGGCCGGGGGACCGGTGACCGGCTGCGCCCGGGTGCAGCCGGTACTGTTCGCCCTGCAGACCGCACTGGCCGCGACCTGGCGCGCGCACGGCGTCGAGCCGGCCGCCGTAGTGGGCCACTCCATGGGCGAGGTGGCGGCCGCCGTCGTCACCGGAGCACTGTCCCTGGCCGACGGCGTCCGCGTGATCTGCCGGCGCTCGGCCCTGCTCAGCCGCATAGCCGGGGCCGGCGCGATGGTCACGGTCGCGCTGGACCGCGCCGCCGTCGACGACGAACTCGCCGCCCACCGCGCCACCGGGTCCGTGTGCGTGGCGGTCTGGGCCGCACCCGCGTCGACCGTCGTCGCCGGCACCCCCGGTGAGGTCGAGCGACTCGCCGCCCTGTGGCGCGCCCGGGGCATCGCGGTCCACCCGGTCGCCGTCGACATCGCCTCGCACTGCCCCCAGGTCGACCCGCTCCTGGCCGAACTCGCCACCGCCCTGGCCGATCTCACCCCACGCCAGCCCGCCCTGCCCTTCTACTCCACGGTCCTGGAGGACCCGCACCGGACCCCGCTGTTCGACGCCGCCTACTGGTGCGCCAACCTGCGCCGACCGGTCCGCTTCACCTCCGCGATAGCCGCGGCGGCCACCGACCGCCACCAGGTCTACATCGAAGTGTCTCCCCAGCCCGTGGTCACCCACGCCATCGCACAGAGCCTCGCCGGCCTTGTCCACGATCCCGTCGTCCTGCCCACGCTGCGCCGCGGCGAGGACGAGTCGACGACGCTGCGCACCCAGCTCGCCGCTCTGCACTGCAGCGGTGTCACCGTCGACTGGTCCACCCTGTACGCCGATGCGAACCTCGTCGACGTACCACCGCTCACCTTCGACCGACGCCGCCACTGGGTCGGGACAACCACACCCGCCCCCCGCCCCGCCGACTCCCCGGATGCCCGCCTTCCGGGCAGACACACCGAGATCCCCGGCCGGCAGCTGCGCCACTCCTGGAGCGCCGACACCGGAACGGCAACCCTGCCATGGCTGGCCGACCACCGCGTCCACAACAGCCCCGTCCTTCCCGGCGCCGCCTACTGCGCCCTGGCACTGGCCGCCGCCTGCCAGTCCCTGGACGCCGCCCCCCACGAGGTCGAGGCAGTCGACATCCACTTCCGCGCGCTGATGCCGCTGGCCGACCACACCGCCATCAGCACGACGACCACCCAGCTGGCGCCCGACCGTGCCGACTGCACGGTCTTCGGCCGCGACCACGACGGCGCCTGGACCGAACACGCCACCGCCGTACTGCACCGCACCACCGCGCTCCCGCAGGAGCCACCCCAGTCCCCGGCAGAGCTGGCCGCGCAGCACCCGGTGGCCCTGGACGCCGCAGCGCTGTACGCCGGCTTGCGAGCCCGGGGCCTGGAACACGGTCCCGCGTTCACCGGCATCACCCACCTGCGCGCCTCGACACGGGGCGACAGCTTCTGGGCCCGCCTCACGGTGCCGGCAGTCGCGCAGACTCCACAGCACTCTCTGGGTATCCACCCCGTACTGCTGGACCTTGGCGCGCAGCTGGTGGTCGCCGCACTGATCCGCGAACCGGGCCGTGGCCTGGTCCTGCCCGTTCACGCGGACCGGGTACGGATCCTCGGCGACCCCGCCACCGCCAGGTACGGCCGCGCCCGCATCACCTGGACCGACGCCGACGGCATCGTCGGAGACGTGACGCTGCTGGACCAGGACGGCCGACCCGTGGCCGGCATCGACGCGCTGCGCTTTGTCCGCCGCAAGGCGGGCGAGGACTCCGCCGTCGACCGCTGGTTCCTGCAGACCATCTGGCAACCCGCCCCGCACCAGGAGGCGGCAGGACCGCCCGACGCAGGAAGCTGGCTCATCATCGGCGAGGGCGACGGCTCCGCACAACGGCTCGCCGACGCCCTGAGCACGGCGGGGGCGGCCATCGCCGTCCTGGACGCCCCGGTCGACGCCGACCCCCCGCTGCAGCTCGAGGATCCGCTCACCCGGAACAAGGCCGCCACGGCCACAGCGCCAACGGCCGTGGTCATGCTCTGCGCACCTCCCACGCCCGGACCGGACCCGGGCACAGCAGCGCTCCAACGCACCCGCCGGCTGCTCGCCGTCGTGCAGGCCGCCGCCGCCCGCACCCAGCCCCCGCGCGTGTACGCCGTCACCCGGGCCGCGCTGAGCCTGGACCCCGCACAGGCCCCCGACCTGCCCCAGAGCGCTCTGCGCGGCCTCATCCGGGTCCTGACACACGAGCACCCCGACCTGCACGCCACCCTCGTGGACGCTGATCCGGCCGACGCCGACCTGGCAGCTGTCGCCCGCGAACTCCTCGCCCGAGCGCCCGAGGACGAGGTCGCCCTGCGCGGTTCCACCCGCCACATCGCCCGCCTGGCCTACGCCCCGCTCAGCGACAGCGAACGGACGCACGCCACGTCCTGCACCGTGCGCTACGGCACCGACCGCTTCCGGCTGCGTGCCGCACGTCTGGGCGACCTCGACGCCCTGGAACTGACCACGGCCATGCCCCACCCGCCAGGACCCGGCGAAGTAGAACTGCGCGTCCAGGCCGCGGGTGTGAACTTCCGCGACGTCCTGACCACCATGGGCCTGCTGTCGACCGACCCGGACGCCGGAGACCGCATCGGATTCGAGTGCGCAGGCGTGGTCACCGCGCTGGGACCCGGCGTCGAACACCTCAAAGTCGGCGACAGCGTCCTGGCCGCCGACCTGCGCGGCGGCGCCTTCGCCTCGTTCACGACCGTCGCCGCCACCGCGGTCGCGCGCGTCCCCGCCGGAATCAGCGTGACCACAGCAGCGACACTGCCCACCGCCTACCTCACCGCCTGGTACGCGCTGCGCCACGTCGGCCGGCTCACCGCCGGAGAACGCGTGCTGATCCACTGCGCCACCGGCGGGACCGGACTCGCCGCCGTCGCCGTCGCGCGCCACCTCGGCGCCGAAGTCCTGGCCACCGCCGGCAGCGAGGAGAAGCGCAGCCACCTGCGCGCCATGGGCATCCACCAGGTGATGGACTCCCGAACGCTGGACTTCTCCCGGCAGACCCGCGCCGGCACGGGCGGCCAGGGCGTCGACGTCGTCCTCAACTCGCTTTCGGGCCAGGCGATCCGGGCCGGACTGGAAACCCTCCGTCCCTTCGGCCGGTTCGTCGAGCTGGGAGTCCGCGACATCCTCGCCGACACCCCGCTGGGACTGGCACCGCTGCGCCACAACATCACGATGAGCACGGTCGATCTCATCGAACTGCACCACGACCGCCCCGACGTCTTCGCCGCCGTGATGCGCGAAGTCCTCGCCGAAATCGAACACGGCAGCCTGGCGCCCCTGCCGTGCCGGGCCTACCCACTCGCCGACGCGGGCGACGCGTTCCGCCTGATGGCCGCCGCGGGCCACATCGGCAAGCTGGTCCTGACCGTTCCGGACCGCGGCGAGACCACCGCCGTGCAACGCAAGCAGCCTTCCCCAGTCCAGCCCGACAGCGCCTACCTGGTCACCGGCGGTCTGCGCGGCGTCGGCCTGGCCACTGCCCACTGGCTGGCGCGGCAAGGCGCGAGCCACGTGGTCCTCAACGGCCGCACGCCCCCGTCCGTCGCCACCGAGCAGGAGCTCACGTACCTGCGCGAACGTGGAACCCGGATCACCGTCGTGCTCGGCGACATCGCCGATCCAGGCACCGCCCAACGCCTGGTCGCCGCCGCAACGGCTGACGGCCTGCCGCTGCGTGGCGTGGTGCACGGCGCGATGGTCCTCGACGACGCCGCGATCACCAACATCACCGACGACCAGCTGGAGCGGGTGTGGCATCCCAAGGCCACCGGCGCCTGGCTCCTGCACCAGGCCACCGACGCGCTCGCCCTTGACTGGTTCGTCCTGCAGTCCTCCATGGCCTCGCTGCTCGGCAATCCTGGCCAGGGCGCCTACGCCGCCGCCAACGCCTGGCTCGACGCGTTCGCCACCTGGCGCACCGCACAGGGAAAACGGACGCTCGCCGTCAACTGGGGCCCCTGGGGCGAGACCGGCGTCGCCACCGGATTCGCCGCCCGCGGCTACCAGACCATTACCACCGAGGACGGCTTCCGCGCTCTCGCGGCACTCCTGGCCCACCAGCGGGTGCGCACCGGCGTCATCCCCGGCGACCCCGACACCTGGATCCCGGCAGCCGGACGGCAGTCCTCCCTGTTCAGCCTCCTCGCCCAGCAACACGGTGAGGCAAGTGGACCCACCATCGCCCGCGACATCCGCGGCGAGCTCACCACCCTCGAACCCGGACTCGCGCGACGCACCGCCCTGGAGCACTACCTGGCCGAGCACATCCGCACGGTGCTCCGGCTGGGAAGCACCACCCTCGATCCCCAGACGCCGCTGACGGCGCTCGGTTTCGACTCCCTGCTCAGAATCGAGCTCCGAACGCGCCTGGAATCCGGCCTGGTCGTCAAACTCCCCAGCGACTTCCTGCAACGGCACCCGACCCTTGCGTCCCTCGCCGCCGGGGTGGCCGCGCAGCTGGGCCTGAGCCTTCACACGGACGAGAGCCGGTGACCCGACGCCGTGTCCATTGGCATCCAACGAGTTGCGGGGCGAGTCCAGCGGGCGCCCGGCCCCGCGCCTCGGGCTTCAGCGGGCGAGGAGGTCTCGAAGTGCCTTGGCGATGTCAGCGGGGGCTTCTTCGGCCATGAAGTGGCCGCAGGTGACGGTGGTGTGCCGCAGGTCCGGTGCCCAGGCGCTCCACAGGGCTGCCGCATCGAAGCCGAGGGTGGCGCCCCAGTCCTGCTGGAGCACGGTGACCGGCATCCGTAGACGGTTGCGGGCGTCCCGGTCGGCCTGGTCGTGGGTGACGTCGATGCCGGCGGAGGCGCGGTAGTCGGCCACGATCGAAGGCACCGCGTCGCGGCAGGCATCCAGGTAGGCGGTGCGGACTTCGGCGGGAATCGCCTGCGGATCGTTGGTCCACATGTCGAGGAAGTGACCGAAGAAGGCGTCCGGACTGGCGGCGATCATCTGCTCGGGCAGGCCCGGGGGCTGGGCCATCAGGTAGAGGTGGAAGCCGACGGCAGCAGTGACACCGCGCATCACCTCCCACATGTCCAGCGTGGGGAGCACATCGAGGCAGGCCAGGTGAGTGATCGTCTCGGGGTGGTCGAGCCCGGCGCGGAAGGCGACCAGGGCGCCGCGGTCGTGCCCGGCCAGCGCGAAGCGCTCATGCCCCAGCGCACGGGCCAGGGCGACGATGTCGGCGGCCATGGTGCGCTTGGCGTAGACGTTGCCGTCGGTCTCGACAGGCTTGTCGCTCGCGCCGTAGCCGCGCAGGTCGGGGCAGATCACGGTGTGGTCGGCCGCGAGGTCGGCGGCGACATGGCGCCACATCAGGTGTGTCTGCGGAAAGCCGTGCAGCAGTACGACCGGGGTGCCCGAGCCGCAGACGGCTGCGTTCAGGGACACGCCGTCCGCGACATGGACGCGCTGGTACGTGAAACCGGTGAGGGAAGGCGCCATGGTTTCGCCCTTTCTCCATAGGTGGCCAGGTGCCTCACAGCCTGCCGGGCGCGGATGAGCATCGAGTGAGCGCGCTACCGTGACCAGGAACGATGCCTCCAGAAAGGGCGGTCAGGGGTGGAGGTCGCGTTCGGGGTGCTGGGGCCGGTGGTGGCCTGGGACCATGCTGGCGGTGCGATCGCGCTGAAGGGGCCGCGGCACCGCGCGGTGCTGGCCAGGCTGATTGTCGCCCGCCGCCGCGTCGTCCCGGTCACTCGCCTGGTTGAGGACCTGTGGGAGGACCCGCCCGCTGATGCGGTGGGCGCGGTACGCACGTTCGTGGCCGCGCTGCGCCGTGCGCTGGAGCCGCAGCGCCCGCCCCGTACTCCGGCCCGGTTGCTGGTCACCGAGGGCCCGGGGTACGCGCTGCATGCCGAGCCAGGCGCGGTGGACGCCTGGCGCTTCGAGCAGGTGGTGGCCGCCGCCGCGACCGAGCCACCCCAGCATGCTCTCGCCCGGCTGGAGGAGGCGCTGGGGTGGTGGCGCGGCCCCGCCTACGCCGACTTCACCGAGGAGACCTGGGCCCGTGCGGAGCGCTCGCGCCTGGGTGAGCTGCGGTTGCACGCCGTCGAGCGGCAGGCTGAGGCCCGGCTGGCCTTGGGGCTCGCGGGCGAGGCGGTGCCGGATCTGGACGCGCACGTGGCTGAGCACCCCTGGCGCGAGGACGCCTGGCGACTGCTGGCCCTCGCGCTGTACCGCACCGGTCGCCAAGGCGACGCGCTCGCGGTGCTGCGCCGGGCACGAACGCTCCTCGTTGAACAACTGGGGGTGGATCCAGGCCCGCGCCTGCGCCGCCTGGAGGCGGACATCCTCGACCACGCGGACCACCTCGACCCCGCATCCGGGCCCGGCGGTCCGGCGGCGCGGGTGTGGGCGCAGGCGGCCGCGGCCTACGACCGAACCGTGGCATCCGGCGCCCGGGCGCGATTGGAGTCGACGGTGAGCCTGCTGCGCAACCTCGCGGTGACCGGAGGCGGGGGCCTTCAGGCCGCTCGCCAACACCGCTTGGCGGCCATCACGGCGGCGGAAGAACGCGGCGACGCGGAACTGACCGCCCGCGTGATCGGCGCCTACGACGTGCCGGCGATCTGGACCCGCGTCGATGACCCACAGCAGGCCGCGTGGGTCGTGGCGGCGGCCGAGCGCACCCTGGCTGCCCTCTGGCCGGGTGCGCACCCCGCCGCGCAGGCCCGCCTGCTGGCCACGATCGCACTGGAATCACGCGGCACCCGCTCAGCGCGCGGGCCCCAAGCCGCCCAACAGGCGGAGCAGATCGCCCGGCGCTTGGACGACCCCGCGCTGCTGTCGTTCGCCCTCAACGGAGTGTTCATGCAGAGCTTCCACCGCGCGGGTCTGGCCCCGCACCGGGACGAGGTGGGCGCCGAGCTCGTCGCCCTGTCCGCCAGGAACGGCCTGGCCACCTGGGAAGTGCTTGGACACCTCATCCGGCTCCAAGCCCGCAGCGCCCTCGCGGACTTCCCAGCAGCCGACGGGCACGCGGCCGCTGCGGACCGCCTGGCCGAGCGTCATGAGCTGCCGCTGGTGGGCGTGTTCACCCAGTGGTACCGGGCCCTGCGGCTCGCCGCGACGGGCGGGACATTGGCGGCCGAGGTGGAAGCGGCCTACCAGGACGCCGCCGCGCGAATAAACGGAGCCGGCATGCCCGGACTGGAACGCGGGCTGCTGCCGCTCGCGCTGCTGTCCCTGCGCGTGCGGCACGCACAACCTGCCCAGACCGACGGATACACCGACTGGGGACCCTACGAACCATGGGCCCGCCCTCTGGGGCTGCTGGCCCAAGACCGCCGCGGTGAGGTCACAGCGGCGCTGCGTCAACTTCCGGACCCGCCCCGCGACCTGCTGTTCGAGGCCCTATGGTGCCTGGCCGCACGAGCGGCTATCGCCGTCGGCGACCGGAAGACGATGGAGCGCGCCTACACCGAGCTCACCCCCGCAGCGGCGGAGCTCGCCGGGGCAGGCAGCGGCCTGCTCACCCTGGGTCCGGTCTCGAAGCACCTCGACGACCTCGCTACCGCCCTCCGGCATCCTCGGTGAGCCCCGACGCCTACGGCATCGACGAAGGACAACTCGACGTACGGACCGACTGGGTTCAAGCCCACCGGTACAGACTCGCCCGCAGCCATAAGCGCCCCTGGCCCGCTCATCTCGCAGGACTGGGTTCGGTGGCACAGAACCGCAGCGGACTGAATCCGCTGTCAAACGACTCGATTGGATGGCAGCGGACACCGCGAACCGCTCAACCCACGTGCATCCGCTCCACCTTGGATCACGGCGTTACTTGAATATCCCAGGGCCGCGCTCGGGTGGGACAGGCCTGCTAACAGATCTGGGATACAGCGGTCTCAGTAACACGGGCCCGAACCCGAGCAGCTGAAGATCAGTGTCTCCACCGGCGTCACCGCGACCAACTCGGGTTCCGCGTACCAGAACCCCACCGGGGGATGCACCGGAGCCAGCTGCTGGGTCACCGGTCTTCCCACGACGGCAACCATTGCCCCCCCGCGAACGCAGGATCCTCCGATTCCAGGTCACCGTCCCCTCCGGCAGCTCAATACCTGGCCGGCATCACAGCGGAACCCGCCTCACCCTCCGTTGCCACGGTCGGCTCCAACGGCCAGGCATCAGCCAGAGCGATCATCATCAAGAAGGTCACCGCGGGGGTTGCCATCACCGTCGGCTCACGGTCGCAGATGACCACAGCCCTGGACGTGTCAGCGGTCTCAGCGGGGTGGATCGGGCAGGCAGCCCAATTGTCCATTCCGGTCAGCAACGTCGGCCAGACTTTTGTCAGAGCAACCGGAACTGTCTCCTGCGCCACCAGCGGCAGGCGCCACACCTACGACGTGATCATGAGTACCGTCCTGCCCGGCGACCACGCCGTCCTTGCCGTCAATGCTCCAGACCTCACCAGCGGATCCACTCCGTGCACAGTACGGCTGGATGACGGCACCGATCACCCCGTCACCTGGTCCGGCACCGTGAACCTGCCACATGGCGCCGTAACAAAGCTCGTCCACACGAGTTACGGCGCGTATACGGCGCTGCCGGACACCACCGCACCTCCCTGGGCCGTTGCGCTGATCGTTGTTGGCGTGCTCGTCCTTGCAGCCCTGCTTGCCCTGCTGGTCCTGCGTCGCAGCCAACGCAGGCAGGGGCGATGATCACGGGATCAGTTGATGCCGGCTGCGGCGGCGATCGCCCTGGCGTGGAACACCGGCTCCAAGGGAGAGGGCTTCCACCCGAGCAGCTCCTGGATGAAGCCGCCCTTGTCACCCCGCTGGCCGTGCCACAGCTTGTCCCTGACGGGTAGTCGCAACCAGTTCACCCGCTCGCCGCTTCTCGTCTGTTCCGGCCAGGTGAAGCCGTCGTCCGGACTGAGGAAGTCGGGTTGATCCTGTGCCTGTCCGATCTGGAAGGGCGCGCTCTCCGCGATTCCGTTGCCCTTGACGGACCAGTGGATGGGGGCTGTGCCGTCGCTGGCGTACTTCGGAAACCACAGGTCCCACAGTTCATGGGCGCTGATCGCGCTGGGGGTGTAGTCATCGGTGATCGGGTCGCCGTCGACCTCCCAGGACAACACCAGCGGAGTTCTTCGCTCCTGGTGGGAGCGGCGGTTGCGAAACGTCCATTCGGTGGCGTCGGGGTACGGGCGGTGGGTCTCCATGGTCGCCAGACTGGTACCCGGCCCGACGCGCGTCGAGAACCCTCACCCCGACGGGTGACCTCCGGCGCGTCTCGGCATCCGGTGGCGAGCGGGGAAGGAGCCGCCCGTTGGCGGACCCTTTGTCGGTACTTTCCACCTCGGTGGCCTGGCCGACCGGCAGGTCGAGAGCAGAACCAGAACGGCCCGGGCGCACAGCGCTGTCCGGCTGTGCGCCGCTCCGACGACGGGCGTTGTCAGGCGGTCGGCCAGGTGAGCTGGGTGACCTGTCCGCCGGTGATGGTGACCTGGGCGGCGGGGTGTCCCGCGGGATGCCAGACGTCGTAGGTGCCGCAGGCCAGAGAAGGGAAGATGGCCGCGTGGCGAGTGGGTCCGTGTCCGCGTCGTTCGCGGACCGCCATGTGAGTGCGAAGGCCCGGGGTGTCGGCAGGGCTGAGTTCGAGTTCGGCTCCGTGGAGGCCGGCGGGGGTGTGGATGATCAGCGCGCCGATGTCGCCGCCGATGTCCACCAGGACGCTGCCGGCGCGGCTGGGGCCGTAGATCTCCCCGTTTTTCTGGTGCGCGTGTGTGTGGTGGGCGGGGACGGCCGATGCGGCGTGGTGGGTGTTCACGGCGCATCGGTGGCGTCGTCCGGGGAGGGGTCCGCGCCGACCGGCGCGCCCACTGGGGCGGTGGCGGTCCGTCGCTTGAGCAGGGCCGCGCCACCCGCGAGCGCGCCGGCGGTGAGCAGGGCACCACTGACGAGCATGGCGGTGTCCTGGCTGTGCCGGCTGCCGCCCCGTCCGGTGCCCGGGCCGCCGACGGGTGTGGCGTTGAGGTCGGCAGCGGGGGTGTTGTCGTTGGGGTTGAGGTAGCCGCTGTGCGGGGTGCCGAGGTAGGGGAAGGTCCGAAGGTAGTGGACGGTGTTGCCGGCGCTGACGTCGGTGTTGCTGGAGGTCAGGCCCTGGGTGATGGCGCCGGCGGCCTTGTCGGGGGTGAAGGTCTTGTCGACCAGGGCGTAGGTGGCCCCGGCGATGGCGCGCAGTTCGATGGTGGTGACATCGTCGAAGACGCGGCGGCCGTTGGGGAATCCAGCCGGGTCCATGCCGATCAGCCCGAGGTTGCTGGGGTTGCGCATGGTCGGGGGGATGGCCATGTTCAGGCGCAGCAGATCGGCCTGGACGGTCCCGGTGGTGTTCTGGAATCCGGGGACGATTCCGGCCGGGATGCCGGTCAGCAGGATCGCCAGGAGGTCTGCGCGCGGCTTGCCGGAGGTGTTGAGGGCGGCCAGGTTGGGAAACACCCCGGGGTACAGGACCGGCAGAAGCTGGGCGAGTTCGGGGTGGGCGACGTGCGCGGCGAACTGCTGGTCGTTGACCGGGACCTGGGCGTTGAAGAGGTCCTTCTGCGGGATGGGGATCAGGACCTCGTTGACCAGCGGGTTGCCCAGGCGCGACACCTGGACGAAGGGACCGGTGCTGACGACGGTGCCGTCGGTCTCGAACACCCGGGAGCGCTGGCGGCTTGCGGAGGCGTAGACGCCGATGGTGGCGTGCGGGTCGGTGGGGTCGGTCGGTGTCTGTCCGTTGGCGGTCAGGTCGGACTTGGGGACCCGCAGGGCGATGGACTGGACGTTCGCGGCCTTGGTGCCGTTGACACCGGGGGCGGCTGGCATCTGTGAGCCGATGTGCAGGTTCTGGAAGGGACGCAGGTCCCCCAGGTCGAAGATGGCGCCGATGTCGACGTAGAAGCCCTCGGCGCGCTGGCCGGTGAAGACGGTGCGCCCCCCGGGCAGGGCGTGAATCGCCTGCTCGGCCAGGTCCGCGTAGTCGGGGGTGGACAGCGGGCCGATGTTGCACGGCGGGCACGGCAGGTCCTGGCCCAGCTGCTGGCTGGATCCGCTCTTCACGTCCAGGCGGGTGACCGTGGCGAACTGCCGGCGGTTCCAGTTCTTGCTGGTGATCGACTCGATCGTGCCGACGTTGTAGAGAAAGGTATCGGGGATGGTGTTCACGGTGCGGAACCGGAACTGGTAGCTGATCTCCGGGCGGGCGTCGCCGTTGTTGTCGATGTGGATCTCGTAGAGCACGTCGTCGCCGAACTCGTCGAAGTTCGGCCCCCCGGCCGGGTCCTCGAACGGGCTGAAGTTGGCGATCAGCGTGACGGTGTCGGGCTTGTCGGGGCTGACGAAGGCGTACACGTCGGTGTTGTCGGCCACCGGGTCGTTCGAGATCGCGGGTGCTTCCTTGTGCGAGGACAACGCTTGTCTTCTTTCAGGTAGAAAGGGATGCAAAGGGGACGTGCTGGGGGTCAGGGCGTGGCGCCGGCGGCGATGCGCGACAGCTGGGCGGCGAGCTGCGGGTCGTGGCGGACGACCTCGCGCTCGCCGACCATCACCGCGATCTCGCCGGTGCGGGCGTTCTTGACGTAGGCCATCAGCGGGCCCTCGTGCCGCACGGCGTCGACGTGGTTGGCAGCCGCGTCGTGCGTTGCCCGGGCGCGCGCGGACGCGGCGTTGCCCAGCGTCGCAGGCAGCAGGATCGTGGCGCCCAGCGCCGTGCTGCCCAGGGAGGCGTGGCGAAGGAAGCTACGGCGGGAGGACTGATCTGCCATGGCGGTGATCCTCATCAGTTCGAAGGAGTGCCGCCGCCAGAGCCGGGGCCGCACACAGGGGGTTGCACGTCACGAGCTGTGCAACCCCCTGTGTGCACCGTAGGCAGCCACTGAACCTGGCCGCCCGTCAGAGTGCGCCAACCGGCTGGCCATTCACGCCCACGGCCGCATCTGGCCGTCCTGGGCGTCCCAACTGCGGTGGCCTCTGCCGTTGGTGGGCCATCGCTTGCTGTCGCCCGGTTCCGAGGAGTCCGGCCAAGCTCAGTGAGCTTCCCCATGCACATCGGCTGTACGTCCAAGTGGATCTGGATCCAGTGGCAGCCGCTGTGGTTCACTGCCGCGGTGCGGGGCCGGTGGGGTCGGATACGCCGACCGGCCTGATGGGCTCCACCACCTCGAACAGTGCGGGCTGCACTGAGTCGGGCGGCGGTTCGCTCCCGCTGTTGTCGCGGCCGGGGTCGGTGCGCAGGGCTGTGGTCTCGGCCTTGAGGATGCGCAGGGACTTGCCCAGTGATCGGGCTGCACCGGGCAGACGCTTGGCCCCGAAGAGCAGCACGACGACCAGGGCGATGATCAGGATCTCCAGGGTGCGGTTCTCAAGCATCTGACATCCCTTGGGTGCGACTAACAGGATCAATGACGGAGGCACCCGGACCGCGGCCCTTGTGCGCGCTGCCGGCTGTGCCTCTTCAGGCTCACTCCTGTGCGGCACCGCGGCCAGCCGTCTTCGCCCGTTTGGTTCGGCTCCCCGGATTGCCCGCGCCACCCATCGCCGCCGAGCCACCGATGCCGCTCGCAGGGCACCGGTCCGCCCGCCCGCTGCACAACCGGCCCGCGCTACCCCTTGGACCGCTGTCCGCGCAGACCAGCCGAACACGCCGCAGGCTGGTCGGAGACCGGCTACATCTGACGCACCACCACGTACCAGGAGATTCCGCTTTGTCCACGACCTCGCCCAACCGCAAGCTCCTCGCTTCCGCCGTCGTCCTGTCGGCCGCCGCCGCCATCGCCGTCAGCGTCAACACCAGCTCCTATGCCGTCGACAACGCAGGAGCGAACACCGATCCTGTGGTCTCCACCACCGCCGCCACCCAGCCGTTCGGTACCCAGGGCACTCTGACGACCACCGCTACCGGCCCGGTGGCCATCGCCGCGGCCCAGGTACTCGCCGACTCCACCTTCAGCGTCACCCCCTCGGACGTCGGCGGCCTGCAGTCCTTTGCCGTCTCCAGCTCTCCCAAAGGGGCCACCCTGACCCGCAGTCAAGTGATGGCCCGGGCCCAGAGCTGGGTCAACGAAGGCGTCCCCTACGACCAGCAGGGATACAAGACCGACGCCAACGGCACCTACCGCGAGGACTGCTCGGGGTTCGTGTCGATGGCCTGGAACCTGCCGTACAGCCGAACCACCTGGACGCTGGATGATAGTTCGATTGCAACCCAGATCTCCCAGTCGGACCTCAAACCGGGCGACATCCTGGACTACCCGGACGTCCATGTCATCCTGTTCGCCGGTTGGAAGGACCAGTCGGCCGGCACCTTCTACTACTACGCCGAATCCAACCCCAGCGTTCTGACCAACGAATACATCGGCAACTTCAACAGCGGCAACGGCACCATCGCAGGCTGGCTGATCGGCGACTACGAGTTCCTGCGCTACAACAACATCGTCGACGACCGCACACCCCCGCCTGCGCCGCCTGGCGTGCCTGCTCCGGCCAACCGGGTCGTCGGGACCGTCGAGCGCAGCAACCTGCAGGTTCCCTGATGCGTTCGCCTGGAGGCTGGAGACCTCGCCCACCAGCGACGCATGTGCCGAGGAACGCAGTGACGTCGGTTTGCAGGTCTCCGCCGTCTGTCGCCTTCGCCCGAACGAGCGAGACGGCGGAACAGGAAGCCTCGAACCTCGTTCCTGAGCGCATAGCCTGTCATTGGATCAACGAGTGGTCACTGGACGGAAAAAATTTCTCCTGTGGACCTGATGACGGTTCCAGCCGGCGCGATACCACATTGTGGTTCATAGGCCCTGAGAGAGAATCGTGGATGACACATCGGACTTTCGAGCCACGCTGTCGCAGCAAAAGATCACCAAGGCCCTGGACGAGCTCCAAGACTGGGAACTTGATCTGGACCGGCGCCTTCGGCACGTGGTGGAGACGGCAGTGGAGTGGGTGGACGCCCAGTACGGTGCCCTGGGAGTGATCGGCGATGACCGTTTCCTGTCCCGGTTCATCACCGTGGGTATGGACGAGGAGACGGTGGCGGCAATCGGGCCGCGTCCGCAAGGTCACGGGGTGCTGGGCGAGTTGATTCGCCATCCGGTACTGCTGCGACTGGCGGACCTGTCCGCGCACCCGTCTTCCTACGGCTTTCCGAAGAACCACCCGCCGATGCACAGCTTTTTGGGAGTGCCGATCCGTGTGCACGGCGAGGTGTACGGGAATCTGTATTTGACGGAGAAACGCGGTGGCAGGCAGTTCGACGCCAAAGATGAGTCGGTGCTGTGGACCCTCGCCGTGGCGGCGGGAAGCGCCATTGACGGCGTCCGCTGGTACCGCATGGCCCGAGACCGGGAACGTGCGCTCGCGGCGACCGCGGAGGTGACCAGCGCCCTGCTGGAAGGGCGCGGCCAGGACGAGGTGCTGCGCCTGGTGGTGGACCGGGCTATGGAGATGCTGCAGGCTGTTGCGGGTGTCGTGGCTCTGCCGCACGGCGACCTCAGGAAGCTGTCGGTCGTCGTCGCTCGAGGACGGCGAGCGGATCAGTTCGAGGGGATCATGGTTCCGCTGGAGGGCACGCTCGTCGGGATCGCGTTGCGTTGCGATGCACCCGTCGCCAGCGTCGATGTGTGCAATGACCCGAGGATCAAGGCCAACCCCTTGCTCCTGGAAGGGCTGGGGCCGGCAGTGGCCGTGCAGTTGCCGGGAACGTTCGAGGGTGGCACCCGCGGGGGTCTGTGGCTCGCCCGACCCGCCGGTAGCACGCCCTTCACGGCGGGCGAGTGTGAGGCGCTCTCGGGGTTTGCTCGGCAGGCGGAGCTGGGCTTTCGGCTGGACCAGCACCGCCGGGCCGCGGAGCAGATGGTTTTGCAGGACCGGGACCGCATTGCCCGTGACCTGCACGACCTGGCCATTCAGCGGATGATCGGGACCGCGATGTCGCTGCAGAGCGTGCAAGGTATCGTCGAGAATCCGGAAGCTCGAGAACGCGTGCTGAGCGCGGTGGACGAACTGGACGCGACCGCGAAGATCATCCGAACGACGATCTTCGCACTCCAGAGCCAGCACGTCGGCCTGAGCGCGCATGGCTTGCGGGCGAAGATCGTGGATGTCATCGCAGAGGCGATGCCCACACTCGGTTTCAGCCCTGCTCTGCAGATGGAGGGCATGCTTGACACCGCAGTGTCGGCCGGGCTCGCAGAACACGTGGTCGCAGTGCTGACCGAGGCCTTGAGCAACATCGCGCGCCATGCCCAGGCACACAGCGCAGAAGTCAGCATCAATGTGTCACTCAGCGAGTTGGTCCTCACTGTCGTAGACGACGGAGTCGGCATCCCGGACGGCGGGCGGCGCAGTGGTCTGACCAACCTTGCCGAGCGAGCGGAAAGCAGCGGCGGCGCATTCACCGCCGTCGCCCTTGAGTCCGGTGGATCCCGTCTGAGCTGGCGCGTTCCGCTGCAGCGGAGTTGAATCACTGTCGGCCCGGTGTCAGGTGAGGCGACGTTCCGCGAGCGACCTGCGGTACGCACACGGTGGCTGCGCGGGGAGCCGGGCCTCTTCGAGGGGATCGCTGGGTCGGCCGTCGACCGGACCGGCCGAAGCCGGCGGGACGTCCTGAACACCAGTTACATGATCAAGGACAGGGCCGACTACTGGTCTCCCGTGGTCATGACGGTCGTTTTCAGTGAGCGCTGTCGCCCGGACGCCGACCCGCATTCCGTGCTGCCCGGAGCCCGCGGGCCGGTGCACGGCCGCCGACGTGCGCGCACTGTCGTCCGTGGACGGGGCGCTCCGTGACGGCCCTGCGCACCCTGCAGCCTGCAGCGCCGCACCGTGCGCCCCGCGGACGGTCAGGCCTTCGGTAGAACTCCTCAACTCCTGTGCTGTGCACGGAACCCATAGCCACCGAGCGTGCGTTGCCCCGGCTCGACGTGGCGAACTGCCCTTTGGTCAGCGGGAATCTACGTGCAGACCCCCAATTCCCCCTTTCGTCGGGAACGGTGGTGACGGAAGTCTGCCCGTTGGCCATCGGTCCGGGACAGTGCTCGCCGCTGCCCCGGAAGCGGTTCGCATGCACTGTGGACATCGCCGCAGCGGGGATGCCCGACTGGCCCCGGGCGGTTGCGTGGGGTCCGCGGAACGCGCCACGAGCGACGCGGTTGCATCGAGACCGATCGTCACCCCTCGTATGCTTGTGGAAACAAAGCGTAGTCATTCGATTGCGCAGTAGACGAAGAGGGGATCCGCATGCGCACTTCATGGTGCGTGCAGCGCTGTCGGACCACTCGCTCCGGCAACGCTCTCAGCCATCGTGCGCGTGTTGCCGGCCATGCCAGCTGAAAGCTCGGAAGGACGCCCTCGATGAATGACGGATCTGCTGCGGAAGACGAACGCCCCACCCCGGTTACACCACGGGAGCCAGGGCGTCGCCGCCGCGGCTTTGCGCAGAAGGCGGCGGTCACCCTGGTGGTGCTGGCCGGATCGTTCGTGGCCGTGCCGGCGGCGCGGGCCGCCGACTGCACGCCAGGTAGCTACCCGCCGGCCCAGTGCGCGGCCTCGCTGAGTTCCACAGTGGTGCCCGTGGGCGGCTCCTTGACCGTCTCCGGCCCGGGCTTCGCCTCCGAGTCGTCGGTCTCCATCGACCTCCTGAGTACCGTCGTGCACCTGAAGACCGCGGAGGCGGAGGACAACGGCACGGTGACGGCAGAGGTGGACATCCCCCGCAGAGTCGACCCGGGGACGCACACCATCCGGCTGACCGGCAAGAACCCGGACGGATCGGTTCGGCAGCTGGCAGCGACGATCCAGATCGTCGGAGGCGACGACAATGGCTCCTCTTCGGGGGAGTCGGGGCACGGCGAAGCCGGTCTCCTGGCCAGCACGGGTGCCTCCGGGACCCTCGCAATCGAGGTCGCGAGCGGAGTTCTGGTCGGCGGCGGTGCTCTGACCCTGCTTCTGGTGCGTGGCCGCCGTCGCCGGACAAGTGCAGGCTGATCCCAACACCGGCCGGGCGGACCCGGCCGAGAGGCCGGTCGGGCCGCGCCGTCGCCGCAGGCGGGGGCGTCGGCTCCTCCTCGGCGCCGTGGTGCTCTGCCTGCCGCCGGCGGTGCTGGCCGCGTGGCTGCTGGTCCAGGCCCGAACGGCGGAAGCCCATCTTGCCGCGGCTCAGGTGACGATGGTTCGGCTGCGCACCGAGATCCTCGCCGGAGTCGGGCCCACCCAGCAGGAGCTGACCCGACTCCGGGAGCAGACCGGGGCCGCGCGGCAGGCGACGTCCGGCGAGACGTGGACCGCGATGGCTCAGATCCCCCTGGCGGGCCGTCCGTTCCGGACCGTGCACGGCATCGGCGTAGCCGCCGACGAGCTGGCCACCCGGGTGCTGCCGGAGGTGGTGACGCTGCGCCAGGTGTCGGGCCCGGCGACCCTCGTCCGCCGGGACGGCGGCATCGACCTGGGGTCGCTGGCGGCGGCCGATCCGGTGCTGGCCCGGCTCGGGGCCAGTCTCGCGGAGGTCCGGCAGGGCCTGGACGCGCTGCCCGATGCCACCGGCATCGGTCGGGTCGACGACGCCCGCGCCCGGCTCGCCCGCGAGGTCACCAGCCTCACCGGGTCGGTGGCGGGAGCCCGGACGGCGGACGGGCTGCTGGTGCCGGCGCTGGGCGCATCGGGCCCGCGGTCGTACTTCCTCGCCTTCCAGACCAACGCCGAGGCGCGAGGCACCGGCGGCCTGATCGGCGCCTTCGGTGTCCTGACCGCCGACCACGGCCACATCACCGTGCACGACCTGTCTTCCGACGACGCGTTGATCGCCACCGCCCCCGCGCCTGTGGCCGACCTCGGCCCGGCCTTCGAGAACCGCTACGGCGCCGCCGAGAGCAGCAGGCTGCTCGCCAACTCCAACCTGTCCGCGCACTTCCCCTACGCCGCGCAGATCTGGACCGGCCTGTGGCGCCGGCGCACCGGTCAGCGGCTGGACGGGGCGATCGCCATCGACCCGGTGGGTCTGGCCCAGCTCCTGCAGGCGACCGGCCCGGTACGGCTGGCGGACGGCGAGCAACTCACCGCGGCCAACACGGTCGCACTCACCGAGAGCACCGTGTACGCCCGCTATACCGACACGGCCACCCGCAAGCTGTTCCTGGTCCAGGTCGCGCAGGCGGTCAGCGCGGCGCTCCTGCACGGCCATCCTGATCCGGTCGCCCTGCTGCGGGTTCTGGACCACCTCACGGCGGACGGTCGGCTGCGGATGTGGAGCGCGGACCCCGGCACCCAGGCCGCGCTGGAGGGCACCGCACTGGCGGGTGCCGTGCCTGAACGGCCAGGGCCGTACGCGGCTCTGGTGGTGAACAATTCCGCCGGCAACAAGCTGGACTATTACCTCGACCGCGAGCTGCGCTATGAGCTGGGCCCGTGCACGCGCGGCTACCGGACAAGCACCGTCCGGATCAGGCTTACCAGCCACGCGCCGACAGCGGGTCTGCCGGGCTACATCACGCTGCGCTCCGACGACCCCACTCATCCGCATCCGCCCGGCTCCACCCTGGACTGGGTCTCGCTGTACGCGAGCGTGGGAGCACAGCTGTGGAACGCCGAACTGGACGGCCGACCGCTGCTGATGTCGCCGAGCGTGGAGCGCGGCCATCTCCTGCTTTCCGCACAGGTCGAACTGATTCCAGGTCAGTCCCGGGAGATGGACCTTCATCTGCGCGAGCCGGCTTCCGCCGCGCCCCCGGTCGTTCCGGTCCAGCCGCTGGTGCGGCCGCAGACCACGCAGGTCGTGGCCGCCCCGTGCTCGTAGACGTGGATCGGTGGGTGCGGGTTGAGGGCTGAGCCGGGGTGGATCGAGGGTTTCACTCGCCCAGCGCGCGCCGCACACTCTCCACCACTCGGTCCAGGTCTGCGGTGGTCAGTCCCGGGTGGACGGGGAGGGACAGTACCTGACTACTGGTCAGCTCTGCGCGCGGCATCGCGGCGCGCACGACCCGGGGGTGGTCCCGGTAGCAGTCGTAGTCGAACACCAGCCTGGGATAGAACACCCGAGCCTCGATGTCGTCGCGCTCCAGCGCCGTGATCAGCGCTTCACGTCCGACCCGCGCGTCGCCGGTGAGCCGGACCGTGTACTGGTGCCAGACATGCACACGGTCCGCGGGCTGCCGCGGAGTGATCAGGCCTGGGACGTCCGACAGGCCGGCGGTGAGCCGGGCCGCATGTGCGGCCCGGCGCCGGTTGATCTCGGGCAGTCGGCCCAGTTGCACGGTGGCGATCGCCGCCTGCAGCTCCGTGAGCCGGTAGTTCGATCCCGGCATCACATGCTCGTACCGGCCGCGCATGCCGTGATTGCGGATCAGCCGCAGCCGGTCGGCGACATCGTCGTCCGCCGCGGTGACGACCCCGCCCTCGCCGCAGGTGATGTTCTTGCTGCCGTACAGGGAGAACGCCGCTGTCGAGGCGGCACCGACGGACTGCCCGTCCACCAGCGCGCCGTGCGCCTGCGCGGCGTCAGCGATCACCGTGAGCCGGTGCCGTTCGGCCAGCCGCGTGATCGCCGTCATGTCCGCGGGCAGGCCGTACAGATGGACCGGCATGACGGCCCGGGTCCGCGGTGTGACCGCGGCGGCGACAGCGGCCGGATCCAGCAGGAAGTCTTCCCCGATGTCGGCGAAACGCACCGTGGCGCCCACCTCCAGCAGCGCGCTCAGCGTCCCGGCAAAGGTCAGCGGACTGGTGATCACTTCGTCACCAGCGCCGATGTCGTGCGCACGCAGCGCCGCGACAAGCGCCATCGTCCCGTTGCTGACCGCGACCGCGTGATTGGCCCCGTGCGCGGCGGCGAAGGCCCGCTCGAATTCCTCCACCCGGGGACCGCAGGTCAGCTGTCCCGACCGGAGGACCTGGAGCACAGCCGCCTCCTCCTCGGCGCCCAGCTGGGGCATGCCCATGCGGATGCGGTGCCGCTTGCGGGCCGGCGGGATCGTGGTATCTGCGGCGCACCTGTCGCAGTCGAGGCGCGCGGGCGGCGTCGCGTCGCGGGAGATCACCGCCCCGCAGCCGCAGACCCAGCCCTGCGGCCGGGCGGGGTTCCCGGCGACCAGCTGATGCGGCAGCACCGGCCGGGTGACCACTGCCCCGGCGCCGACCATGGCCCGCTCACCGATCTCGATGCCGCACACGATCGTGGCGTTGGCCCCGATGGAGGCCCCCTGGTGAACCTTGGTACTGAGCATCTGCCAGGGCCCGGTCGCGCGCGGACGCAGATCGTTGGTGAACACCGTGGCGGGGCCGACGAACACCTCGTTCGCCAGCTGGACGCCCTGGTACAGCGAGACGTTGTTCTGGATCTTCACCAGGTCGCCGACGACGACCCCCTCGTCGACGAAGACGTTTTTGCCGAGCACGCACTGCCGGCCGACGACCGCGCCCGCGCGGACCTGGGCGTAGTGCCAGATCCGGGTGCCGGCTCCGACGGCGGCGCCCGGCTCGACCTCTGCGGTCGAGTGGACGAACGGAGGCGTGAGCAGCGGCTCCGGGGGGGCGGTGGCCGCGTCCCGGTCGGTTGTGGGGTGGTCGGCTGTCGGTACGGTTGTCATGATCGTGGATCCGTTGTTCGCATCGGATGGGGGACCGGCAGGGGTGTCAACTCGGCGAGGATGAGGACGATCTGGGTCACCGCGCGGTCGATCTGCCGGGCGCAGGCGGTCACGGTGGCCTCGCTGCCGTCCGGGTCGGCGATCTCGTCCATGGCCGGTTCATGCCAGGGCACCCGGCCCCGGTACCGGGCCGCTGTCGCGACCAGCCTCCGCGCGGCGTCTGCCTGATTGTCCGGCGTGTCGGTCGGCGGACGGCCGACGGTGGGTGCGGCGGAGCGGTCGACCGGCACCTGGGGGTGCTGCGCCAACCGGGCGAACTCGCCGATCAGGAAGGTGCGTCGGGACGCGGCGGGGCACAGCGCGACCACGGCGTCCCGTTGTGCCAGGTCGGCCGTGAGCACCAGGTCGTCTTCGGCCACCATGGCGGCGGTCAGCCGACGACTGCTGAAGCCGGCCGGGTCGGCGCCGATCTCCCTCAGCTGACGGGCCGCCAGCGGATGCATCGGCATGCCGCCCCGGGCATCCGTCCCTGCGCTGGTCACGACAAGCCATGGCTGCGTGGCAGCGGTCGGCGGCGCCCGGAGCACCGCGATGCGCTCGGCCAGCGGTGACCGGCACAGGTTCGCGGTGCAGACAAACCGGAGCTGGAAGGCGTTCATCAGACCGTGTCCGCCGTCGGCTCAGACTGCCGGCGGTGCCGCGTCCGACGCCAGTGCGCGGCCCCCGGCACGATCCAGGTCCTCCGGGATCGGTGTCGCGGCCTCCGCCTGGGCTCGGGAGGGTTGGGCGTGGACGCTTGACCGGGCGCTTTCCCGCTGGCCCTTGTCGGCCTGGTAGTAGCCGTAACCGTAGCCGTACCGGCCGCCTCCGGCGTCGCGGGAGCGCACCATGTTCAGCACACCGGCCAGGACCGGAGTGCCGGCGGAGGTCAGCGATTCGCAGACCCGGCGCAACTGTGCGGCTCTGGTCCGGCCGTGGCGGGCCACGAGGATCGCGCCGTCGCAGTACTGGCCGGCCGCGGCCGCGTCCGCGAGCGCCAGGGCGGGCGGCATGTCCAGCAGCACGACCTCGTAGCGTGCCCGCAGCTTCTCGATCAGCTGCTCCATCTTCTGCGACCCCAGCAGATCGCCCGGGTTGGGTGGCAGCACTCCGGTGGTCAGCACGTCGAGGTTGTCGTCGCCCCAGGTCTGGACGACATCCTCCAGCCGTGCCCGGTCGAGCAGCACGTCCGTCAGGCCGGCTCCGTTGGGCAGGCCGAGATATCTGCCGACCTGGGGTCGCCGCATGTCGCACTCGACGACGATGGTGCGGGTGCCGACGGTGGCGAGCGCGACTCCGAGGTTGCAGACGGTGGTGCTCTTGCCGTCCTTCGGCAGTGCGCTGGTGAACATGATGACCTTGCGCGGCTTGTCCACCTCGACGAAGCCGAAGCTGACCCGGAGCTTGCGGAACGCCTCCATGCGCGGGCCGGTCAGTTGGCCGTCGCTGAGCAGCGGGCTGTTGCGGGCGGCCGGGTCATACGGGATGACGCCGAGCACGGGCTTGCCACCGAGGACAGCGCTGACCTGGTCCGCGGTCTTCAGTGATGTGTCGAGCGAACGCGCGGCGGCGGCAAGTGCCAGGCCGGCCAGCAGGCCCAGGGCGAGCCCGGCGGACACATTGCGGATTGGGTTCGGTGAGACCGGCACGGCCGAATAGCTGGGCGGCGCGACCACCTGGACGACCGCGGTCGAGGTCATGCCGGTGGCTGTGTGCTCGAGCTGGTTGATCTGATTCGGGAAGATCGCGGCGATCGCACGCGCGATCTCCTGCGCCCGCTTCGGTGACTCGCTGGTCACGGTGGCGCGCAGCAGTACGGTCTGCGGTACTGCCTGCGCGGAGATCCGCGACTGCAATTCGGCTGCCGTAATGGGCAATCCCGTCGCTTGCACGACCGCCGACGCGAGCACGGGGCCGGTCAGCAGGTTGGCGTACGACTGAACCTTCTGCTGGGACAGCAGATTGGCCTGGTAGGCCTGGACGACGTTGGACGAGTCGGTCTGCGCGGACACGAAGAAGGAAAGACTCGAGGAGTACATCCGGGTGGTTCGCTCGGTCACGCCGGCGCTTACCGCTCCGGCGAGCAGGGTGACGATGATGATGAGCTTCCAGCGATCTTTGATCAATCCGAGGAAACTCCGGAGCGTCATATCTTTTCTCGCCCTCCCAGCGTGCTTTCCCGGCACATGGTCACGGACTGTGTACGTGACGAATAGTAGGCGCACGACTACGTCATGACGTCATGTCGCCTCGCCGCCGCGCGTCACAACCGATGTGCGCAACGCGAGCACGGTGTCCGAAGTGATGCGCGCGGAACCGGCGCGCTGGGGATGATCGCTGAGCGGTCCACGATCGCGGCCATGCGCGCAGGCCGCGACGGCCTGCGGCGGCTGCGGTCGGGAGCAGATCGCGGAGGTGCGGCCGAGATGCGGGCCATAGTCATGGTTCTGAGTTGCAACCCCCGCGCCGTGATGTCGTTGCGGCGGCCGCGACGCCCCGATTGCCTGGGGTGGTCGTTTTTGATGAGCCCTGTCGCCCGGATGCCGAGTCGCATTTCGTGCTCCCCAGGGCCAGCGTGATGGTGGACGGACCGCCGACGTACGCGCGCCGTCGAGGCGGGCTGGAGCTGCCCGCGACCGCCCCCCGCAGCTGCAGGACGCCGCGCTCCATCGTGGGCCCTGTAGGCGTCGAGGCTGCTGGTGTCGCTCCTCAACTGCCGTGCCGCGCAGGCGAATACATGGCCTCCGCGTGTGGGCCATCGATGGATCGCCAACATCGAACTGCCTTTCGGTCAGCGGAAGTCTGCGTGTGCGAAAGCCCAACTCGACTGCTCTTTCAGCATGGTGGCGAGCGAAAGTGGAGCCTGCGCATCGCTCGGGGATGGTTCTCGCCGCACGGCCCGGCGCGGCTCGCCTGCTCCGCGGTCGCAGCAGCTGCAGCGACGGCGGCGGTGCCCGGCCGGCTCCGGTGGGTGGGGGAGTGGCTGAGCAGCGCGCCAGGCGTGTCGTGGTTGCGCCGAGGCGGGCCGTCGCCGCTCTTATGCTCTGGCGGCAGGACGTAATCGTTCGATTACGCGTCGTCACTCTTGTATGCATCGCGAGCACGGTGTCCAAAGGGATACCCGCGGAAAGCGAAGGATGCGCGGGACACGTTGAACGGGGACTGCGCCAGTAATGGCGAGCTGACGCGCTTTGCCGCCCGATGCCGAGGGCGCGGGGCCCGCGTCGCTGCTGATGCCACCGCTTGGACAGGTGGCCTGTTGATCGCTGGCCTGGCCGGGAGCGGCGGTGCCGGTTTACTGGCCGCCCCCGGCGATCTGGGTGTCGCCTGCGTGGTCGCCTGCGTGGTCGCGGTCCTGGCCGGCGCTGTGTGTGGGTTGTACTCCGGTCGGTTCCAGCCCGAGAGCGGCGCGGAGTTGGGCGCGGTAGCGGCTTCCGCCGCGCTCGCCGGAATCAGCCTGGTGAGTATTCCGCGGCTCCCGTTGGTGGGCGGCAGACCGGCCGAGGCCGTGATCGCGGCCGTGGTCAGCGTGCTGGGGATGATCGCCGAGCGGTCCATGATCGCGGCCATCGCACGCAGGCCGAGGCGGCCAGCGGCGGCCGCGGTCAAGGTGATTGTGTTCGGCGCCGGCAGCGCGGGCACGCAGCTGGTGCACCGGCTGATCGGTCAGCGCGGCGCCCGGTACCGGCCTGTGGCCCTGCTGGACGACGATCCCGGGAAACGCCGGCTGCGTGTCTGCGGCGTGCCGGTACGCGGAGGCCGGGAACAGATCGCCCAGGTGGCCGCCGAGACCGGGGCCACGGTCATGGTGATCGCGATCGCCGGTGGCCGCGGTGACGGACGGCTCATCAGGGAACTGGTCACAGCCTCCGAAGCGGCCGGTCTGATCGCCAAGGTGATCCCCCCGATCGACGAACTGGTCACCGGCTCCGCGCGGATCGACGGGGTCCGCGACCCGCGCATCACGCATCTGCTGGGCCGCGAGCAGGTTTGCCTGGATCTGACGTCGGCGGCCGCGCACTTCGCCGGGCGGCGGATTCTGGTCACCGGTGCCGGAGGGTCGATCGGGGCGGAGCTGTGCCGCCAGCTGCACCGGCTGGGCCCGGCGTCACTGGTGATGCTGGACCGGGACGAATCAGCCCTGCACGCGGTCCAACTCGCCTTGCACGGCCGCGCGCTGCTCGACTCCGACGAGACCGTGCTGGCTGATATCAGGGACGCTCCGAGGATCCAGGAGGTCTTTGCGCATGCGCGGCCGGAGATCGTCTTCCACGCGGCCGCGGTGAAGCATCTACCGCTGCTGGAGCGGTATCCCGCCGAGGCGCTGAAGACGAACGTGATCGGCACGCAGAACGTGCTGGAAGCGGCGGCCGCCCACGGGGTCCGGTCGTTCGTGAACATCTCCACCGACAAGGCCGCGGACCCGGTGAGCGTCCTGGGCACATCGAAGCGGATCGCCGAACGGCTCACCGCGCACATGGCCGGCCTGGCGCCGGGAACCTGGGTCTCCGTCAGGTTCGGCAATGTGCTGGGCAGCCGGGGTTCGCTGCTCGGCTCACTGTCCGCGCAGATCGCCGCGGGCGGCCCGGTCACGGTGACGCATCCGCAGGTCGCCCGGTACTTCATGACGGCCACCGAGGCCGTGCAGCTGGTGCTCCAGGCGGTGGCCGTCGGCCGCAGCGGTGAGGTGCTCGTGCTGGACATGGGGGAGCAGATTCGGATCGCCGATCTGGCACGCCGGATGGTGGCGGCGGCGTCGCACCGGGTGGAGATCGTCTTCACGGGGCTGAGGCCGGGCGAGAAGCTGACCGAGGATCTGCTGGGTGCGGGGGAGGTGGATCACCGCCCGCGGCATCCGCTGGTCAGGCAGGTGGCGGTGCCACCGCTGGAGCCTGCTGAGGTGACCGGGCTGGGCGCGCTGGCCGGCCCCGACGCAGTGCGCGCGGCCCTGGCCGCTGTGGCCGCCACCGGTTCGATTCCGGCGCCGCTTTCCGCGCCGCCGCCGGATTCCGTGCCCTCACCGGGCGAGGCCGCGCCTGGCCGGCCGGCTGCGCCCGGACGAACGGGGGTCGGCCGATGACCGCCACGACCGTGCCGGAGCAGCACCGCGTGGGTGCCCCGCCCGACCGCGGCAAGCGGTCGCTGGACCTGGTGGTGGTGTGCCTGGTCGCGGTGCCGGCCGTCGTGCTGTGCGTGGCCGCCGCGGTGGTGCACCTGCTGGCGCACGGCAGGCCGGCGTTGTTCCGGCAGCAGAGGGTCGGCCGTTACGGCCGTCCCTTCGTGATGTGGAAGCTGCGCACCATAGCGAACGCTGTGGGCGGGCCTGGCCTGCCCGACGGGGGTGACGTCGCTCGGGTGACCGCGGTCGGCCGGGTGCTGCGCCGCCTGTCCCTGGACGAGCTGCCGCAGCTGGTGAACGTGCTGCGCGGGGAGATGAGCCTGGTCGGGCCGCGGCCCACGCTTCCGTACCAGGTGCGCCGGTACACGGATCGGCAGCGGGAGCGGCTGCGGGCCCTGCCGGGCTTGACCGGGCTGGCGCAGGTGCGTGGTCGCCAGCAGCTGAGCTGGCCGGAGCGGATCGAATGGGATCTGCGCTATGTGCGCCATCAGAGCCTGCGGCTCGATCTGACCATCTTGTTGCTCACTGTCTGGGCGGTGCTGGCCCGTGGCGGTACCACTGTCAGCCACGACACCGATCCCATTGCCCGCAGACCAGAGAGGATGCACTCAGGTGCCTGACAGCGACGTTCGAATCCGGCTTGCCAGCCCCGAACTCGGGGAGGAGGAACTGGATGCCGTGCGCCGGGTGCTGCGCAGCGGCGTGCTGACCAACGGCCCGGAGAACGAGGCCTTCGGGCGGGAGTTCGCCGACCGGCACCAGGCGGGGTTCGGTGTGACTTTCTGTACCGGTACGTCCGCGCTGGCGGCGATGCTGCTCGCGGAGGGGATCGGGCCCGGTGACGAGGTGATCGTCCCGTCGATGACGTTCATCGCCACCGCGACCGCCGTGTGCCACGTCGGGGCCACTCCGGTGTTCGCCGACATCGACCCGCGCACGTTCAATCTGGACCCGGTGTCGGTCGCGGCCCGGATCACCCCGGCGACCCGAGCCGTGCTGACCGTGCACTACGGCGGACAGCCCGGCGACCTGGACGGGCTGGCGCAGGTGTGCGCCGAGCGCGGCGTCGTACTGCTGGAGGACGCGGCGCAGGCGGCCGGCGCCGGGTACCGGGGCCGGCCGGTCGGAACGTTCGGCCGCTCGGCCATGTTCAGCTTCACCCCGACCAAGAACATCACCACCGGTGAGGGCGGCATCGTGCTGACCGACGATCCGGGCATCGCCGAGCGGTTGAAGCAGCTGCGCAACCACGGCCAGACCCGGCTGTACCGGCACGAGAGCCTGGGCTACAACTGGCGCCTGACGGAGATGCAGGCAGCGATCGGCCGGGTGCAGCTGCGCAGGCTGGACGGAATCCTGGAGCGCAAAGAGGTGATCGCCGGATCACTGACCCGGCGACTTTCCGGGCTGTCCGGCCTGAGGACGCCATGCCGGGCCCGCGAAGCGCAGGGGACCTGGATGTTCTATACGTGTCTGCTTCCGGGCATCCGGGACCAGGTGCTCGCCGACCTCCTCAGCCGGGGCATCGAGGCGCGGATCTACTTCCCGCCGGTGCACCGGCAGCCGGTCTTCGCGCAGGGCGCCTGCGGCGGCCCCGCCGTGGGGATGACGTCGGTTCCCGCGCTGCCGGTCACCGAGCGCGTCGCGGAGGCGATGCTGTCGCTCCCGGTGCACCACCGGCTGACCGAGGCGGAGGTGGCCGAGATCGCGGATGCGGTGATCGCCGCGGTCGGCCGGGCGACCGCCGGGCCAGGGACCGCGGGGGTGCCGGCCGGTGCTGTTCCCGCGGGCCGCTCGCCCGCGGCGGCGCCCGCGCCGTCGCGTGCAGGGTCCGCGCCGGAACTGGCCGCCGAGCGATGAGCGAACTGCGAGCCGGGGTGGTCGGTCTGGGCACCATGGGGCGGCACCACGCCCGGGTCCTGGCCGGGCTGGCGGGGGTGCGCCTGGTCGGGGCCTGCGATCCGGATCCGGGCGCCGGATCCGCGCTGCGCACCGTGCCGGTCTTTCCGGATCTGGACCGGTTGCTGGAGCTGGATCTGGACCTGTGCGTGGTGGCCGCGCCCACGCTGGCGCATGCGGCGATCGGCAGCCGCCTGGCCGCGGCGGGCGTGCACACGCTGATCGAGAAGCCGCTGGCGGCCAGCGCGGAGGAAGCCCGCATACTGGCGGCGCAGTTCGAGCGCGCTGGTCTGGTCGGCTGTGTCGGGCACATCGAGCGGTTCAACCCGGTGGTGCGTGCCATGCGGGAGCGGATCGGCGGTGGTGAGGTCGGCACGGTGCTGCAGATCACCACGAGTCGTCAGGGACCGTACCCGCAGCGGATCCGCGACGTCGGGGTGATTTTGGACCTGGCGAGCCACGACATCGATCTGACCCGGTGGATCGCCGGGGCGCCGTACGTGAAGGTGTCGGCGGTGACCAGCCGGGTGACCGGCGCCAGCGGCCATGAGGACCTGGCCGCGGTGGTCGGGGTCCTGCAGGACGGCACGGTGGTCAACCACCTGGTCAACTGGCTCTCCCCGGTCAAGCGGCGGCTGGTCAGCGTGACGGGCGAACTCGGCAGCCTGCGGGGTGACTTGCTCACCGGAACGCTGTGGTTCAACGGCCACGACGGGGGCGTGGCCGTGCCGGGCCCGGGTGGGCCTGTGCGAGTGCCGGGCGGCCGGACCGACCGGTCCCAGGTGGTGGGACCAGAGCCGCTGGCGGCGGAACTCGAGGGCTTCGTGGCCGCCGTGCGCGGACACGCCGGCGTCGTGGGTGACGCCGCTGACGTGGTGCCGATGCAGGCGGGTGCGGAGGTGATGGACGTGACAGCGGCGATTCTGGCGCAGCCGGCGGCCGTGGTCGAGGTGTCGGCCGCCACCGGCCCGGCGGACGCGGTCCGCTCCGGTCCGGTTCGGGTGGCTGCCCAACTCTCGGCGCCGCCGGGCGCGGATCGTGTCGCGGCCCTGCTCGGCGCGGGGGAGTCGCAGACCGGGGGCCTGCCGGTGCTGGTGGCGGGCTACGTGCCGGCTCCGGGCTCGCGGCGGTGGTTCTGATGGCCGCGGTCACGGTGGTGGGTCTGGGCAAGATCGGACTGCCGCTTGCGGTCACCTTCGCCGCCGCGGGGCACCGGGTGACCGGCGCCGACATCAGTGCGCGCGTGGTGGCTGAGGTCATGGCGGGACGGCCACCGTTCCCGGGTGAGCCCGGACTGTCCGGTCGCCTGGCCGAGGCCAGGGGCCTGGACCGGCTTCGGGCCACCACCGGGACCACAGCGGCGGCCGCCGCAAGCGACGTGGTCGTCATCGTGGTGCCCCTGGTCATCGGCGCCGACCGGCGGCCGGACCATCGCGCGCTGGACGCGGCGGTGGACGCGGTCGGCGCGGGTCTGCGTCCCGGATCCCTGGTGGTCGTGGAGACGACGCTGCCCGTGCACACCACCCGGCGGCGGATCACGCCGCGGCTTGCGGCCGCCTCCGGGCTGCGTCCGGGTACCGATTTCAGTGTCTGTCACAGTCCGGAACGGGTCTCCAGTGGGAGCGTCTTCGCGGATCTGGCCCGGTATCCGAAGCTGGTCGGCGGCATCGATCAGGCCTCCGGTGAGCGGGCGGCGGAGTTCTACGCGGCCTCACTGCGGTTCGACGAGCGGCCCGATCTGCCGCGGCCGAACGGGGTCTGGGATCTGGGCTCGGCCGAGGCCGCCGAGCTGGCCAAGCTGGCCGAGACCACCTATCGCGACGTCAACATCGCGCTGGCCAACGAGTTCGCCTGCTTCGCGCAGGACGCGGGGCTGGACCTGCTGCCGATCATCGAGGCGGCGAACAGCCAGCCGTACAGCCATCTGCACCGCCCGGGGATCGCGGTGGGCGGGCACTGCATCCCGGTCTACCCGTGGTTGTACGCGGCCGGTGACCCCGCTGCCCGGCTGCCGCTGCTGGCGCGCGAGATCAACGACGCGATGCCGGCCAGGGCGGTGGGGATGCTGGCCGCCCTGGCCGGAGGTCTGCGGGGGCGGCGGGCCGCGGTGCTCGGCGTCGCCTACCGCGGCGGGGTCAAGGAGACGGCGTTCACCGGGGCGCTGCCGGTAGTGCGTGCGCTGGCGGAGCTGGGCGCGGTCCCGCTCGTGCACGATCCGCTCTACGACGACGACGAACTGGCCGCGCTCGGCCTGCAGCCCTACCACCTGGGCGAACCGTGCGATGTCGCGATCGTGCAGGCCGACCATCCGCAGTACGCGCGGATCGGGCCGGCGGATCTGCCCGGTGTCGCCGCGTTGTTGGACGGGAGGTCGGTGACGGATCCGCTCCTGTGGCGCGGCGTGCCCCGGCTGGCACTGGGCAACGGGACCTCGGCCACCTCGGCCCTGGTCGCGACCGGGTGACAGGGGAGCGCCGGCGGGCCGGTTGACGGCCCGTGGTGTGTTCGCAGGCGGTCAGCGCGGTCTGGCGGGGACGCCGATGACGAGCTGACCGCCGGTCACGTCGCGGGTCACCAGCGCCGCAGCGCCGACGGTCGCGCAGGGGCCGATCCGCCGGCCCTGGAGTACGGCGGCGTTGCTGCCGACCGTCGATGCGGCGCCGATGGTCACGCTGCCGGCGATGTTGGCTCCCGGAAGAATCGTCACGAAGTCCTCCAGCACCGTGTCATGGCCGATGCTGGCGTGGTAGTTGATCTGGACGTGGGATCCCAGGACGGTGCCGGTGGAGACGAATGCCTGGCCCAGCACGACACAGCCCGGCCCGATCGTGGCCCCGGGCGAGACCACGGCCCCGGGGTCGATCACGGTCGCCGGCCGCAGGCCCTGCTCCTCGAACCGGCCGGCCAGTCTGCGGCGCGCCGCGGGGTCGGCGATCGCGACGACGAACTCGTGCCGGCCCGGTACGGCCAGGTCCAGTTGGCCGGGCTGCAGGACCTGGCAGCCGTCCAGGTGAGCGGTGGTCGGGTGTTCGTCGACGAAGACCACCTGTGGTGTCGTCGCCGAGCGTCGTACGGCGTCCAGCGTCTCGCGGCCGAAACCGCCCGCGCCCACGATATGGAAGGTCACCGCGGTGCCTCCGCCCTGTCGTTCGCCGGGCCTTGCCCGGCTGGTTGAGCGACCGCGGTGAGGAATGCCGAGGCCAGGGCGGTCGTTCCGTGGTGCCGGTAGACCCAGGTGCGGCCACGCTGGCCGATCTGCTGGCGTTGCGTCCGGCTCATCGCGGCCAGCGTGGTCAGTGCTTCGGCGACAGCGGCCGGTGACTCGGCCGGTACGCACACGCCGCCGCCGGACTGACGGACCGGTCCGCCGGGGGCGTTGCTGGCGAACAGTACGGGCTTGCCGCAGGCCAGGTAGTCGAACAGCTTGTTGCTGCTCAGGCCGTAGCGGAAGACCGCGACGTCGCGCAGGCAGAACAGCGTCACGTCCAGTTCGGCCAGCACGGCCGGAACGGCGCTCTTGGGCACCGGTGGCCAGAACAGCACGTTGTCCAGGCCCAGCTCGTCCGCGAGCCGTTGGCATGCGGCTTTCTCCGGGCCGTCACCGACCAGCACGACGGCGACCCGCGGCTGCCCGGCGTCGTGCAGCCGGGCCGCGGCGGAGACGATGGTGTCGAGGGCGTTGGCCGGGCCGTGGGAGCCGACGTAGCCGGCGGTGAGGCACCCTTGGGTGCGCAAGCGCCTGATCCGGTCGATCAGTTCGGTGACGTGCTGCCCGTGGTCCTGAAGGGTCGGAGTGGGCGAAGGACCGTCGTCGGCAGATGGGGGGTGGTCGCTGATGCCGTTGGGCACGTAGTGGATCCGGTCGGGCGGAACGCCGCGGGCCTTGAGATATCCGGCCGCGCCCGGCAGCAGGCAGATCACCGCGGAGGCGCGCCGGTAGCAGAACGACTCGACCAGCCGCAGTACCCGGGCGGGGATTCCGCCTGCGCGCAGCGCGCCCATGTCGATCAGGGTCTGCGGCCACAGATCGCGTACCTCGACGACGAAGCGGGCGCCGCGGCGGCGGGCGGCGAGCCAGGCGGCGAGGACCGCAGCCGGGTGGACGCAGGAGCCGACGATGACGTCGGGCCGCTCCAGGTCCTGCTGCGCGGGGAGGACCCGTGCGGCGTAGCTGCACATGTTGAGGAACCGTCGGTATCCGTTGCCGGCGTACGGGGGTGTGCGGACCCAGAGGAACCGGACGCCGTCGACATCGCGGACGGCTGTCTTCTCGCCGTGGGTGAGCCGCTCCTCGCGCCTGCTGAAGTGGCTGAAACTGCTGGCGAAGACGGTGACCTCGTGTCCGGCCGCGACCATTGCCCGGCCCAGGTCGTAGTGCCGGGTGCCGGCCGCGCAGTCGGGGGGCGCCGCGTAGTGGTTGAAGATCCAGATCTTCATGCGGTCACGCTCCGGGGAATGGGCCGCGTCGCGGGCCTGGCTGCTGTGTGGGTCCGCGACTCCAACTCCGTGACGATTCTGGCGGCGGCGTGGCCGTCGCCGAACGGGCTGGGCGGTTTCCCGGTCGGGCGGGTCCGGGCCACGGCCGCGGGCAGGTCCCGGGGGTCGGGGACAAGGACGTTCCAGCCGTCGGCCAGGGTTTCGGGCCACTCGGTCTCGGCGCGCAGGGTGCTGCAGGCGACGCCGAGGACGAGCGCCTCCTTCTGCAGGCCGCCGGAGTCGGTGATGAGCCCGGCGGCCGCGGCCAGAGCGGTGAGCATGGTGCGGTAGGGCAGGGGGTCGGTCGTGTGCAGTGATCCGCCGGCGAGGTCGATGCCGAACTGGTGGCATCGGGTGGCGAGTCGGGGGTGGACCAGCAGCCAGACCGGGTGCGGACAGGCGGTGAGGGCGGCGATGACGGCGGACAGCCGGTCGGGGTCGTCGGTGGTGGCCTGCCGGTGCACGGTGGCGAGCAGATAGGGGCCCCGGTGGTCGGCGAGGAACGGGGGCAGTGGTGCGGGCGGCCCGGACGAGGGGTCGGTGACGGCGCGAAGCGCGTCCACCATCAGGTCACCGGTGAGCACGGAGCGGGCGGCCAGGCCTTCGGCGGCCAGGTTGGCCATCGCCGCCGGGGTGGGTGCGAGGAGCAGGTCGGCCAGGTGGTCGGCCACGATCCGGTTGCGTTCCTCGGGCATGGTGCGGTCGAAGGACCGCAGGCCCGATTCCAGGTGCGCGATCGGCAGGTTCTGGGCGGCGGCCGCCAGGGTTGCGGCGAGGGTGGAATTGGTGTCGCCGTAGGTCAGCACCCAGTCCGGTCGCGTCCGGGCGAGTACCGGGTCGAGCCGGGTCAGCATCTCGCTCGTCTGTGCCGCGTGACCGGCCCGGCCCGCTTCCAGGTTCACGTCCGGTGGCGGGATGTGGAGTTCGCTGAAAAAGGACTGGGAGAGCAGCGGGTGGTAGTGCTGGCCGGTGTGGACGATCGTGTGCTCGTCGCCGCGCAGGGCCAACTGTCGGGCGATTGGTGCAAGTTTGACGAACTGGGGACGTGCGCCAACGACGCTGACCACCTTCACGGCCGACCCTCTCGACGCAGTGCGGCGGGCGCCGGAAGGGTGGCGCCTCTGAACACGCACTACTGTGCGTGCTTTTCAAGCTACCCTGCGTGGTTGAATCTTCGTGTTGTGCTCGCTGATGGTTTCGGAGGGCGTTCCCACTTGCAGCAGATCATGGACCGCATGCGCGCCCGGCTGCCTGGCGTGAGCCCTGGGGCGGTCGGCAGTACGTTCGCCGCCCGGGTGCTGGCCACCGCGATAAGTTTCGCGGCGGGTGTCATCTCGGCGCGTGGCCTGGGGGTGCAGGGCCGGGGAGTTCTCGCGGTCATGGTCTCGGTTCCGGCGGTGCTGAGCATCGTGGCGGTCCTCGGCATGGACAACGCCAATGCCCGCTTCGCCGGGATCTCGCACACCGCGTTCCGTCAGATCGTGCGGTGGAGCCTGGCGTTCTCGCTGGTGTGCGGATCGGCGGCAGCCGGGTTCTGGCTGCTGCTCGGCGGTCTGTGTCCGCCCGTGCTGCTCGCCGTGCCGTTCCGGCTCGCGCTGCTTTCCGCGGCCCTGTGCCCGCTGACCTTGCTGACCACGCTGCTCGGCACGGCCGAGATCGGCCGCGGCCGCGTCACGACGTACAACCTCGCGACCGCCACGCCGTCGGCCTGCTACCTGGCCGGCGTCGTCGGCCTGCTGGCCACCGGGTCGTTGACGGTCACCAACTGCTTCCTGTTTGTGCTGGCCGGGCAGTCGGTCGGCGCCGTGGTGCTGCTGGCCGTGGCCGCCGTCCGGGTCCACCCGGACGGCGAGCCGGTTCCGGTCCGGCGGTTCGGCGGTTTCGCGATCAAGGCGTATCTGCCGAACGTGCTGCACTACGGGATGCTGCGACTGGACGTGCCGGTGATCCAGTTGCTGGCCGGCGCCGGCGCGGTCGCCCTGTACGCGGTGGCGCTGCCCGTTGCCGAAGGGCTCTCCCTGCTGCCGACCGCGGTCGCGCTGGTGCTGTTCCCCCAGGTGACCTCGGGTGCGGTCGACGCACGGGCCGCGACCCGGATCGCCGGGACCGTGTTCGCGGCGACTGCCGTGGCGGCCGCGGTGGTGGCAGTGGGTGTGCCCGTCCTGATCCCTGCGATCTACGGGCAGCCGTACGCTCGTGCCGCGTGGGTGGTGTGGGCGATGCTCCCCGGGCTGGTGCTGTTCGGGGCGGGCCGTTCGCTCCAGGCCTACCTCGCGGCGACGGACCGGCTGCGGCCGGTGATCACCGCGACCGGGGCGGGGGCTGCCGTGAACCTCGCGCTGCTCGTTGCGCTGACGCCGAGTTACGGAGCGGTCGGGGCGGCCGCCGCCGACTCGGCCGGCTATCTGGTGTTCGCGGTCGTGATCGGCCGTTATGCCCGGCTGGGTACAAGGGCTGGTCGGCTTCGGGCACGCAGTGGGGCCGCCGTCCGGGCGCTGCGGGCGGCCCGGCCGTCGGCGGGGTTGCGCCGCCGATGGCGGGAGGTGCGCGCCTGGCGGGAGTGGTTCGCCATGGACGGCCGGTCGGTCCTGCCGGCCGCTCTGGTGCTGCCCGCCGCCGCGGCGGCCGGCCTGCTGGCTTCCGCATCGGCTTCGGCCGCCGCAGGCGTCGGGCTGGGGGTCCTCGTCCTGGTTCTGCTGTTGATTCCGGACGCGGGACTGTACGCGCTCGCGCTGATGGTGCCGCTGTCGCAGTCCGAGGCGGGTGCCTCGCTCGTGACGCCGAAGCGGCTGGTCGCCCTGATGCTGATCTGTGTGCTGAGCCGCGCCGTCAATGGCCGGGGGATCGTCTGGCCCAGGCCGGCAGGGGCCTGGGTGACGGTCGGCACGGTCGGCTACCTGATCGCGGCCAGCGCCGTGATCGGCGGCACCGACGCGTGGGGCACGCGTAACTGGCAGTACCTGCTGCTGGTCTGCGCGCCGCTGCTGTTGCTGCCGTTGCTCGCGGCGCCGGGGCCGACGCTCGACCGGGTGCTGGTGGTGTTCTGCTGCGGCAGCGTGGTCCTGGCCGTGGTCGAGATCGTTCTGGCCGGCTCCGTGTTCGCGAGCAACGGCAACAAGGCCCCGGACGATGTCGCGCTCCTGGCCATCTCCCAGCCCGGCGTGGCCAACCACAACGCGGTGGGCGCGCTGCTCGTGATGGCGGCCGCCGTGCTGCTGGCCCGTGCCCGGGGCGCGCGGGCGGGCCTGCCGCAGCTGGCCTGCTGGGCCGGGGTAGTGGTGCTCACCGTCGGCGTCGCGTACTCGCTCAGCCGCGCGGCGTACCTGGCAATGATCGCGGTACTTGCGATCCGCGCCCTGCGCAGGCCACTGCGCGGCTTCCTGACGCTGGGGCTCGGTGTGACGTGCCTGGTGCCGCTGCTGCCGGCGGCGATCGCCGCCCGGTCGGCTTCGGCGCTCGGCGGCGGCACCCTGGACAGCGACTCCGCGGTGCGGCTCGATCTGTGGAGCAGCGCACTGCGGATGTTCGACACGCATCCGCTGTTCGGGGTCGGATACCTGAACTTCGCAGGTCTGCTGCCCACCTACTACCGCGCCACCGGGAACTACAACGTGATGTTCCTCCAATTCCCGCTTCTCGAGTTCGCGCACAACACCTACCTGACGGTGCTCTCGCAGACCGGCCTGCTGGGTGCCGCCGGCATCGGCCTGCTCGCCGTGCTCGGCACGCGCCGGGCGTGGGCGGCGGTCAGGTCGGGTGAGCCCGCGGGGGAGGCGGCGCTGCTGGCGCTGGCCGGTGCCGGGATCTGCTCGGCGTTCGGCGAAGTGCTGCTGGTGCCACCGCTGCTGGCCGGCCTGGTGCTGATCGTCCTGGCCGCGGGACGGGGGGCAGCGACGGGAGCGCCGGTGCCCGTGGCGGTCCCGGTGCAGGTGCCGGTGCGGGTGCCGGTCCTGGCGGGGCGGTGAGCGCGCCCGTGACAGGCAAGCCGCGACCGCTGCGGATCCTGCAGATCACCTCGACCGCTGTGGGCGGGAGCTGGTTCCACGACCAGGTCCACGGGCTGGCCCGGCTGGGCAACGAGGTCTGCGCGGTGCTGCCGCGCGAGGGCCCGCTCGCCGACCGGCTGCGCGCGATCGACGGTGTCCGGGTGGAGGTCATCCCGTTCGGTCTGTCCCGCCGGCTGCGGCAGTGGCCGAGCCTCATCCGCGGGCAGTGGCAGCTGACGAGGTTCGTCAGGCAGTACCGGCCGGACGTCGTCCACGCCCATCTGATCATCGCGATGCTGGCCGCGCGGGCCGCCACGGCCTGCTACCGACGGGCGCTGATGGTGTCCCAGGTGCCGGGCCTGGTCCATCTGCGCATGGCGCCGTTCCGGATCCTGGACCGGCTGTCACTGCGCCGGGACGACCTTGTGCTCGGTTCGTGCCGGGCGATCGCGACTCGCTACCGGGCCATGGGGGCGCGGGCTGTCGAGGTGAGCTACTACGGCTGCGACGTGCACCGGTTCGATCCCGCGACGCCGGCGGAACCGTTCCGCAGCGAGTTCGCCATCACCGACGCGACGCCCGCGATCGGCATGGTCGCCTACATGTACCCGAGCAGATTCCGCGACTTCCGGGAGATCGGCGTGAAGGGGCACGAGGTCTTCATCGACGCCGTGCCGATGATCCTGCGCCGCCACTCCGGTGCGAGGTTCTTCGTCGTCGGCGACGAACTGGTCGGCGACGGGCGGTACCGGCACCAGCTGGAGGAGCGCGCCGCCCGCCTCGGAGTCGCCGACCGGATCCAGTTCACGGGCCTTCGCACCGACGTCGGCTCGGTCATGGCCGGCCTGGACGTGCTGGTGAACCCCTCGATGGACGAATCGGCCTGCTACACCGTGGTGGAGGCACTGCTGATGCTCAAAGGGGTGGTCGCGACCGACGTTGGCGGCCTGCCGGACACAGTCCAGCACGATCGGACCGGACTGCTGGTTCCACCCGCCGACCCGGCCGCACTCGCACGGGCCGTGGACGTGCTGGTCGCCGATCCCGCCAGACGGCGCGAGCTGGCAGCCTGCGGGCGGGAACTGGCGCTGCGCCAATTCGACATCGCCAGGACGGTCGGCCAAGTGAACGACTTCTACCACCAGGCGCTCGCGGCGCCCTCGCGGCGCGGCCGGCTGCGCCGGGGCCCCGCGTGACCGGCCAGGAGAGGACCCGGCCGGGGCCGGGCACGCTGCTGCGAAGAGGACTGTCCGATCTGCGCCGGCCCGTCTTCCCGGTCGACGCGCCGACGCTCACCCACCCACCGGCGGCCGGTCCGCCGGACCGCTATCCGCTCGACCTGCGGCTGATGACCGCCGGGGCCGTGCTGGACCGTGAGGGGCTGGTCGTGACGAGTGCGGCAACCGGTGAGACGTACCGCAACCCCGTCTCGATGAGCCTTTACGCACTGAGCCGGCACACTGAGGCCCGGTGCGCCGGCTGGCACGGCGACGCCCCGGCCGACCGGCCCCGGGACATCCAGGCGCTGCTGGACCAGGCCGGTTGGCTGCGTGCCAACCAGGACGGCAACGGCGGCTGGCGCTACCCGGTCCCGGTGCCGCGCTACGGGGTGGTCCCGGGGTGGTACTCGGCGATGGCCCAGGGCCTGACGGTGTCGGTGATGCTGCGGGCGTACGCCGCGACCGGGCAGCGCTCCTTCCTGGACGCCTGCCAGGGCGCGGCGGAGCTGATGCTGCGGCCGCTGTCGGCGGGCGGCTGCTCGCACTACGACGAGCAGGGCCGGCCGTTTCCCGAGGAATGCCCCTCCGACCCGGTCAACCACATCCTCAACGGCGCCGTCTTCGCGCTGTTCGGTCTGCACGAACTGGGCCGCCAAATCGGTGGCGACGGCGTCGGACCGGCAGCGGACCGGATCCGCGAGTCCCTGCCCGGCTTCGACCTGGGCTACTGGACCCGCTACGACCTGCGGTACCGCGCGCCGGCCAGCCTGGCCTACCACAGCCTGCACATCTCGCTGCTGACCGCGGCCGGCCGGCTGTTCGCCGACCGGCGCTGGCTGACGACGGCTGCCGCCTGGGAGCACTACACCCGCGGCCCCGTGCGGCGGCTGCGTGCCGCGGCCGGCAAGGGCCGGTTCGTGCTCGGGGAACGCAGTGCCCGACCCTGATCCCTCCCCTGGGGAGCCGGGCATGACCCGCTCGTCAGCCCCACCGCTGCGCCTGCTGCTGCTCGCCCCGGCCGGGTCGGCCCACACCCGCCGCTGGGCAGACGCTCTGGCGGCGCTCGGGCACGCGGTGACAGTGTGCAGCTGGCACGATCCGGACCTGGACAGGAGTGCCACCACCTGGCGGCTCTCGTCCGCACCAGCCGGAGCCTGGTGGCCGTGGCGGGTGCTGCGCGCGACCGGCTGGCTGCGCCGCGAGGTGCGCCGCACACGGCCGGACGTCATCCACGTCCATTCGCTCGGTGTGCACGGGGCGCTGTCCCTCGCGCTGCCGACCCGTACGGCGCCTCTCCTGGTCACGCCCTGGGGCTCGGAACTGCGGGCGGCCGACCGCCATCCAGGCCGGGCGCTGGTGGCCCGGCTGGCGTTGCACCGGGCTGCCCGGGTGCTGCCGACCTCACGGGAGGTCGCGGCGAAGGTCGCGAACCGCTACCGGATCACCCGTTCCCGGATCACCGTCCTGTCCTGGGGCGTGCCGGACGCCCTCCTCGACGGCAGCGACGGGACCGATGCCCGCCTGACGCGTGCCAGATTCGGCATCGCGGCCGACGCCACGGTCGTGCTCTCGGTCCGCACCACCTCACCGGTCTACCGGACGCAGGAGATCCTCGACGCCTTCGCCCACGCCGCGAAGGTGCGGCCCGACCTGCACCTGGTACTGCTCACCGGCCACCAACCCGCCAAACCGGGCCCGGCCCGCGCGCAGCAGCACTACCTGGCGACGCTGCGCGCCGGAGCAGCGCATCTGGCCGACCGCATCACAGTGATCGATCAGCTGCTCGGCCAAGCCGAGCTGTTCGCCCTGATGCGTGCCAGTGAGGTCGCGGTCTCGGTACCCCACGCCGACCAGCGCAGCTCCTCGGTGCTGGAGGCGGCGGCAGCAGGCTGTCGCCTGCTGCTCGCGGACATCCCCCCGTACCGGGAACTGGTGGCCGACGGCCTGCATGCGGACCTGCTCCCCGACCCGCTGCACACCACCTTGGCCGATACCCTGACTGCCGCCGCCCCGCTGCCCTCGGCCGAACGCGCGGCGAACCGGGAGCTGATCAGCCGCACCGAGCGCGGCTCGGTCCAAGTCGCCCAACTGGAGCGGCTGTACCGGGACATGACCCGGCCCGGGCCGGGCACGCGGCAAGACCCGGCATGAGGGGCGCTCCTCTTCATGCATCCTCAACCGGCGGTTTGCGCTGCCGTTTGTCGGTCTCCGGCTCGTTCGTCCTCGCGTTCTCGTTCCTGGTCGGGGCTCCGGTCGCTCCAACTGGACCCCTCCGGCGCGCCATCGCTCACGCAGACACGGGCCTGAGGGTTGGGCCAGTGCTGCGTGCCCGTGGGGTCCTTGGAACGCAGACGCTGCGCCTCGGCGAGAGCCGCGGGCGAGGGGGGCAGATATCCGCCCCCACGGCAGGGCACGGGGTGGGGCCGCGGTGAAGGTCTCGTCCGCCGGTCCGGGGTGATGGGCTCCCGGGAGCCGGTGACGGTGCGTCTGGCGCCGGGCGGGGCCAGAGCATGGCGGGTGATGAGGGCTCCGCCGGCGGTTGCGATCGACACATGGGACTCGCCGATGCGCCAGCGCACCTCCACGGTGGTACCGGCCAGATCGGACGGAACGGCGTACGTGTTGCCCCGGAACGGGACCAGCCCGCGTGGGGTCACCGACCTCATCACGCGGATCTGAGCGGGATAGGCAGAGTCGGGAAGAGGGAGCAGACGGGTCTGTTCGTTGGCCTCACGCCGGCTCGGCATCGGAGTCCGACGCACGTCCAGCCGGGCGGTGAGCTGATCGAACCGATCCTGTGCGGTGGGGAGCGGGCAGGTGGAGCTGATCGTCCGCCACGCACGCATGATCTGTCGCAAGTCCTCCCCCGACAGTTGGGACGTTTGCTTGCTGGTGGGTGAGTCGATCTCCAGAGTGACGTCGTAGTAGTCGGCTACCCGGACGAAGTCGCGCATTACCCGATCGGCTTTCCCGGCTCCCGCGGCCATCGAGGGGTCCAGGGACCAGGCGCTGCCGGTTCCACCCAGGCGCCGTAGGGTTTCGTGGATCGCCTCGACCACGTAAGGGAAGTCGTCGCTCTCCACCAGGACCGCTCTCCAGCGGCTGGAGGAGCTGAGCCTGGCGACAGTCAGGTAGGCGCAGGTCCCCCAGCCCCAGTGGGGCGGCGGGGCCAGCAGGCGCAGAATCGTGAAGTACACATGCTCGTTTCCCTGCTGGTCCCGAGTCTGTGCGGCGACGCTGAGATTGCGGCAGCACAGCGGGCACAGCGGACGCAGCCGATGCTTGCGCAGAGCCCGAGTTAACGTCGAGTAGCCGCCGGTGTATCCCAGTTCGACGATCTCGTCGAACAGGTCTCTGGCCGGCAGGTGGACGGCGTCTGACAGCCGCTGCCTGCAGTAGGGCACGTAGCGCTGGAGGGAGTCCTCAGGCGAGAGACGGACACCGGGTTTGCGACGTCCTTCGAGGTAGGACCTCACGGTCTTGCGGTCGCGGCACAAGTGCCTGGCGATCGCGGAGACCGACCATCCCTCGCTCCGCAGCACGTAGGCCTCGTCGTATTCCTCTCGGGTGAGCATTCAACGACTCCTTGCAAGCGCACCGATACCCTTCACTGGCCCGCGGGGCCGGGATTTCCACCCGCTGCTCCGGCGTCAGCGAGACGGTAACACGATTACTTCTGCAGAAAGGTTTCTCTCGAATCTTGACATGATGACAGACAGGCAGAGCCGGCCTGGTTTCCCCTGGAATGATTAGCCGCCCCAGCTGGGTATTATCACTGAGCATGAACGGGGGAATTGGTGATTGCAAGCGCACTTTCCCGCGCTTTTCCTTGGGGCGGCGCGTCGAGCGTTGCACGTTTTCAATGAGCGGAACCATGAGCGTGTGCGGAGAGACACGCCACCTCTGGCGGTTCGGGTGCGGGAACGCTGGCTGGGGACTTTCAGTGGTTCCATCCGGGGCGCTGACCATTGGCCATCCTGCGTCGGCCCGGCCTCGCATCGCTGGGTGACCTAGGGAGAGGAGGCAGCCGCTGCTGTGCACGCTCGATGATCCAGTCCTGTCTCCTCGCTCGAAAGGGAGCGTGATAGAGGCGGTTCTTTCGACCTTGGACGATGCCTTTGCTCAACCTCCGCCGGTGAGCGATGCCACACGCAGAGGGAGAATTTCTGGCCGAGCGTAGTGAGCGGCCGTGGGGGGCACGGGGGTGTGCTCGTTTGGTTCTCCTCAGTGTATGGCCAATTCAGCCGAGCATCCGATTCGCTGAATATTGGATGATGCCCGTAAGAAGTACATAGTCAGGGATTTATTCGTTTTGTAAGGCGTGAATTCAATGTGCTGAACAAGGGCCGTCCGTGAACGCCGGGAGTGGGAGCGGACAGCGCAAGACCCCTGTAGGTGGACACGACCGGCAGATGTCCGCCTGGCCACGGACTACTGTCCGTGGCCAGGCGGAGCCGGCTTCAGCCGACCTTCTCCCGCCAATCGGCTATATCCGGACTTCGCGGGTGGCTGGTTCGGGTGGTGATGTGGGCCTGGGTGGTGTCTGAGCCTGGGGGCGTTGATGGGGTGGGGTGACAATCTCCCGGTCCCCCGCGGCGACGCAGGCGACGCTCGCCGCCACATAGGCTGACCAGCCTGCAGCTGGGAGGGGATCCCAACGACCCCACGGAGCCTGTGGGGTGGAACCGACATCTCCGGGCCAGGCTCCTGCGCGGCGGGTCTGGGGCAGGCCGTAGGACTGCTCACCGGTGTGGACACGACGACGGGTGCTCCGGCTGCTCGGGAATACACGTCGTGGGTTTCCTCCTCCGCCACGGATCTCCACGCGCTCCGTCGCATCCCAGCGAGCGGCCACGCCGCACCTGGGACCTACCCGTGCGCGGCGCCACACCGTAAGTGCGTTGAGTAGCCGACCAGAGGGCACACCGAAGGACGTGCCCCCGTTCCCCATCGCACGGCAGAATCACTCACTGTTACTTCAGGGCGACAACGCGAGTTCAGGCTGAGTAGCTCTGAGTAGCGCCGTGTAGCACGGCGGAGACTCCAAGTGAGTCCAAGGAGCTTGAGCGCCTGCAAATGCATGGGATTTGGGGGGATAAGACCCGAAACTCGACAAGTTCCCTTGACCCAGTGTGACCGGCGCGGCGATGCTGGAGGCCTGGTCCACAGTGACCAAACGTGGTGGTCGGCGCTAAGGCGCCCTAGACGGTCGACATTATCTCTGGGCCGGTATGTGCGGGTGCGGGTGGGGCAATGGCGGGGGCATCGCACCGGGGGTTCATTCCAGGCCTGTGCGCCGTGTCAGCGTCATCTCTCATCTCCGCGGGCACCCCTGTGTCCTTTTGAGGGGCTTTCTCGATGTGTTTCACGTCGCCCCGCGACATCATTGCCCAATGTCTGGTGAGCAGTAGCCAACAGCCTTGCTGCACCGGCGAGTTCGCCACCGGGAACACCGTCCCCAGGACCGTTCCGGCCCACAGTGTGGCTTGCAAGCTTCCGCCGCATTCTCTGGTCGCCCAGCAGTTCCCGGCATCCCGCAGCCCCTTTGCCAACGGCCAGGACTGATCAGGAGATCCACCAGGCTCGTGGAACGCCGGACGTCCCTGCAGGGCTGATCGACGGCCTACCCGAACGGCTCTGGATATATCCGGCGAAACGCCGATTTCGATCACTGGGCACCGGCCGCTGGCGAATCGAGGTCAGCGATTTCGGTGGCCTTGATACCGAGCTGACGGGCAATCAACAGACCGTAGGTTGAAGCCATTTCTGGCTCCTTGGCGGTAGAAAGCCTCGGCTGGCGTGCCGCATGAAGTGATACCTGATGGCGCCCAGCTGATTCCACGGATTTGTTTTATCAATTAGCGAAAGAGGTTTCTCTGTGTTGCATACCGCACTCCTGGGAAGGAAGCTCCAGCAAATCCTTCAGTGGGCGCTTGGAATCGATCGGTCCAGTCGGACTTCGCCCCCGGCGCACGGATTCGCCCACCGCATGGCCCTTCGTGCTGAAGGTCGGACAGAGCTGACGCCGCGTCAGCGGCCCCAGGCCCCCTCGCATCGAGGGCTTCTCAGGTTGTGCGCAACCATGCTGCTGGGAGCGATGGCGGCGCTCTCAATTCTGCTCGTCCCGTCGATAGCGGGGTCGGCGGCTGCGGCACAGAAAGGCTCACAGGCGGTCGCCGAGGATGACACGAGCTACATCCAGCAGCTTCTCAACAACCCAGTCAATGGCGTGGTGAACCTGCCGTACCGCGCCCCTTCCAACCCGTTCATCATCAGGCCCGTACTCACAATCCCGCGGGGCGAATTGATCAACGGGGGCGGTACGACCCTCAAGGTCATGGCCAACTACGGCAACTACCGCGCCGTTCTTACAGCTCCGGCAACCACAGACCTTTCCGGCCTCACGATCAGGGGCGTTGTCTTCGACCAAAATTCGTCAGGCAATCCAATTTCCGGCACCTGCGCCTCGGCTGCGTCGGTAAACTGCCTGTCGCCGGCCTCGCCTCGGTTTGTTCTCGACATGCTCTCCGGCACAGGGATAACCATAACCTCGGATGTGTTCGTCAACACCAACAATACGAACACAATCGTCACCGGAAGCGGAACCCATAGTGTCATCCTGTCCTACGATACTTTCTCGGCCATAGACACTCCCTGGCATGATCACTCGTCCGTCTACACGTCAGGCACCGGTACGGAGATCTACGGCAACACATTCAACGGCAATGCCGCCGTGGCGGCGGCCATCGAGGTGCACGGCGACCAGGTAAATATAAGCAGCAATAAGATAAGCGGCTACTATCGAGGGATCAACATCGTAGCCTCCGACACCACCCTCTCAAACAACTACGTCTATTCCGCTGCGAACGTTATCGATCTCTTTTCGGTCACTGCACCAAGCCTTCACAACGTAACAATCACGCAAAATTCGATACAGCTGAACCCCGCCTACTGGCGACAGGTGATGCAATCACTCGGCCGTGCCATGCCGGCGCCGGCATATACCCAATTCGTCATCTATGACGCGATTTCAACTTACCCGTTCACCAATATCACCATCTATGGAAACAAGTCGATACCCCTCCAGTGAACCGCTCTCCGTCGTGCGCCTGACGGGTGAAGTGGTGGCCGGGATGCGTGGGACGTGGAGCGCCTCTGTGGGAACTCAAGCAACGGCAGCGATTGGCAAGGGAACCGCGCTCATGGTGGATGGCACCGTCGTACCGGCCCGTGACCACGTCATCGCCGAGCAGTCGAAGAACTATCGGTACTCCACCAACCACCAGGTCATCATCGACGCCGACAGCCGGCTGGTCCTTGTCGTCGGACACCCGGTGCCGGGCAACCGCAACGATTGCGCGGTCTGGCCCGAGTGCAGCGCCGGGGCAGCCGTCGGCAAGACCACAACAATCGCCGACTGCGGCCACCCGGGCACCGGACTGGTCCTCCCGCCGCACAGCGCGCCACCAGCCGGCGGCGCGCTGTGCGGCGGGAGGCGCGAGCTCGTTCAGGCCCCGTTCTGGCCGACCGTGGGATTGCCGTTGAGGGCCGGGCCGAGGTGCTGCATCAGCCAGGGGAAGCCCCAGTTCCAGAGGAACCAGGCCATTGCCGCTGCGAGCAGGAGCAGCAGCGCGGCCCGTAGCCAGGCTGGCCCGGGGAGCGCGTGGAAGAGCCAGGGGACGATCACTGGGTGGGCTCCTTCGCGGTTCTGACCAGGGTGGCGAAGACGATGAACCGGCCTGAGGAACCGTAGCGCGGCGTGCAGGTGGTGACGGTGAACAGTCCCGGTTTCGGGTCCGCGCCCCGGCCCTGGTCCGGCCGGAGCACCGAGACGTCGGACGGGTTGGTCTGTTTGGTGCCGGTGACCTGGTAGATGTACTCGGCGGACGCGGTGTCGACCAGGATTTGCCCGCCCACGCGGATGTCGTCCGGCAGGTCCGCCAGGGGTTCGAAGCCGGTGTTGGACGAACGGTGCCCGGCCACCGCGAAGTTGCCAGGGCGGCCCGGCTCCGTGGTCCCGGTGTAGTGGGCCAGGCCCTTACTGAGCTGTTCGAAGCCGGTGCCCTCGTAGACCGGGTACTGCCAGCTCGCGCCGAGCGCCGGGATCCGGATCAGTGCCACGGCCCCGTCCGGCACCGAAGTGCCGGACCGGAAGGCGTGCTGGATCCGCTGGTTGGTGCGCTGCTGCGCGGCAGTCGGCAGGGGGCTCTGCCCCCAGTACAGCCAGGCCGCAAACAGTCCGACGACCGCGCCGACGACGATCAGCAGTTCACCGAGGAGCGCGAAGGCAGCACGGACGGCGGACACGGGCCTGGTGACCAAGGTGTGTATCGCCTCCGTGTCGGCGCGGTCCGGTTGCTCTTCGAATGGGGCGTTTGCCACTCGGCGTGCCCGCCTGTGACTGTTGGAGTACTTGGCAAGTGGCCAGGTTGCCCGGTAGGGGCGTTTCGCACAGGATCCCTCGCTGCGGGAGCCGGCGGCGTTCATCCGGCTGGACGAGGCCGCGCTCGCGGTGGCACGTCCCACGGCTCCGACAACGCCAGCCCGGGCCCGGCGCTGACCGCCTTGTAGGGCGGCTTGAGCGCCTTCAGCTGCGCCTTGGTGCCGACCGGGGGGCGGTCATCGGCTGCGCGCCGAAGTCGGGAATGGGCTCGGTCTTGTCCGACATCATCTCGCGCCGACCCCGCCGGTCCCGAACCCCGGCGCGCAGCCGGAACAGCGTGCCGCCCAAGCACTCCCAACCGCCCCCAGCCGCTGCTTCCGGTCCGGGCGATGATGGAGAAGTGACCCCGCGGGTACCGGCCGTGAGCCGAGGCGCTGAGCCGGTCGACGCCTGCTGACCGGTGAACTCCGGCAGGCGATTCACAGAGCCCACCAGGTCCTGGCTCACCTCGCCGACCGTGTCCGCACCGCCCACCAAGGCCGCGTCTGGATAGCCCTGGGCCACACCGGCTGGGGGGACCTACCTCGAAGCCGAACTGAAGAGGCGCACAGGGCGTGGCGTCACCTCGGGACCGGAGGGCATCCAGGGGCCCGAATCCATCGCAGGCCGTTGAGGAGCATTGCTTCCGGGATGTGCTTGCCCGGGCTGGTGCTTTACCGTGGCTCGCCTGCAGGCTGGGCGAGGGACCGCAGGGCCATGCCGCAGTCTCGGTCGAGGAACAGCCGGTACTGCAGGCAGCCGCGGCACAGGACGCCATCGATGGCGTCTGCGACCGGTGTGGGGTGCGTGCAGACGTTGCAGGTGCCGTTCGTCCAGCGGCAGGCATCGAGGGGGCGGCGAGCCAATACGGCGCCGGTGAGGGATGGCGGGGTCTTCGGGCAGATGCAGCCAGCGGCCACGGTCTGGTCGAGGCCGAGCGCGGGCAGCGTCACGAACGAGCCGAGGGACAGGAAGCGACAGCTGTCCGGCCATGCTTCGGCCACCGTGCCGAGGGTGATGAGGCAATGCGTCTGCCAGGACCGGGCGGAATGGATAACCGGGCCGATCCGGTGGGGATGGTCGGCGCCGAGCCGATCGAACAGGCGCGGGCCACGGCCGGCAGGGATCGCCACGACGTCCCAGAACACGCCCGCCTCCTCGGGCAGGCCGCCCGCCCAGGCGAGCGGGTAGAGGTCGAACATCGCCCCCCGCCTGACCGGCACGCCACCGAAGCGCTCCCATCCGCCCCACTACCGAACCCCAGATCCCGGTGAACTTCCTACGGACGCCGCGTTGCTGCGCGCCCTGGGAGTCGACGGGATGGTCGCCGCCCGTGGGCTGGCCCGGGCTCATCGCGCCGGGGCTCGGCTGCACCACGACCACGACCGTCGGCGTCACGGTGGCCGCCGACGGCGGACAGCCTGCTTCCGCCGTGCGGCGGCGCTTCGACGTGGCGCTTCCGGGACGCTCGCCAGTGCGACTCGACGACACCGCCGTGCTGGGCTGAGCCGGGTCTCTGGTTGAGTCTATTCGCGCTGCTTGACGCCGGAAGGTCGTTCTTGTTGCCACCCGTGCCTGTGTTCGCGTGGCGGGCGGACCTCAGCTCTTGAGGGCCTGTGCGATCTGCAGGGCGGCCTGGGCGGGCGTGAGGTGCGTGGTGTCGACGACCTCGGCCTCGCCGTGTAGCCATGTGCGGGCCGCCTGGGCGTAGGGCTCAAGGTATTTGAGGCGGAATGGGGAGGGGCCGAGAAGAGTGTCCCCCTCGATGCGCCCGCGGAGGGTGTCCTGGTCGGCGTGGAGGACGAAGTGCCGTACCGGAATGGCATGGTGCGCCAGGCCCGTGCTGATCTCGCGCCAGTACGGCTCGACCAGGACGGTCATGGGCATCACCAGGGTGCCGCCGGTGTAGTCGAGTACGCGGCGGGCGGTCTCGACTACCAGTGGCCGCCACGGCGGCCAGTGCTGGAAGTTGTCCGTCGCGGGCAGCCCTGGCGTGATGTCCATGAGTGCCTCGCCGACCTTCTCGGCGTCGAACACCCGCGAATCCGGGATCAGCTGCTGCACGAGTGCACCGGTCGTCGTCTTGCCTGCGCCGTGGGTGCCGTTGAGCCATACGATCATGGGATCCAACGCTAGCGCTGTGCGGGCCGCGAGAACGGGCACCGCAGAAATCCGGTACGGCTCCGGCCGCGGCGGCCTGAACCCCGGGCCTGGCCGGGCACCCGCGTTCGGCGCGGGCCTGGCGGCGGACACCGGTACCGGCGGCAAGGCCGCACGCGACTACCGCTGCTGGGCGATGCTCGAGGTCGCCGCGGACGACACCGAGGGACAGGACGGCACCAACCCCTTGGTGCCGCTGGCCCGTCTGGGGAGTGGGCCGTGCGTGACGTCATCATTCCGGGCGTCGCACCGCGAGAGTGAAGCGGTCAAAGGTGGCGAGAATGGTTGATCACGCATCGTCTGTCGTATTGAATTCTGAATACCGGGAACGGTACAGGTGGGCGGCGATTCGCCGCAAACAAATATTTGCATACACCCTAAGGTGATATTGACGCCTATGTATGAGACTGTGAATTTCGAAATGCTCACTCGACGTCAACTCAGCGAAAGGAACCCCCATGTCGCCCACTGGTACGGCCCTCACGGACACCCCTCGGAGGATTGTCGCAAGATCCCGGCTGGCGCTGGGCCTGGCCCTCGCCTGTGCGACGACCGCCCTGATCGGTGTAGCTGCGCCTCCGAGCGCGAGTGCGGCCACGCCACCGAGCGCGAGTGCGAGAGCGGCCACGCCACCGGTCTCGCTGGGCACCGCCGGAAACTTCGCGGTCCTCGCCGCGTCGACGGTCACGAACACCGGTCCCACCACGATCAACGGCGACCTCGGACTGAGCCCGGGTACATCGGTGACCGGCTTTCCCCCCGGGCAGCTGAACGGGACCCAGCACGTGGCCGACGCTGCCGCGTTGCAGGCCCAGAACGACCTGACCGCCGCGTACAACGACGCGGCGGGGCGCCCGACCACGGCCACCGTCCCGGTGGAGCTCGGCGGGACCACTAAGACGCCCGGCGTGTACGACTCGCCCGCCGGCACGTTCGGGATCACCGGCACGCTGACCCTCGACGCCCAAGGCGACCCGAATGCCGTCTTCATCTTCAAGACTGCATCCACCCTCATTACCGCGTCCGCGAGCAGCGTGAACCTTGTCAACGGCGCGCAAGCGGCCAACGTCTTCTGGCAGGTCGGCAGCTCTGCGACGCTCGGAACCTACTCCACCCTCCAGGGCAACGTTCTGGCCCTCACCTCGATCACCGTCACGACGGGGGCGACCGTCGACGGCCGGACGCTGGCCCGCAACGCTGCGGTCACACTGGACAGTGACACGATCAGTCGCACGACGCCCGACCAGGCGCCCGCCACTACCACCACCAGCCTGACCACCTCGGCCGACCCCACGCCGGCGAGTCAGCCGGTCACCTTCACTGCCGCAGTGGTGACCGGGTCCGGGACGGTCGTCCCTACTGGCCTCGTGGTGTTCATGGACAGGTCACGGCTCATCGCCGTCGTCCCCCTCGACAGCACCGGGCACGCGGCGTTCACGACCTCCACCTTGACCGTCGGCCTCCACCTGATCAGGGCCGCCTACCTGGGCGCGGGCGGGTCCGCCCCCAGCGCCTCACCTACGGTCTACGAACTCATCCAGTAGAGCGCCTCTCTTTGAAGGCGAACGGGTGCCATCCGGGGCTGGTGGGCTCCGCCTCGCCGAGGTCGAGGGCGTGGTGGCCGGCCTGGGTGAGGGCGGCGGTCCACTGACGTCCGCGGCGGTCGGGTTCGCCGGATTCGTCGAGGGTGACCAGGCCCATGGTGGCCAGGGGCTTGAGGGTGGCCAGGTGCAGGCCGGCTGTTCCCCGCTCTGCGGGCAGTCCGTGCTCCTGGAGACGGCGGAGTTCTCCGAGCGCGTCCCACTGCCGCGCGGTCAGCAGGGGATCGGAAGTGTCATGGTGCACCCGAGGATCCTAGGCACCGCTGGTCCGTGACGCCGGGCCGGGTTGCTCGTTGGTCCGGGGGAGACCATCCCCATGTGGTCGTGCTGGCCGGGGCGGCGCTGTGATTCGTGTCCGTGTGCCGCCCCGGCCACCTCTGCCCGCGCTCCGGCGTCCTTCCGTCGCGGTCACCAGTGCCGCCGGGGTCCTTCCGTTCTCCCTTCCGTTCCGGCTTCCGGGCGCCCCATTGCGTCCTGCGGTCGAATCGGGTGCATCCGGGCAGGTCGGAACCGGTGTGCGCCCAGCAGGAAGGCGACGACCACGCGGCCCGGCAGCAGTTGGAACGGACCTGGCATTGGCCCTGCGTGGTGCCGTGGTTGGGTGGCGCGGTTGCGTCAATCGATCGGTGAAGACTGGCCAATTCGGGAGCGAGGCGGTGCGGAGTTCAGCCCGATCGACTACGAATGGTGACAGTTCGGTCGCGCAAAGCATCGGCGGTGTCCATGGCGGTTCCCATGGCCGCGTCTTGCCGGGTGCCGTCCTGGACCGGTGCCCGATGCGGCCATGCCCCGAAGGACTCCGGCGGATGTGGGGCCGGCCGCACCTGTCCGGACACATCAGCCGTCAGCAGGAAGGCGAACACGTGAGTGACGAGAAGGCGCAGCTGATCCACGGTCAGGGGGAAGAGGCGTGCCCCGAGGGAAGTTTCTGTCTCTACCGTCACGTCAACTTCAATGCCGGGGGAGGCGGTGACCAGATCCTGGCCATTCCGTTGGGCACCTATGTCAACGACTTCTCCGCGTACGGTTTCGACGACAGCGGTGACGGGGTGAGCAGTGTCGTCAACAGGACCGGCGAGGACAACGCGCTTTTCTCGGCCGCCGATCAGCGGGGGCATTCGCTGCCGGTGGACCGCAGGTCCTCGATCGCGAACCTGGCGCGGATCGCCATGGCCGACAGCCCGAACGGCAGCTGGAACGACCAGGCCCAGTCGGCGCTCGCGGCCCCGTTCCTGGGGAACCTGGTCGTCGAGCAGTCCTTCCTCAGCAAGTGGCAGGACTGGGAGACCCAGAAGTGGATCTACTCCTACCGGATCACGGTGCGTGCCCAGGAGACGCGCGTCGTGAAATGGGCGCTCGGCTTCGGTGACCTGCCCGGGGGAACCGCGCTGTACAAGGGCTTCACCAACGTCTTCTGGGGCCGGATCCTGCAGGACGGCACCGACGGAAGTGTCCTGCTCGCCTCCCCCGACGGCGGCGGGCACACGATCGACCCCGGCGCCGACCTGCGCATCGACATCCAGGTCCTCTACCCGGACCAGGACCCCGCTCACGAACACCTCACGAGCCTGAACGCCCAGCACCTCGGCTGAGGAGTCGGGGCGGGCATCCGGTCACGCGCGCGGCCTGCAGCCGCGGTCGCCTCCGAGGCCGCCCGGCTGCAGGCCGCGGTGATGGTGTCTGGCTGGTGCGGTAGCCGCGCGGGTTCACCGGGTGGTGGTTCATCTCTGGCGGGGCGGTCGGGTTGGCCTGGTCCGGCGCCTGCCCCGCGGTGCCCTCCCGTGGCGGTGCTGCTCGCGGTGCATCTGGATGAACGGCCTTGTCCAGTGCGCCGTGCGGCCGGACCGCGGGATTCAAGTGGCCAGCCGGAAAAAAGAGACATGGATGGTCAATATCTTCCGTAAGTGGTCTTCGGGGTGGATTTTCCAGGTTGGATTCACCGCTTCTGCACCGTGTGGGCACATGCCGATGACATGCTCAGCGATGACGCAGGTAGGCCAACTTTCTTGTCTGTCGCCTGATTTGGAGGCTGTCGCGGCCCGGTCCCGGTCCCCGCCGCGCGGCGTGCGAGGGGGCGAGGGGGCGAGGGTCCGTGTCCGGCGGTGGATCGGCCGCCGGGCGGTTCGGTCCGCCCCGTGCGACCGCACCGTCGCGGTTTCAAGGGGGCCCTTCGGTCCCCGCTGCGGCGGCTCGGATACGGAGGAGGGAGACCCCGTGTCTTCGATCATGCAACCGCCGCGTGCCCACTGGCGCGCCCGTATCACCGCCCTGGCCGTTGCCGGCGCGCTGGGGGCCGTGGGGCTTGGCGGCTTGTCCGCCCCGGCCGCGCAGGCGGCCCCGGCAGGTTTGACCACCGCGTATGTGACCAACCAGAGCGCCGGGACCGTCTCGGTGATCAACACCGCCACCGGTGCCACCACGGCCACGATCCCGGTGGGCGCCAACCCGTTCAAGGGTGTGCTGAGCCCCGACGGGTCGCAGCTGTACGTCGCGAACTTCTCCAGCGCCAGCGTGTCGGTGATCTCGACGGCCACCGATACTGTCACCGCCACCGTGCCGGTGGGCTCGAATCCGGCTTACGCCGCGGTCAGCCCGGACGGCGCCGACGTGTACGTCGCCAACCTCGTCAGCGGCACGGTGTCGGTGGTCTCCACGGCCACCGATACCGTCACCGCCACCGTCACCGGCCTGAGCGTTCCCACCGATGTGGTCGTCAGCCCCGACGGCGCGACCCTGTACGCGGTCGGCAGTAACACGGTGTGGGTGATCGACACCGCCAGTGCCGCGATCACCGCCACCATCACCGGAGTGACCGGCGCCGACCACAGCGCCCTGAGCGCGGACGGATCCACTCTCTACGTCACCACCAGCGGGCAGCGGAAGCTGGATGTGGTCGACACCGCGACCCGTACCCTGACCGGCAGCATCGGCACCGCGACCTCCACCACCCTGGTGGCCCTGAACCCGGCGGGCACCACCGCCTACGTCAGCAGCCAGAGCGGCAACGACGTCATCGTCATCGACCTGGCCACCGCCGCGGTCACCACCACGATCCCCACCGGCGCCTTCCCCTCCGGGCTGACGTTCGGCCCCGACGGCACCCTGTTCGCGGGCAACCAGGACGGCAACACCGTCTCGCTGATCGACCCGGCCACCAACACCGTCACCGGCACCCTGGCCACCACCTCACCGTCCTCCATCGCCCTGACGTTCCTGCCCGCACCGGCCGTCACCGCGATCAGCCCCAGCAGCGGCCCACTGGCAGCCGGCACCCCGGTCACGATCACCGGCACCAACCTGGGCGGTGTTACCGCGGTCACTTTCGGCGCCGACGGCCCGGCCACCGACGTGTCCTGCACCGCGACCACCTGCACGGCCACCGCCCCGGCCGGAACCGCCGGAACCGTCGAGGTGACCGTCACCGGCCCCGGCGGCACCAGCACCACCAGCACCGCCGACCAGTACACCTACATCGCCGCCCCCGTGATCACCTCGGTCGCCCCCGCCACCGGACCCCCGGCCGGCGGCACCGTCGTCACCATCACCGGCAGCAACCTGACCGGCGCCACGATCACCTTCGGCGCCGGCCACCGCGCCACCGCCGTGACCTGCACCGCCGCCAGCTGCACCGCCACCGCCCCGGCCGGCTCCATCGGCACCGTCGATGTCCAGGCCGCCACCACCGGCGGTACCAGCGCCACCAGCAGCGCTGACCAGTACACCTACGCCGCTGCCGACCTCGCCGTGGCCCTGGCCGCCACCGGCGTCCCCGGACTCTTCAATGGACACATCAACTACACCATCACCATCACCAACAACGGGCCCTCCGCCCTGGCCTCGGCCACCATCACCGCGACCCTGCCCACCCCGATGACCGCAACCAGCAGCGACTGCACCCCGGCCAGCGGCCACGTCATCTGCACCCTGGGCGCCCTGGCTGACGGGGCGAGCACGACGCGCACCTTCACCGTGCCCATCGGCCTGCTCACCCTGGGCTGGCCCTACGCCGTCACCGCGACCCGCACCGCCAGCACCCCCGTCGACCCCAACCCCGCCAACGACAGCGCGACCCGCACCTGCACCATCGTCACCTCACTCATCATCAACTGCAGCTGACCGCAGGTCCCCCCGGGGGCCCATACCGCCGGGCTCCCGGGGCACGCGGCCATCGCCAGGCCCGGCGGGCGCCGCCGGGTCTGCCCGCTCACTGCTGGTTGCCGGCGCCCCCCGGGACCACGGGGTGGACCCAAAGTGTGGTGACGGTGGGGAAGAGCCAGGTCAGCGGCGCGGACAAGGGGGTTCGGCGGGGCCGACTGCTTCCTGTACGGGTGTCCGCTCCCGCCGGAAATCGTGAAGGCGGCTGAGGGCAAGGCGGTTGTCCCCACTCCCGGGACCCCGCTCTGCTGCGCCACCGGGTCCGCGCGCGGGCGACCTGGGCGGTGGCGGGGGTGATGGGGAAGGCTGGCTGGTCTCGCGCAGGGAGCTGACCTGGCACGCGAGGCGCTTGGAGGACAGCGCGGCCGCCCGGGAGAAGGTGGCGGGCAGCCGCGGGGAAGAGGCCCCCGGGCTGCTGCTGCGGGCGCGGGAGTTGCCGGTCTCCGTGCCCGCCGCGGGCCGGCGTCGGGCGGGGCGGGGCGGGGTGGGTGATCCTGGTCTGGCCGGCAGGGGGAGGTCATGTTGTGGTGTGGGGGGCACTGGTGGGGTGTGGCTGTTCGCGGGGTGCTCAGGTGGGTGGGTGTTGTGTCGGCGGTTGTGCCGTGTGTGGGGTGAGGAGTCCTGCGGCCATGGTGGCGATGGCGGTGTCGAGGTGGTCGCGGGTGTCCTGGGGCATGGCGGCCAGCCGTAGCGGGCGGGCGGAGATCAGGGAGAGCAGCAGCCAGGCGACTGCGTCGGGGTCCGCGTCCGCGCGGATGTCGCCTGTTGTCTGGCCGTGGCGCAGTGTGTCGGCGAGTGCGTGGGCGATGCGGCGCACAGCGGCCTGGCCGGCCTGTGCGACGGCTGGTTCGGCGGCGGGGGCCACTGAGTCGGCGAACAGGACGCCGAGTGAGCCCTGGGCGTGCATCTGGTCGAGGTGGGCGGGGGAGAGGGCCTGGGCCACCAGGGTGGTGACGGGGATCCCGGTGGCTACGGTGTCGGCGAGTTCGGCGCAGATCCGGGTGGCGGCGAGGTCGACCACGGCAGCGAACAGGGCCGCCTTGGAGCCGAAGTTCTGGAAGACGACCGGCTCGGTGACGCCGACCCGGGCGGCGACTTCGGAGACTTTGCCGCGCTGGTAGCCGCGTTCGGCGAACACCTTGATCGCGGCGTCCAGGATCGAGGCGCGCCGGTCCTGGGCGCTGAGGCGGGTGCGGCGCGGCTTGGCGGGAGTGGGCGAGGTCACCCGGTCATCGTAAACGGCTCTTGCCAAGGAAACTTAGTGGCGACTAAGGTCAGTGTTCTTAGTCGCCACTAAGTTTGGGGAACGGTATGGAACTGGCACGCCTGCTGCACGGAGACCCGCAGACCGACACCGACGGCATCACCATCGCCCACGGCCGGGGCTACGAGCTCTTCGGGACGCTCGCCTTCGGCGGCCGCCGCAACCACGTCTTCACCCGGCTCGCCGAGATCAGCGGCGCCCGCCCCGGCGACCGCGCCCTGGACCTCGGCTGCGGGACCGGCTACCTCACCCAGCGCATGGCCACGGCCGTCTCCCCCGCGGGCAGCGCGCTCGGCATCGACCCGTCCGCCCAGGTCGTCGAACACGCCCGCAAGCTGGCCGCGAAGCAGCCCAACTGCACCTTCGAGCGCGGGATCGCCGAACAGCTCGACGCTGCCGACGACTCGTTCGACGTCGTGGTCAGCAGCCTGATGGTCCATCATCTGCCCGCACCCGTACGCCCGCAGGCCGTGGCCGAGATGTACCGGGTACTACGCCCCGGCGGACGCCTGATGATCGCCGACTTCCGTCCCCCCAGGGGCCGCGTCGGCCGCCACCTGGTCGGCGCCGTCACCGGACCCGCGATGGAAAACAACCCGATCGACCTGCTGGAGGCACTGGTCCGCGACGCCCGCTTCGAGGAGGTCAGCGCCGGGGACCTGCACCCGTGGATCCGCTACGTGACCGCGGCCAAGCCCCCCACCCGCACAGCCGCCGCCAAGCCCGCCACCCGCGGCGCCGCCCGATGAACCGCCAGCCCGCCGGCCTGCGCGCGGTCCGGCTCGCCGCAATCCCGCTGGCCGCAGTCGGCCTCGGCCTGCACCTGTGGCTCGGCACCAAAGCCGGCCTCGCCATCGCCGCCGCAGGCCTGCTGGCCCACCTCGCCGCCGGCCTGCTCGGCCGCCGCTGGCTACGCCGACGCGACCGGGCCGGATCCGACCGAGTGACCAGCCACCAGCACTGACCACCTCGCGCCGACCACGGCGCGAACTGCGACCGAGGGCAGGTCTGGATCCGGGCCCCGCACGGGGACCCGGATCCAGCTGCTGGTGGCGGTCATCGGGCTGGGCAGGGTGGCGGTGACGGTGGCCGACGTCAACGCGGAGGGGCCGTTGTCGGTGACGGTGATGGTGTAGTTGATGTGGCCGCCCAGCAGGCCGGGCACGCCGATGGCGGCCAGGGTGAAGCTCAGGCCGGCGGTGGCGTAGGTGTAGTGGTCGCCGGGCACGGGGGCGCTGGTGCCGCCGGGGGAGGTGACTTCGACGCCGACGGTGCCGCTGCCCCAGCCGGGGTTGACGTGGGTGACCACGGGGCGGGCAGGAACAGCAGGGCGATGGAGGTGGGGGCGATGGTCGTCCGTGCCCTCCTGCCGCTGAAGCTGGCCCAGTACGGCGATCCACTGCCCAGCGTCGACCCTGCGACCTTCGGCCAGGTGGACCAGGGCACTACTGTGGCCACCGCACTGCCCGCCGCCGACCTCCAGGTCCCCGTGTTCACCGCGGAACTCGTGAAGGCGGCCAGCGGCCACGTCATCTGCACCCTGGGCGCCCTGGCTGACGGGGCGAGCACGACGCGCACCTTCACCGTGCCCATCGGCCTGCTCACCCTGGGCTGGCCCTACGCCGTCACCGCGACCCGCACCGCCAGCACCCCCGTCGACCCCAACCCCGCCAACGACAGCGCGACCCGCACCTGCACCATCGTCACCTCACTCATCATCAACTGCAGCTGACCGCAGGTCCCCCCGGGGCCCCACACCGCCGGGCTCCCGGGGCACGCAGCCATCCCCAGGCCCGGCGGGCACCGACCGGGCCTGCCCGCTCACTGCTGATTGCCGGCACCCTCGGTTTCGACTTCGCCGGTGCGTGGCGTGGACGACACGCTGCCCGGGCTTGTGTTCACCGTGGCTCGCCTGCGGGCTGTGGGAGGGACCGTAGGGGCATCCGGCAGTCCCGGTCGAGGAACAGCCTGTACTCCAGGCAGTTGCGGCAGGCGGGCACGTCGACGGCGTCGGCCACCGGCCTGGACTTCGAGCAGATGCCGCAGGTGCCTGCCTCCCAGGAGCAGGCGTTGAGGGCGGCGGTGTCGTCGGGGTGGAGTTTCATGAGGGTTCCCCAGGGTTGATGTCGAGGGCAGCGGCGAGCCAGGTGGCGCCGGTGAGGTGAAGGTCTGTGTCGTAGAGGTCCGCGGTGGGTGGCTGTAGCCACGTTGCGAGGCGGGTGCTGACGCCAAGCGCGGGCAGCGTCACCCACACCCCGGCGGTGAGGAGACGGCAGCCGCGCGGCCACGTGTAGTACTGGCGGCCCGCGCGGATCAGCCAGTACGTCTGCCCGGAACTCGCCGAGTAGGCGACGGGTCCGAGACGATGGCGGCCTTCGGCGGCGAGCGTGTCGAACAGCGGCCGGCCACGAGTGGCGGGGATCGCTACGATGTGCCAGGCGTCACCGATCCTGATCATCTCCGGGACGGCCAGCACGGTCACGACGCCCCGTCCTGGTGCTCCGGGCAGGCTGCCACGGCCCACGTGAGCGGCTCGCCCGGCCGGGCCTCGGTCTGGCCGTGGCCGGCGGGCAGCAGCTCACCGTCGTCCTTGGTGCACACGATGCAGGCGAGGGCATGGAGTTGGGCGTCGGCGTATCCCGCACCCGCAGGCACACCACTGGCTGATGAATGTGCGACCAAATGGTCACGTCCTGTACTCACATACGCCAGCATGGAGACAGAGCTTTCCGGCCACGAGGCACGGCACCGTCATCTGTGCGGCATCTTCGCGGCATCACCACGCAAGGGGACCCCGTGGCACGCGACGATCAACCCCATGGCGGCAACAACCGGCTCCGCGCCGCACGCCTCAAACAAGGACTGCGCTCCCAGAACGAAGCCGCCGCAGCGATCAGCCTCGCGGGACAGCGCGTCCTGGAAGACCCCCACTTCGACGTCGCCGTCCGCACCTACCGCAAGTGGGAGTCGAACGACCCCGGCTGGCCCCGCGCGGACTACCAGGCCGCCATCGAGGCCACGTTCGGGCAGCCCGTGACCCGGCTCGGCTTCGACACCCCCGACGACTACCCCGTGGACAGCACAGAGGACGACGTGGAACGCCGCAGCTTCATGTCGGCCACCGCCGCAGCACTCACCGCCGGACCGATCCCGCCCCGGCAAGTCGACCCCGACCTGATCCCCTACTTCCAGCAGCAGCTCGAAGGCCACTACCGGGCGGACATGATGCTCGGGCCGCTCGACCTCATCGGCACCGTCTCGGAGCAGTACTCCCTGATCGATCGCCTGTCCCGCAACGCGACCGGCGACACCCGTCGGGGCCTGCTGCGGTCCGGTGCCGCGTATGCGGCGCTGGTGGGCTGGCTGTACCAGGACGCCGGGGACCTGGCTGCAGCGGCGTTCTGGCGGGGTGTCACGGGTGAGATAGCGGCACGGTCCCGGGATGCCCAGTTGGTCGGCTACGCCCTCGTCAACCACGCTTCCGTGCGGACCGACCTTGGGGATGGTGTCGGCGTCACCGACCTGTGCGAGGCGGCCCTCGCGAACCCCCGCAACCTCGCCCCCAAGGTGAGGGTAATGGCGCTGCAGCAGCAGGCCCACGGCGCGTCCCTCACCGGCGACCGCAGCAGCGTCGACAAGCTCCTGGCACAGGCCGGGCGGCTCATCAACCGCGTCGACGATGAGCTGCCCTGGGGCAACGCCTGCCGCCGAACCCCCGGGTACCTCGAAGTCCAACGCGCCACCTGCTACGGCAGACTCGGCCTCCACGCGGAAGCCGCCGACCTCTGGACGCAGGTCATCGGCCCCGCCTCCGGTGTGGGCCGGCGCGACTCCGGAGTCTGGCTGGCCCGTCACGCCACGGTGTGCGCCAGGGCCAAGGCCCCCGATCAGGCGGCGGAGATCGGCGCCCGTGCGGCGCAGATCGCTGTGGAGACCGGCAGCGCTCGGATGCGGCGGGAGTTGGGAGCCCTGTCGTCGGCGATGCGGCCGTGGCAGGATGCCCCGGTCGGGCGGGAGCTGGCGCAGGCTCTCGCACCAGCACTGGAAGGGGCATCGTGAGCAGTGACCCGGTGGCACTGAACGGGATCGAGATCATGCTGCGGATGGACGAGGTGCCGCTGTGGGAGCGGACGGGCAACGAAACGATCACGCGCCTGTTTCCCGTCCGCTACCACGCCGGGGTGGCGCTGATCGTCCACGTCGCCGACATCAGCAGGCTGACGCACCACCACGCCGACATTCACCTCACGTTCGACGGCGTCCGGTTCACCCTCACCACCCACGATGCTGGCGGGAAGCTCACGGCCGCCGACTTCGAGCTGGCCAAGCGCATCGACGCGATCGCCGCCGGGCACGCGCAGGCCTGGGATCTCGGCCCGATCTCGTAGCCCTGGCCCGCGCGTCCTGTCGGTGCCGCCTGCGACAATGGATCATGTGCCCACGCCGCGTATCCCGCCCGACCTGATAGCCCTGCAACACGCCAGCTGGGCGGCCGAGCAGCGCAGGGTCGCATGCATGGGTGCTCACCGGAACCGACACGGCGCCGGAGCAGCATCGCCCAGGGGGCTGCACTGCCCGCGAAGGGCCGCCTGCAGGCCAGGCAGAGGGCGGCTTCCAGGTCGCTGACGCCGGCGGGGCCCCGTGCGAGGCCTCGCTCGGCGAGTTTCTCGATGCGTGCCCAGTCGCAGGGCAGCTGCTCGTGGAATTGTGGGCGGGTGTTGTCGCTGGGGTCAGGCACTTCCCGCGTGGTGCTGCTCGCGGTTGTAGATGTCGGTGATCAGGGCCTGGGTTGCGGGTTGCATGTCGACGTTCAGGGGCCGTAGTGCTTTCTGGAGTTCGGTGATGACGCGGGCGAGTTCGGTGCGGCTGCCGCGGCGGTGTTCGAGGGTGATCCAGTCGCGGAACAGGACTTCGGCGGTGGGGTTGACGTGCAGGCCGGTGCCGATGGCTGTGCGGGCGGCGTCCCAGTGGTGGGTGGTGATGCGCCGGGCGGCGAGGGTGTGGGCGACGTCGGTGATCCGGGAGATCATTTCTTGCTGTTCGGGCATGGCCCAGGAGGCGTTGCTGCCGGCGAAGGGGCGGCCTCGGACCAGGGCGAGTGCGGATTCCAGGTCGCCGGTGCCTGCGGGGCCGGCGGCGAGTCCGCGTTCGGCCAGGCGCTGGAACCGGGTCCAGTCGCAGCGCACCGCGACCAGGCGCGGGTAGGTGGCGGTGCGTGAGACGTAGGGCAGGTAGGGGGTGCCGTCGGGGGCGTTGCCCCACAGCTTGCGCAGTTCCGAGGTGCGGGCCACCACGGTGCGGTGCTCCCAGGGGGTCATCGGGTCCATGGCCTCGGCGATGGCGTCAGCCGTGCGCTGCGGACGCAGGTAGAGGTAGGCGGCGAACTCCGCCAGCCGGCGGCCGCGACCACTGGAACCCAGCCCGGTCACGTCCAGCGGCCCCAGCACCAGGATCTCGGGAGCATTGAGCGCCGCCGGATCGGCCGGGTCGTGATGTTCAAGCGCCTGGCCTGGCTCGGGTACGGGCGCGAGCTCAGTCTGCCGGTCGCCGTCGTCGGGCACGGCCCCATCCGGCGCGGTATCGGCAGTGGGTGAGTCCGCGTCAGGCACCGTGATACTGGCGCGGGCCGGGGGCAGGAGGGGCACGGCTGCCGGTCCCGCCCCCGGCGACGCCTGGTGCTGGGTGAAGGCCAGAAACGGCGTCAGCCCCGGCCCAGCACCGGCGTCGGCGGCCGCCTGCTCGTCCGGTACCTGCGCGGCTTCCTGCTGCGCTGCTTCGGCTTCGAGTTGCTCCACGCTGTGGGGCACGTGGATCCAGGCTCCCTGGGCCGGTCGAGCCGGTTGTTCGGTGGTCCGCAGGTCGGTCATGAGCTGCTGGTATTCGGCGTCGGTGACGCGCTGCAGCACGACGGGTGAGTCTGGGACCGGACTGGGTTGGGGCTGTGCATTGGTGCAGTCCAGGTGTGGGGCGTCGGGGAACAGGGAGTCGAGCCCTTCGCCGGCCAGGACCAGGGCGATGGGTGCGTGGGGGACGCGGGCGATCAGGTCGGCGAGCTGCCAGGCGTCGCGTTCGTCGGCCTGGTCGGCGACCACCAGCAGCCAGGGCAGCGGAGTATCGGCGTCCTGGTGGGCGGTGAGCAGGAGTTCGGCCAGGTCTTGTACGGCCTCGCTGAGGCGGCGCAGGTGCTGGACGCGGCCGGTGTGCACGATCGCCGGCAGGTCCGGGTCGGTGATTCCGGCACACATCACCTGGACCTGTTCTCCCCACGGGCAGGTGGCGGCGTCCAGGGCGATGGAGCGGGCGACCTCGCGGACCTGCTCGGTGGGTCCGTCGAGGAGCACGGTGCGTACCTGGGCGAGGTCGGCCAGCAGCATGCCGTGCTCGGGCTGGCGGCCGAGGACGGCGAGCAGCGGGTACGGCGGGTCGACCCGGTCGGCTTCCTCGTCGCTGAGCAGTGGCTCGGCCGGGTCGAGCTGCCACCATCCGTCGGCGCCGGCGGTGAATGGCGCCAGCGGGTCTGCGTCGGCGTGCAGCTGGATGCCCAGGGGTGTGATCCGTGCACCGTCCACGTCTGGCAGTGGGGTGTCGGTCGGCAGGCGGGCGGCCAGGGTTCGCAGTGCCCGGTCCAGCAGCTCCGCGGTGGGTGGTTCGGCCTGGTGGATCAGGGCGTGCTCCAGGGCACTGGTCTCGTCAGGGACCGCGATGGTCTCACCGGGGCGCCGTTCGCGCTGCTGCAGGGCGCGTTTGACGCCGTATCCGGTGAGCAGCCCGGCGGCCAGCAGGGCCGCGATCCCCGCGCCTACCTGCAGCGGCAGGCTGGAATCCGATGCCGTGGCGGGTGGTGTCGAGGGCTGGGGTACCGACGCGGGCGCGGGTGAGGTGGCGGTGCCGACTCCCGCCGGCGGCGCGGATGCGTCGGCCGAGGGCGAGGTGGTGGCTGCCGGGGGCGGGCTTGTTGGGGCCGGCGACGCGGTTGGGGAGGTTGAAGAGGTGCCGGGGCGCGGGATGGTGGCCGTGTTCCCGGCAGAGCTGCCGGCACCGGAACCGCTGCCGCCACTGACCGGCGCGGGTGCGGGGGTGCTGCTGATCGGTGCGGTGGGTGCGGGGGTTGTCTGGTTGGGCTGGGGGATCGTCAGTTCCCAGCCGGGGTCGATATGGTCGGGATTGGTGAGGTGGCGGCCGTCGGGTTGGAGGGTGCCCGTGCTGGCGGCGGCGATCGTCGGGTAGGCGTCGGCGTTGCCCAGGTCGTCCTGGGCGATCTGCGACAGCGTCTCCCCGGGCCGAACCCTGTGCGTGTGTTCGGGGCTGGCCCCGTGGAGCGGGCCGCCATCCTCGGTGTGCGAGTGCTGTGAGGCAGAGGTCGTGTGGTGGTGGCCCTCGCGCGTCTCGTGTGCCTTGGTGGCGGGGACGTGGGCGGACGCGGGCAGGCGTAGCGTCCAGCCGGGCGTGAGGTGGCTCGTCGAGGCGGTCAGGGCGGAGCCGTCGCTTTGGACGACTCCCTGGTTGGCGGCCACGATCTCGCGCCAGCGCATGCCGTCACCCAGGTAGTGCTCGGCCAGGTTCCACAGTGTGTCGTCGGGGCGGACGGTGTGGGTGAGTCCGCTCCACGCGGCTGTCGAGGTGTGCGTGGCGTGCAGGTGCTGGGTGGCCTGCTGCGGGGTGCGCGTGGTGGCGTGGGGCAGGTGCAGGGTCGCTGCGCTGGCCGGCGCGGCCGTGGCGGCCAGCGCCCCGGTGGTGGGCAGGAGTAGCACGATACTGCTGACGAGCAGTGCGGCCAGGCGCTGGGTGGCGCCGAGCGCCGCGATCCGGGGAGCGCTGCGCCGTCGCAGTGCGGCGGCGGTCTCGACGGCGAGGGACAGGGTGAACGAGGCCCAGGCGCACCAGCCGAGCAGGGTGATGGCGCCGAGGAAGAGTTGTCCGTTGTCGGGGCCGGTCAGGGCGTGGGTGGTCTGGGCCCAGGTGGGCCACTGGGCGGGCAGGACGCCCAGGCGCAGCAGGGCGATCGGCGTCCCGGCCAGGAGCACTGCCAGGAGCAGCAGGGCGGTCAGGGCGCGGAGTGCGGCCAGGGGACGGTTCGTCATGGGAGGTCAGCCTCCTGGTTGGTACACGAGGGTGGCGCTGCCGTTCCCGGTGACGTCGGTGGACCCGAAGAAGCTGAACAGCGGGGTGTAGTGGTCGACGACGCTCACCTTGAGGGTGTTGGTGGCCGGGTCCAGGGTGACGGTGCCGGTGACGCCGGCGCTGTGCAGGTAGGACTGGGCGGCGGTGATGGCCTGGGTGTTGTCGATGGTGATGCCCTGCCCCAAGACGGCCTGGCCGACGTTGATCGACTCGGCCCCGGACCGTGCTGCCTCCTGCGCGGTGCCCTCGGCGTGAGCCAGGGCCTGGAGCCTTCCGCCGCCGTCGACGACCAGAGCGAGTATCGCGAGGATCCCGACCATCGTGATCGCGGTGAACAACGACAGACTGCCACGCTCCGAACCCTCCCCGGGTCTACGCATCCGGACCATCGTGCCCACCCCCGTTGCCTGCGGTCGTCAGTGACACCACGTCAGGGTGCCTGGATCCGAGAGCGCGTTGGCGGTACGGGTCGATCGCGGACGTGAACGTCCCTGTCATGATCTTGGTCCCTGGAAGGCCTGGAAATGCCACGTCGGCGAGGTTGACCTGGCATTTTACGGTCACCGTGACCGTGGCGGGCTGCCCCAGGGGAGCGTTGAAACCGTCGACCGGAACATCGACTGAGGTGCTGGAGCAGTGGATCCCCTGGGCTGCCAGGGCGCTGGTGGCGACCTGCAGGGCGGTGGCCTGCGCGGTGGTGGCGTTGCGTTGCAGCGAGGCTGCGCGGGCGGCGTCGCGGGCCGCGTCGTCCACGGTGCTGCCCGACAGGTAGATCCTGCCTGCGGCGATGACCAGCAGCAGGATCATGATTACCGCCGGGGCGAGGATCGCCAGCTCCAGCGACAGGGCCCCGCCGTCGCGGCGCGCAGCCGCCCGACCGGTTCGGCTGAGGTGGCGGAGGCGGTGGAGGGTCACGGCGCGGGGACCTCCTTGGCGCCGGTGGCGGTCTGCGACAGGGGCAGGGACAGGCCGGGGATCCAGGTGTCGACGTGGCCGGTGACGGTGATCTGCACCTGGGTGCCGCTGCTGGTGGTGACGCTCTGGCCGGTGATGCTGCCGCCGGTGCGTTGCAGGAGGTCCCAGGTGCGGGCCTCGCCGTCGCTGAGCGACGCTCCCTGGACGCGGGCGGCCTCGACTCCTTGCTGGGCGGCGGTCAGCGCGACGTCCCGCGCATACAGGAACAGGCCGGCCTGGATGGTGGTGAACAGCAGCAGCATCACCACCGGTGCCAGGAACGCGAGCTCCAGCGACAGTGCCCCGCGATCCGCAGTACGGGCGTGCCGGTCGCCGATCACGTGAGGGCGCCTCGGCCGGAGCTTCGGAGCATGGTCCGCCGTCGCCAGACCTCGGGGTCTGGGCAGGGTGAGGGGACGCGGCATCGGTTCACCTCCTTGAGGCGCGTGGTGGAGGGTCTGGGTGGGCCGACGGCGTGTCAGCCGATGGCGGCGCCCTTCTGGGTGGCCTTGGCGATCAGGATCGCGACGATGGCCACCGCGATCACGACCAGGGCGCCGACCAGCAGGGCCAGCTCGATGGACAGCGCGCCCTTGTCCGGCTCTGGCTGGCGCTGCCGTACGAACGCGCGCAGTTGGGCGGTGCGGTGGCGGGCAGCGGTGAACAGTGCCTGCAGCGTGGGGTCGAGGTGCATGGGCAGGGCCTTTCCGGGTCGGTCGACGGGGGAGGGTGAAGGGGATGGGGCTGTCAGCTGTTGATGACGCGCATCATGGCGGGGAAGGCGATGTACAGGGTCATGAGGATGACCAGGGCGGCGACCGGGGCGACCATCGTTTCGCTGGCGGTGTTGGCGTCCGCTTGCTGGTCGGTCAGCAGCTGGCCGCGCAGTGAGCGGGCCTGGGCCTGCAGGGTGGAGTAGACGGCGGCGCCTTCTTCGCCGGCCAGGGCGATGATGTCGGCCGGTGCGCCGAGTTCGGGCACGCCGATCTCGGTGGAGAGTTGCCGCAGTCCGTCCCAGGGCGGGATGCCGGCCAGTTCGGCGCGCACGATGGCGTCGCGGATGCGCTGGAACACCCACCCGTCACCCACCTCGGCCGCGCGGCGCAGCGATTCGGTGGGGCCGGCGTCTGCGGCGCGTTCCAGACCGACCAGTTCCAGGTAGGAGGCCACGGCGGTGCGGAACTCGGTGCGGGCCTCGGCGGCTTCCTGACGCACTTTGATGTCGGGCAGGAACCAGGCCACCACCGCGAACGCCAACGCCCCCAGCAGCGGAATGGCGACCGGGGGCGGGCCGATGGCCGCGGTGTACAGCGCCACCCCTGCCATCGGCATCAGCATCGCGGCCAGGGCGGTGGTCAGCTTCTTGCCGATGAACCAGGCCGCGCTGCGCCCGGTCAGTTCCAGTTCGCGGCGCGGGATCCGCAGCACCTGCTCGCCCACCTGGGCCAGCACCCGGGCGCCCAGGCGTTCGGTGACCGTGACGGCGCCCGCGTGGCGTCGCGGTTCGAGGACGTCCAGGCGGTTCGCGTCCAGACGGGACAGGACGTCGCCCAGGTCGGTGCGCCCGGGCATGAGCCCGGCCGCGGCGACAGTGATGCCGGCGCCGACCGTGGCGCCGGTGAGCAGGACGGGTGCGAGGTCGATCACCGGGAATCCTCCAAGGTCGCGGTGCCGGTACGGTCCAGCGGGGACAGGAAACGCGCGGTGGGGCGCATGGTGGCCATGCGGCGCATCCACACCAGCAGCCCGACGAACCCCAGCGCCAGGGCGACCAGCACGCCCACGCCCAGGGGGGTGCTGTAGGGCTGGACGTAGGAGCCGGAGAACATCGACAGGCCGAAGACGCCCAGGCAGAAGATCGTTACCCAGCGGGCGTTGGCTTTCGGTTTGGCGCGGTCGGCCTCGACCTTGCGGCGCATCAGCACCTCCTCCGCCACGGCCGCGGACAACTCCCTCAGTGCCCGGCCCAGGCCTGCGCCACGGTCGGTGACGTGCAGCAGCATCAGGGCGACGACCATGTCGCTGGTGGAGTCGTTCAGGTCGTCCGCGAAGGCCCGGTAGGCGTCGGCGGGCTTCCAGCCCGCCCCCAGGCGCGCGACCATCTGCTGCACCGGCACCGCGATCGGTCCCGGGACGGTGCGGATGCTGGAGACCACCGCCTGCTCCAAGGAGATGCCGACGGTGTGGATGTCGGACATTCGGCGTACCCATTCCTCCAGGGCCTCCAGTCGGGCGATCTGGTGGGCGTGTTCCTGGCCGGGGTTGAGCATCCACTGCAGCCCGCCGACCGCGCACGCGGCCAGCAGCCCGCCCAGCAGCCACGACGTCGCCAGCCACACCCCAGCGCCCGCCGCGCACGCGGCCAGCAGTCGGGTGCGGCGCGCGGCCCACCAGGCGGTGCGCGCCCCGGACCGGTCGGTGCCCAGTACGGCGCGCAGTCGGCGCTCGCCCCGGGTACGGCGCCGCGATCCGGTCGACGGGGTCCAGCCCACGCTCCCGGCGACGGCGAGGACCAGGCCCACCGTGGCGAGGGCGCCGCACAGGGCGGCGAGCAGGGCCATTACGGAGATCGTCACAGCGGCACCACCGTGCGGATCGGCTGGCTCCAGGCCCCGAACGGGTGCTGGAGCAGGGAGCGGTCGAAGCCGGCGCGCACCAGGTCCTCGATGCACAGCGGGGTGACGTCGGGCACCGCGCGCGGCTCGCGGTGGCCGCCGCTCTCGCGCGGGCCGAACACGCTCTGCACGGCCGGGCGCTGGCCTTCGCCGATGCCGGTGATCTCCAGGATCTGGGACACGAAGCGGTGCTTGACCCCGCCGGGGAGCGCGGTCTCGTCGACCAGGCGGATGTAGACGATGAAGTCGAGGGTCTCGGCCACCAGCCGGTAAGCGAGGGTCTCGGTCATCCCGATCCCGGCTTCCAGGCACAGGGTGACGATGCGGTCGATGGCCGAGCGCGCGGAGCGGGCGTGCAGGGTGCACATCGAGCCGCCCTCGCCCTCGTTCATGGCGTGCAGCATCGGCACGACCTCCCGGCTGCGGACCTCGCCGACGATCACCCGGCGCAGGTGCATGCGCAGCAGCTGCGGGAACAGGTCGGACAGGGAGATCTCGCCGGCCATGCGGCCGTCGGGTCCGCGCTCCCCGTTGGACTCGCGGGCCTCGTAGGCCACCACCCTCGGCCGCAGCTGGTGCAGCCACAGCTCGTACTCACTCTCCAGGGTCCCCACCCGTTCGGTGGCCGGGATCTCGCGGGCCATCGCGCGCAGCAGCGAGGTCTTGCCCACGCCCTGGGAACCGACCAGGATCACGTTCTTGCGTGCTCGGATCAGCGCGCGCAAGAACGCCTCCAGGATCGGGTCGATGGTGCCCCACGCGACCAGGTTCGACAGGTGGTTCTCCAGGATCCGGTGGCGGCGGATCACCACATGGGGGCGGGCGGTGACACCGTAGGAGGCGGCCAGGCGCGAGCCGTCGGGCAGCCGCAGGTTCAGATTCGGAGTGGAGGGGGTCAGCACGCGTTCGCCCTGGCCCTGGGTGCGGGCCAGCTGGTTGATCAGCTCGACCAGGTCGGCGTCGCTGGCGGCGATCGGCGGATAGGAGGCCTGGGGGCGGTCCTGGTAGTCGACCTCGACCTGGTCGAAGCCGTCGATCAGGATGTTCTCCACCCGCGGGTCGTCCAGCAGCGGCTGCAGTCTGCCGGCGCGGAACAGGTCGTCGAAGACCGCGTCCTGGATGGCGAGTTCCTGCGGCCGGGTCAGCGGGCCGTGCTTGACCGCGTAGTCCGTCGCCCACTGCGACACCACCTGCACCACCAGCGCCCGGCCCCGCACCCGGCGGTCCTCCTCGTTCATCACCACCCCGGCCGACTCGGCGGCGATCCGGTTGGCGACCAGGCCCCGCAACTCGCTGATGACGGGAAAGCCGACGGGCAGCACACCGGCGGTCACCGTGCCAGCCGCGACTGCTCCGGGTACCGCAGCGGGCCCGGTGCCTGCGTGGTTCGGGTGAGGCATGGCCGCAGGTGGTTGCTGCAGCGCGGCGGCGAAACGGTCCCGCAGTCCGGCTGTCGGCGCCAGCCCCGGCTGCCGGGGCGGCGGGGGAGGGGGATAGCTGCCGTCGGGTCGTCGCATCGTGTCAGCCATTGCCGCCCACCCCCGTGTACACCGACGTGAGCGCGCCGGAAGGATCCAGCTGCACCCGGCGCCGGTTGACGATCGCCCCGATCTGCTCGTAAGCGGTCCGGGCATGCCGCAGCAACTCTGCGCGAGGCGAGATGGCCCGCCCACTGGGCCCGTGGGTCAGAGCCCGCGCGGTCTCCCGGTCCAAGGGCAACTGACCGAACACCGGGACCTGACCCAAATGCGTGCTCAGCTCACTGTTCGACGGCTGGCGCTCCTCGTCGACCACCAGCAGCCCCAGCGCGTCCGCACCCGTGCCGTGCTCCTGCAGGTCGCGACGGACCGTGGCCACCACCGGCGCCGCCGCCACCGCAGCGTTCAGACTGCGCCGCACCACCAGCAGCACCACATCCGCCCGCCGCAGCAACGCGGCCGGGGAACGGCTCGCCGACAGCGTCCCGGCCGAGTCGACCACGACCCGCCCGGCGTCGATGACCACGTCGGTGCCCACACCCTCCAGGACCGGCCACAACAGCACCAGCTGCTCCCAGGTCCCGGCCAGAGCCGGGGCCTGCGCCGGGTCGGTCAGCCCGGGCAGCAGCAGCCGCTGACCGGTGCCGCCGTCCAGGGACACGATGTGCTGGTGGAAGTCCTCACCCAGTTTTCCGGACCGCCAGGCGGTGGCCAGGCGGTGCAGTCCGAGCGCGGCGGTGGTGCTGTGGCCCTGCAGGAACCCGGAGCGGATCGTGCCGCCGGCCGGGTCGCACTCGGCCAGCAGCGTGGGGCGCGGCGCGGCCAGCGCCAATGCCAGCGCGCTGGTGGTCACCGCACCGCTCTTGGCCGAGCACAGGGCGATGACCGCCATCAGGACCCGGCCTGCTTGGTGATGGCCACCGAGCCGGTCGAGGCCCAGGTCGCCAGCTGCGGGCCGTCGCCCGGATCCGCGGCCAGGTCGACGATCGAGTTCCCGTTCGCGTCCGCGGCGCCGACCGAGACCACCACCGCGTTGATGGTCAGCGGCGCCACCGTGGTCTTCGTGCCAGCGCTACCCGCACCGTTGGGCCCCGGCGTGTTGACCACGGTGACGTTGTCGCCCGGGAGCAGTTGCCCGGCGGGGATCACGCCGGGCTTCGCGAGCACGCCCACCAGGGTCTTGCCCGCGGTCAGCGAGGTGCCCGCGCGGACCGACCCCGAGGTCAGGAGGCTGCCCACGGGCAGGTCGACCGCGGCGGTCTTGCCGACGATCTGGCCGGAGTCCGCCTCGGGCACCGGCCGCAGTGCGGGATCGGGGGCAACCTGGGCGACCGTGAGATCGGCTGCGGTGACCACTTGCCCGCGCGGCACGGCCGTGGCCACGGCCAGCACCGCGACGCGGTCACCGGCGTGGTTGACCAGCGCGTACGCGCCCAGTGCTCCGACCACGGTCAGGATCGTGCCCACGGCGACCACCACGGGGCGGCGCGCACGCCGCGGCGCGCTGCCGGTGATCCCCACCGGGGGAACCCCGAAGCCGGGCGCTGCCGAAGAGCCGCTCGACTGCCGGGGCGGCTTGGTAATCGCCATGCTATGCATCCCTACTGCCAGAACGTGATGCCCGGCCGTCGCGCCGGGCGCTGCGGATAATGGATCAGTTGCTGTTCAGCACTTGCAGCTCGCCGATGATCGCGGAGGACTGCGACTGCCGGGTGACCGTGATCTGGCCGGTCTGCCCCGTGGTCGCAGTCCAGTTCACGACCCAGGTCGCGGTGGCCGTGATCGCGTAGGCCCCACCGGGCTGCTTGCCCGAGCCGACCGTGTAGACGTGGCCGCACGCGGGCGTCTGCGCGCCGAAATACTGCTGGTAGGCAACGCCCGGGGTCGTGCACGTCACCGTGGAGCCGTCGCCCATGTTCCACACGATCTGGGTCACGCTGCCGGTCGCGGTCACCGTCACCCCGCCCGCCGCCGCCTGTGCGGTGTTCGGCCCCCACGTCGTCGGCGCCACGTTGTCCCACAACCACACCGGCAACCCCACCAGCGACTTGCCGCCGGGCTTGGGCGCGATGCCGATAGCTGGACCGACCAGCGCCATGTTCTTTACCGCTTGCTGGGCCAGTGCGGCGACGTCCACCGTGCCGCCGTATCCCGGCGGTGGATTCTGGAACCACTTGCCTGAGCCGCCGGGTAGCCCGGCTCCGCTTATCAGCGGGCACGTCTCGGAGTACACCGCGCCGTCACCAGGCTTGTGGCCTTGCCACCAGGTGCTGTCCGCTGGCGGTTGCGGGTCCATCAGCTTGTAGTAGCAGCCGTCCTGTTCATCGAACCACCCGCTGGGGCCCGAACATGGAAAGGCCTGGCCGTGGAAGCTGCATCCCCCGCCGCTCCCGCTGCCGCCCCCTGCCCCACCGCTACCTGAGGCAGGAGTGCCAGGAGAAGGCGGTGCGCTGCTGCCCGCAGTGACATTGCAGTCACCGACGAAAGCCCCGCACCCGACGCCGGTTCCGCTACCGTCCGCTGAGGCGGGAGTCGGCGTCCAGAGGCTCATGGCCACGAGTGCGGCACCCACGCCGAGTAAGGCCGAGCGGGTCTTCAGCACGTCCCGCTCCGGTTGATCGATCCGGAGTTGATGTACCACTGGACGTTGTCGTACGTGGCTGTGAAGGTCCAGATGTGCCGGTGAACGCTGCTGTTCAGCTTCTCGGGTTGGCCAGTTGTCGCGTCGACTGGAACGAACGTGGTCGTATCCACGCAGTCGGTGATGGTGGCGCTGTAGGGAGCCGTGGTGAGGTTGACCGACGTGACCTGCGGGCTGAGCTGGGGGTGGCCCCGCACGACGAGGTGCTGCGAGTTGTAGTAGTCCACGGACGAAGTGATGCCTGCGGCGGCCTGACCGACGGCATACGTGTTGACCGGTAGTCCGTTCAGGTTGCCAGTGGAGTACGCCTCTTCCTGGATCTTCCAGAATCCCTGGTAAGTGGCCAGGATCTTTGCCTTTGCCGCGTCTGCGGCGCTCAGAGTCGGCGATGCGCTCGGCGACCCGGACGCGGGGACAGACGGCGGTGCGGAGTCTGCTGAGGGGTGGCTACCGGCACCTCCGCACGCGGTCATCAGCACGAGGACAGCGGAAGCCGCTGCTCCCAGGACGGTGTGACGTGTACGTGCCTGTGCGTGGTCGAAGGAGCGTTGGTGCAGTGCCACCTTGGGAATCCCCCCTCACAGAATGTAGACCGATCTTGACCGGATCGTAGCGCTTCGCTTGACGGTCTCGGCATGCGTTCGATTTCCATGTTCGAATCATGAGCGCATGTCAGCTGCCCTTCTGGAGAGCCGGGTTGACTCCCAAGGATGACAAAACCGTTCAAAATCACCCGATGGGGCGATAAAACGGTGCCGAAACATCCCTCACTGTTCGTCCTCCCCTATACCGCACGGCAACTGCATCCACACCTCTCTCTTGCGACTCGCTGGGGAGGTCCACAGGCGGACCGCGGGCCGCGGTGCTCGAGTTCGGCCAGCGACGTCACGCCCAGCGGTGCCCGTGTGAGCAGCACAGCGACGTCCGGCTCTGTGTCGGCTGCGGCATCGATTTGCTGCAGGACCTGTTCCAGCCCGTCGTCCGGGGAGTGGGAGATCAGCAGCAGGTGCGGGGGCCGGGGTACCAGCGGTGCCCCGGCCATGGACCTGTCGCTCCCCTGGGTGCGTAGAAGCGGGCCAGGGCCAGCAGGCGCTCGGTGGCCTGCGCCGCGGGGCAGGCGGGCGGGCCACAACTGGATCAGGGCGTCAGGGGGAGGAGTGCCCCCGGGATGCGGTGGCAGGTGCGCAGGCGGGCGTCAGCCTCCAACTGGGCGTGTGTCCGTGGTGGTCGCGGAAGCGGTGGATGACCTGGGTCTGCCTGGTGAAGGGAGCGGCGTGGAATGCGGTGCGGTGCTGGCGGCACAGCGCGAGGCCGAGTGTCGTCAGGGTCATGGTGGTGTGGGAGTGCGGTGGGCGGTCGGGGCGCAGGCCGGTGTTCTCCGGCTGGGCGCAGGCGATGGACAGTCCTTCCTCGGTGAGGTGCCAGGCCCCCATGTGCCGGGCGGTCAGTTCCTGTGCGTGCAGGTTCTCCAGCCGGTCGTCGAGTTGTCCGGAGTCCTCGGGCCGGTCGTCCAGGAGTTCGCGCAGCTGCGCGGTGGTGACCAGGTGGTGCCGCAGCAGCACGGCCAGGATGCGGGCGGTTGTCGTGGTGGTGGACGGGAGCGTCTGTGCGGTGTCGCTCATTGGGTCGGCTCCCAGGTTCCGCTGGTCTGCTGGGTCAACTCGACGGTGCCGGGTTGCGCGATGCGGGTGTCGCTGGCGGGGGAGGTGCCGGCCCACAGCAGTGTGACGCGGGCTTTGCCGGTGCCGTCGGCGCGGGCGATGGCTGCTTGGATGCGGACCGCGGTGTAGCCGGAGGTGCCGGGCACGGTGAAGTAGCGGGGCCAGTGCTGGCGGCCGATGCCGGTGATGTCGGCGAGCCATACCTGACGGCCGAGCTGTTCCAAGTTGTGTTCCAGTGCGGGGGGAAGGTCGGCGGGGCTGGATCGGTCGAGCATCTGCTGCACCGTGGCGTCCGCGCCGGGGCCGTCGCCCGGCGCGAGGACAGCCGCTTCGGGGACGGGTGCGTAGGTGGCGGCTGGCGAGGCGGTCGGTGATGCGGTGTCGGACGGGGTGGGCTGGGGTGGTGTTGGCATGGTCGAGGTGATGGGGGACGTGTTCGGGACAGCTGCTGCGGTCGTGGTTGAGGGTGCCGGTGCGGATACAGGAATCGGGCCGGGCCGAGTTCCGTGTCCGTGCACCAGGAGTTCGACGCCGAGGGTGGCCAGTGCTGCGGCAGCGAGCAGGACGAGCGCGACGGGAGGTTCCCGCCGCCGACGCCGCTGTTTGGATCGGCGAGGCGGGTCGGGCGCGGGCTGCTCGGTCGTGTGGCCAGTTCGCCTCACGGTGTTCTCCGTTGATTTTGTCGGGTCATATGAGAGCCACTGCTCCGGGGTGAACGGGAGCCAGGTCTAGGCCGTTCGTGGTGGAGACGTACTCGACCATGGCGGGTGTTCTTCGGCGAGTTCGGGAGCCATTCCGACGAGATCGGGAGCCACTGATCGGGTGACCTGGTGCGCCTGAGCGGAGTGTCCGTAGGGACCGGGGCCTGAAGCGTCGGTAGCTTGTCATCGCGGGCCCGGGTCGCCTCCCTGACAAGTCGCGGCCAGGGGCTCGCCTCTGGATGTGCCGAAGGGCTGGACCCGTGAGTCCAGCCCTTCGTGCTGCTGGTGGTGTGTCGGCGTACGGCTGAAGAACCGCCTCGCCGTGATCGAACGGCACGCCGACGTCGGCCTGACCACCGGCGAGCCGAAGGCGTTTCACGGACGCGGGTCGCACTCGTCCCAGAATGCCTCCGAATAAGCAGGCCCCAGTCAGGGCCCGACAAGCACTGGTGTGGCGACCTCGACCGGTCATCGTTCGGCGGCCCGCGGAGCCGCTTGCTCGTCAGCGACTGTGCTCCTAGCGGTAGATCCCCTCGGGGGCCTGTCCTGAGGCTCCCCCCGGCTGTCGGTGGCGACTGACGGCGCCGATAATGATCTTGATCGCAAGGCCGAGGACGACGAGATCGGCGATCATCTGCCCGGTGACCACGAGCCGAGCTGCCTCGCTTTTGGCCGTGATGTCGCCGAATCCGACCGTCGAGAAGACGGTGACGGCGAAGTACAACCCGTCGGTGTGCGTCAGCGACCCGCCGAAGTCGCCGGCCGACATCGCGGCCATGACGACATATGTGCTCGCGAACAGCAGTAGGAACAACGGAACGCTGGTGGCCAGGGCTTCGACGGCCCGCAGTCCCGGGAACGGTGACCGGATGATCGAGCGGACCTGAGAGGCGACCAGTCCGATGAATGCCACCAGCCCGATGACCAGCATCGTGACGGCGGGCCATGTCGAGGAGTGGTTCAGGGGGAGCAGAAAGTACAAGGTCACCAGCGCGGTGGCGGATCCCACGATCCGCAGAGCAGCCCACACGATCATGCGGTGCGAGGGTTTGGCCTCCCGCCGGGTGTCCGGTCCGGGGCCGGCGCTGTCAGTCACTGGTCGCGGTGTGTGTTGGAGGACTTCTCACCGACAGCGGCGCGCACCCAATCGTGAGCGCTACCGGGGTCGAGGGAGGCGAGGAACTCCGTGAGCGAGCCGTCCCAGCTGTCTTTCGCACGTTCGGCCGCTGCTGCGGCGACCATCTGCCGGGTGTCTGTGTCCTCGCAGCGAACCAGCGTGATGGCGGCATGGGGGCCGGCTTCCGCGAGGATCCTGTGGGCTTGGTGCTCGGTGGATCCGACGTGTCCTTCCCGCACTTCAGCGGTGCGGGCCCCGACCCTTGCCCCTTTCAGTGTGGAGAACAGACCCATGAATCCGACCGTCCAGGAGAGGGAGATGCGGAGCAGGGCGCTCGCAAAGCCGTTGGCCGTCAGCACACGAGACTGAGTTAGCTTCAGCGAGCCGTCGGTGTTTGCGCTGACCACTGCAGCTGTCGTGCGGCCCTTGCGGGCCTTCCTGCGGAAGCCTCGCCCGAGCGACGCCAGCATGTGTTCGGCGCGGTGGCGGTTGTCGAAGCTGGCGATAACTACCGATTCCTGCCCAGATTGCCCGACCGAGGCGGTCTCTGACGTCATAGGTGCGTCCTTCGTAGCCGAGTGATTTGATGAGTACGTGGACAGGCGGGTCAGTTCGGGGAGGGGAAGAGGGATTCCTGGGTGGCCTGGTAGCGGTAGGACTCGGTGCCGGTCTGGATCAGGGTGCAGCGGAAGGTGATCCGGTCGGCGATGGCCGCGCAGAGGCGGGCGTCGCCGAAGGTCTTGTCCCATTCTGTGAAGGGTGAGTTCGTGGCGACCGCGGTGGCCTTGCGCTCCTCGCGCTCGGTGAAGATCTGGAACAGCAGCTTCGCGCCCTTGCGGTCCAGGTTGAGGTAGCCGAACTCGTCCAGGCACAAAAGATCGATCTTGCTGTAGCGGGCGATCACGGAGGACAGGCGGCGGCTCGCGTCGGCCTCGGCGAGCTCGTTCACCAGCGCGCTGGTGGTGGTGTAGCGCACCGACAGGCCGGTCTCGGCGATCGCGGTGCCGATGCCGATCAGCAGGTGGGACTTGCCGGTGCCGGAGTCGCCGATCAGCACCAGCGGCCGACCCTCGCGCACCCAGGTCGGGGACTTCAGGTCCGCGACGACCTCCGGGGTGACGTTCGGGTTCTTCGCGAAGTCGAAGTCCTCCAGCCGCTTGGGCCGCGGGAAGCGGGCCAACCTGAGCAGTCGCTGCTGGCGGCGCAGGTCCCGGTCGGTCAGCTCGGCCTGCAGCATGTCCAGCAGGAACTGCTTGTAGGTGGCCTGCTCGCGGCGGGCGCCGGCGGCCAGGTCGATGAACCGCTCGCGGAAGGCCGGCAGGCGAAGCTCGCGGCATGCCTCGTCGATGAGCATGTCCTCCGGATCGCCCGGCAGCGACATCCTGCGGCCGGGGACCCTGCCGTCGGTGTCCTGCTCGTCGTCCTGATCGGTGACGGTGATGGTCGGGCTCATGCGCCGTGGCCTTTCTGGGTCTGGCTGTCGCGGCCGGCGACCGGGCTCAGCAGCCGGTCGTACTTGCTCATGTCGGGCATTCCCTGGCGCGGGTCGGGCGGCAGGCGGCGCGCGTGCAGGGAGATCACCCGGGCCCCACCGTCCGCAGCCGCCGGACCGTCCTGGGCCACCTCGTCCGCGTCGGCCAGCAGCTCGGCGTCGTCCGCGTCGGTGCCCTCCATCGCCTTGCGAGCCTCGATGGCGACCAGGTCGGTGGAGACCGACCCGATCCGCAGGCAGGTCTCCATCGCCGCGACCAGCGCCTCACCGGGCAGCTGGCGGTGCAGCAGCACCTCGATCAGCATCCGGGTGCCCTCGCGGTCGCCGGCCTTCTTCTTCGCCGCCGCCCAGAACGCCTCGTGGACCTTGGTGAAGCCGCCCTCCGCCCGGGCCTGCGCGAGTGCCGAGGCCCCGGCGAACGCGCCCGGCTTGACCAGCAGGATCTCCAGGTAGTGGTCCAGGAAGTCGTGGTAGGTGTAACGCCTGGTCAGCCGCGGGTGGCGGGCGACGACCTTGCGCCCGTCGAACACCCACAACTCGTTCGCCCGCAGCTTGACCCGCACCTTCGCGCCGATGAACTTCGCCGGCACCGAGTAGTAGCACTGCCGCACCGTGATCCGGGAGTTGCGCGCGACCACCGGCGTCAGGTCGATCCCGCAGTCGTAGTCGTCCGCCGGCAGCGGCCGAAGCCGCTCGCGATCGGCCTCGAAGTCGAACCCGATCGAAGTCGGCCGGCCGTGGATGTGCCGGGCGTCCTCGGCGACGTCGATCGCCGCCAGGCGCTCGTTCAGCTCCGCCAGCGACTCCACCACCGGCGGCGGGACCAGGTGCTTGCGGCGGAACCTCCCGCCCTCGTGCTCCACCCCGCCCTTCTCGTGGGCCCCGTCCTCGCCCGGCGCGCAGTAGAACGCCGAGAACTGGTACCAGGACTTGAACGACGCCCACCGCGCCGACTCCAACCTGGAGCGGCCGAACAGCACCTGCTTGACGGCCGGCTTCAAGTTGTCGTAGCGGATGTGCACTGACGGCACCCCGCCCAGCACCGTGAACGCCTCCAGGTGCCCTTCCAAGAACGCCTCCTGCGAGGCCGTCGCGTAGACCCGGTGCACCGCCTTGCCCGAGTAGGACAGCCGCAGCGTGAACAGCACGCACTTGCGCCGCTGCCCGGCCAGGTCCAGCCAGAAGTCCGCGAAGTCGACCTCCGCCTCCTCCCCCGGCCGCTTCGCCTGCGGCACCATCCCGTCCAGGTGCCGGCGCCCCTCCAGGGCCTCCGCCCGGATCTGCGGGCGCCGCTTGGAGACGTAGTCCCAGACCGTGGTGTTCCGGGCCAGCTCGAAGTCGTGCTCCGCGGCCAGCCGCTCGATGATCCGCGGGACTGTGTGCTTCTGCTTCGACGGCGCGTCCAGGTCCTCGCGCAGCATCGCGTCGATGAAGCCCTTCACCGGCTCCAAGACGCTCTTGCGCGGCGGCGGCGACTTGCGTTTCGGCGGCACCGGCGACTCCAACGCCCTCTTCACCGTGTTCCGCGACACCTTGAACCGCGCGGCGAGCTCCCGCCCCGACAGCCCCTGCTCGCGCTGAGCCCGGCGGATCCTCTCGAACAGCCACTCACGTGACCTGTGCACCAGCGGTCTCCCTGACCTGGACCGTGATCAACAGGCACAGCGTGACGGCCGAACAGCCCAAGCCCTCACGATTACTCCGAAAGCGGCATGTTCCACACCATCACACCTACTGGCTCCCGAACTCACCGAAGAACCACTGGCTCCCCAACAGACCGAATCCGTGGCTCTACTTCACCCCGGTGAAAACACTCCGTTCTCCTACGCGGGTGAGTGGGCGGGCAATGCGGGTGTGGCCGAGGGCGATTAGGGATGTTTTGCGGTTTTTCATACGATTGATATCCCGCCGGCGTAGGAGCCTCCGGCGATGTCTACGGGCTCGACCTCTACGCCGAGGCCGGGGCGCGGCGCTGCGACTTGCTTGCCGGCGCCGAGGTATATGGCGACGTGGTAGATGGAGGAGTCGCTGCCGGGGATGTAGCCGTAGAAGATGAGGTCGCCTGGGTGCAGTGCGGCCAGGCCTGCCGAGGCGGGGATGCGGTGGCCGATGCCGGCCTGGTCGGAGGCCAGGCGTGGCAGGGTGATCCCGGCCTGGGCGTAGGCGTACAGGGTCAGTCCCGAGCAGTCGAAGCCGACGATCAGGCTGCCGTTCTGGCCGCCGTTGGAACAGCAGATGCCGCGGCTGGGGCCGTGGGCGGTGCCGCCGCCCCAGGAGTAGGGGACTCCTTGCTGGGAGAGGGCCGCCCGGATCACGATGGCGGCCCGTCCGCTCGTCGGGCCCGCGCTGGTGGGGACCTGCTGGTCGAACTCGGTGATGGCAGCCTCGACCTGGGTCACGTAGGCGTTGCTGTGGTTGTAGGCATACAGGGCGTCGTGCAGTGCGGCGGGTTGGGTGAGGTCGCGGCCGTTGCCGCACAGGTAGACCGCTGCGGTCAGGGCGGCGTCGAACGCGTTTTCCGGGTCCGGGGCAGCGGCGGTGCCGCGTCCGTTGAGGCCGTCGGTGGCCCACGTGGAGGGCAGGAACTGGAACGGGCCGATGGCGTGGTCGTAGACGGTGTCGCTGTCCCAGCGGCCGTGGTCGGTGTCGCGGACCACGGTGGTGTTGCCGCCGGCGCCGGTGCCGTCCAGGCGCGGGCCGATGATCGGCGGGGTGATCTCGCCGTCGGCCGCGATGCTGTGGCCGCTGGCCTGGTCGGACTCGACCTGTGCGACGCCGGCCAGGATCTGCCAGCGCATCCCCTTGCAGGCCGGGACTAGTTGCGGGGCGCGGGTGGCGGCCTGCTGGTAGGCGGTGGCCAGCACCGCGGGGAACCCGGCCGCCACCGGGCCCGCACCCGACGCGGTGCTGGCGGAGGCGCTGGCCGCGCCGCTGGCCGCGAGCCCCAGGGGCAGCGCGAGCAGCCCCAGGGCGGTGACGCCCAGGGCGACGAGGAAGGCTAGCGTCTTCATGCGCCGCCGTCCCGGTCACGGGCTTCGCGCTGGACCCGGTGCAGGTACTCCACGAAGCTCTCCCGCGCGGGGTCCGGCGCTGCGCTGGTGCTGGCGGTGCGGTGCGGGGGCCGCATCGGTCCCGATGTCGTTGCGCGTGGGGTGGGCGCTGTGGGCGTGGGTGCGGGTGGCGCCGCGGCCGCGGTGGCCGCGCGGCGTACCGTGTCGGCGTGGTGCGGGGAGTAGAGCGAGGCGGCGGTGCTCAGGCGTTGACTGGTTTTGGCGATCTCGCGGGCGGGTGTCGTCATGGCGCGGGCGCCGGGCAGCCACTCGGTGTCCCGGTAGTTCTGGTACTCAAGCTGGTAGTGCCGCGCCTGGCGTTCGGCGTTGTCCATGAGGGTGACGCCGTGTCGGCGGGCTCGGGTCCAGGTGGCTGGCGCGCCGAGGGTGGTGTTCCAGGCCAGGTGGCTGGTGCCGAGCAGGGTGCGGCCGCCTCGGGTCTGGATGAGCCGGTTGTGCAGGCGCGAGCCGACCGGAAGGTGACCACCGGTGCCTGGTTTGATGGTGCGTCGCTCCAGTGCTTCGGGGGACAGGGCTTTGCCCTTCCACAGGTGGTGGCCGGCACGGACCGCCGTGGTGGCCGGGGACAGGGCGTGCCGGGTTTGGCGGGTGGCGTCGCCCAGCAGCCGTCCGGGGTGCAGGGGAGTGCCGGGGATGTCGCCCAGTGCGCGGGCGCTGGACAGCATTCGGGCGCGGCGCAGGAGATGGGCGTGTGCGGGGGAGCCGGCCGCGCTGCCGCCGAGCAGTCCCATCCCTGCGCCGGCACTGAGGCCGCCGCCGATACCGGCCTGGGCGAGGGCGCCGGCGAGGACCTGGCCGGTGCGGGTGGCGTCGTCCCCGGATCCGGAGCCGCCGATCCTGGCCCAGCGCAGCCGGTTGGCCACCCGGGTGCCGACCGATCCGGCGCCGGCCAGCAGGCGGCGGTGGAAGCCGAGTCCGGCCACGGCGAGCAGGTCCACCAGGAACAGGCGCGGGATCAGGCCGGGTCCCGCGCCGCCGAGGAACGCGTTGACGGCGACGCCGAACAGCGGCAGGAACACCGCCGCGGTGAACATCACCAGCGCTGAGGAGACGAAGCTGCCCACCCAGCGCCAGAGCACGGCCCGGCTCGGTCCGGGCAGGGTGGCCCACACCAGGGCGCCGTAGCCGCAGGAGGCAAGGACCGCGTCGGCGAACTGGGCGGCGAACATCGCCATCACCATCGCCAGCACCATCATGCCGACCACCAGGGCGGCGATCAGTACCAGCAGGGCGCCGAACACGCGGTCCCACGACGGAGGGGCGATGTAGGCGGACACGGCCGGGTCGACGGTTTTGAAGCCGTTCGCCAGGTCGGTGTAGGAGCGGAAGTTGCTGGCGCTGGTGGGGCCGCTCTCCTCGCAGACGGTTTTGCCGAACGCTGTCAGCCCCGAGCAGTTCGGTGGGGTGGGGGCGTCGCCGGTCTTGCAGAAGCCGTCCGCGCCGGGGCCGGTCATCTTGACGCACGGGGCGGAGCCGTCGGCGTGGGCGTTGGTGTTGAACGGGCCGATCGAGATCGCGGCCTGGTACGCCGGGTAGGCCTTGTCGCCTTGGGGGATCAGGCGTCCGAACTGGAGCAACTGGTAGGGCTCGGCGACGAACGTCTCGGTCAGGGACTGCTGGATCGGCGCGGACACGCTGGCCGGGTCCACGCTCGCCGGCGGCGGGGCACCGTGGTGGGTGGTGATGGAGGCGACCTCGAGACTGGCCTGGCGGGTCTGGTCGAGCAGTCCGCCCGCGCCCAGGATCACGTCCGGGCGCACCAGAGCGCTGGCGGCAACAGCGACGATCAGGAACGTGAGAGCGAGCTCGCCCAGGGCCTTACCGACCTTGCCGCGCATGAGCATGATCGAGCAGACCACCACCGCCCAGGCCAGGAACAGGCCAGGCAGCCCGAGGGCGTCGACGACGTAGAGGCGGTAGGCGTCGGCGAGCTGCTGCGACTGCTGGCTGACGGCCTGGACCAGGGGGAAGCTATAGGCCCAGTGGATCAGCCAGCACTCCAGCCCCACCACCATGCGCACCAGTGAGAACAGAGCGCCCATCAGGTAGGACTGGGCTTCCTGCTGGAAGTCGGTGACCGAGCCGGGGTTGGAGACCAATTCGTAGTGGTCCAGCGGCACGTTCTCCGAGCTGGTGACGTCGAAAGGGCCCAGGATGCCCGGGGTGCTGCCGCCATCGGCCGCAGCCGCGACCTGGAGGCTGGTCAGCGTGAACAGCACCATCGTCACCGCCAGCGTCACCACGCGGCGCAGTTGGTAGCGCGTCGGACACCGACACAGCAGCCTCACCAGGCGGCCGGTGGTACTCAACGCGTCCCTCCCACCGACGCCTTGGCCGCCGGGCGGCGCAGCCGCCGGTTCCCGACCCCGGGTGGGGGCGCGTCCGGCGGTTCGGCGGGCCGCTGATCGTGCGCCTGGGCGGAGGACGGGGTGGTGCGGATCCGTACGCTGATGCGTTCCACTTCCGGGATCAGGACCCGGATCCGGCCGATGCGGCCCTGGCTGTCACGCAGCAGGCACTCGCCCTTGTGGTCCTCGTCGTCCGCCTCCTCCCGGGCCGGCGACAGCATCGTGATGTCGCTGACGACCTCCTCGTTGCCCGGGTCCAGGCCCAGGAACGCAGCGCTGCGCCGGGCCAGGGACCGGTCGCTGTGGCGCATGACGGCCTTGTAGCCGAGCAGCCCGCGGGTGGTGGCATCCCCAAGTTCCTCTTCGTCGTGCGAGCCCAGCAGCGCTCCGGCGGCGTGTTTGCGTCCGTCATGGACGACCTCGTGGACCAGGGCGCTGCCCTCGGTGGAGGAAGTCAGCCAGTAGCACTCGTCCAGAGCAATCAGGCAGAACCGGCTCGCGTCGCTGAACGCGACCGTGCGAGCCACGGCGGCCACCAGGTACAGCACCGCGCGTCCGATCAGCGCCTCCAGCGGCTGCTGGGCCAGCAGCTCAGGCTTGGCCAGGGCCTCGCGGGAGGGCAGGGTCAGGCCCGCGGTGGTGATCACGACCATGTCGCCGTCCAGGTCCTGCCAGCGCAGCGGCGGCAGCGTCGGGTCGAACACCATGGCGCCGAACCGGTCGTCGGCCACGATCCGCAGCATGTCGGCCAGGTTCGCAGCCTCCTGCGCCCGCTTGGGCTGCTCGGGCTCGGCAGCCAACTGGTCCAGGCCCTCTAGGACCGCGCGCATGCTGGGCCGGGTACTGGCAGCGACCTTGTGCACGACGTGACTGAGCACCGCCCCGGCCGGGGTCATCGGCCCGATGCCCAGCTGCAGCGTCAGGTAACTCATCGCCCACCGCACCCCGTCGGCCGGCGGAAACAGCCGCAACGGGTCGATGCTCACCGTCGCTGTCGCCGCGTCCACGATCTGCGCCCTGCCGTTGGTGGCGGCGGTGGCGAAGGAGGCCCACTCGCGCAGCGGGGTGCGGTCGATCACGATCGCCTGCCCGCCCCGGTCCACCACCGCACTGCAAAGGAGCTTCTCGCAGACCGACTTGCCCGAGCCCAGTTCACCCACGATCCCCATCGACGCGGAGACGTTGCGCCCAGGCGCGCCGGCCAGGTCAAGCAGCACCGGCCGCACCGTGCCGCAGTCCAAGCTCACCCCCACCAGCGCCCCCACCGCGTCCCCCAGCTCCAGACTGGAACCGGCCCCACGCATCGCCCAGTCCTCGGAGAGCTCGTGCTGACGGAACTCCCGCAGCTTCGGCGACGCCGCCGCCCCGGGCAGCGACAAGGCGAACAACTGCACCTGGCCGCCGATCGGCCGGATCACCGTGTAGTTCATCCCGGACAGCGCCCCCTCCAGCGCGCGGGCCCGCTCGTCGCACAGCGCCGGGGTGTCACCCCACACCGTCAGCGCAGTCACCGACTGCACCTCGACCTCGCTGGAGGTCCGCTCCAACCGCACGCTCTGCTCACCCAGGTCACCGGCCGCACCGAAGATACTGTCCGGCAGCCCTGTGGTCTCCGCCCCGTACTGCTCGGACTGGTCCACCAGTTCACGTTTCTTCTGCCGCACCTGACGCCGCGCCTTCTCCGCCGGCACCACCTGCAGATCCACCACGTAGTCCACCCCGAACGGCATCACCTCCAACTGCGCCAAAACGTCCGCACTCGACCACTCCACCGCCGACGGCTGCTCACCGATCACCAGCTGCGCCTGGTAGGAGGTGCCCTGGGCGCTCTCCACCTCCAGCCACTGGCGCCGCACCGGCGAGGTCCCCTCCGCCCGGCGCCACCACGCACCCGACTGGCGCCCGCTCGCCCGCTGCGGACTGGCATCGTGGCCGCCCTCCGTCAGCCGCACCTGCCCCAGTCCCTGGTACGACGGCGAGCGCAGCACACCGTTGACCAGACGTCCCGCGCCGGTGGTCGCCGACTGCGCCTGAAGCAGCAGTGGCTCCTCCAGGCCGCGGTGGACCGCGTGCTGACACATCCACACGATCTCCGCCGGCCGCGCCGGACGCAGCTGCGGGCCGCCGCTGAGCTGTGCCGCCACCTGGGCGGCGCGCGTGCGGTAGGCGGCGACCTCGGCGGCGTCCACCATCACCGGCGGCAGCCCGAGCAGGTGCGCCACCTCGCTCCACCCGGCCCGGGCAGCGGCCTGGACCTCAGCCCGGCCCGAGGGCGCCTGCAGAGGGACCGCGAGCCAATGGGTGCGCCGGTGCATCTCCTGATCCACCAGCAGGCCCAGCGCGGCGTCGGCGACCTCCTCCCACTCGGGATGGGCGTCCAGATCCACCCCGTCGACCATCCGTCCGATGACCTCGCCGTGGTCGACCTGCGCGCACAGCCCGTACCAGCGCGGCGCACCATCGAGTTGACGCACCATCGTGGTCAACCGGCCCAACAGCTCCCTGCGGGCCCGCGCCGGGGCGTAGCGGGTGGCGACCGGGGTGACCCGGTACACCGCCCACACTGTGCCGTGCACTGTCCACAGCAGGTTGTCGACCACATGACGAATCGGGACGCGCATCGCTACTCCACTCCTCTATATACGGGCGCTGCCACGGAGTGGTCGCTGGAGGCGGCGAGCAGCCGCTGCAGCACCGTCGGCGCGACCACCGGCCCACCCGCGCTACCGCTGCGCACCGCCACCGGCTGGTGCTGCGCGGTCTGCGCAACCAGCTGCGCAACCGGTCCGCGCACTGCGCGCACTGCGCGCACTGTGTGCGCAGCGGGGGCTGACAGGCCGTCGAAGCCGGTGGCTGGGACCTCGGTGGAGGTGACGTAGAAGCCGTCGAACAGTTCTGCCGGTGCGCGGTCGCGCGCGGTGCGCCCGCCGATCCGCCCGGCGCGCGGCTGCAGCAACGCCGACACCAAACCCAGCAGCGCGGCCGCCGGAACCCGCCCGCCGATGCGCACACTGCGCACCGCCCACACCGACGCCCCCAGCGCGAACACCGGCACCGGCCCCAACAACGGCGCCCACACCCCGTAGGTCTCGATCAGAGCCAGCACCCCCACCCCGGCCACCACCAGCTGCGCTGGGGTGTAGGGCCCCAGCGGCAGCGTCCAGTCCCCGACCCGGCCCAGCACCCACGGATGCCGGCGCGCCCGGGTATAGGAGCGCGCAATCAGCACCGCCTCGCCCTTACCCGGGTTCACCGCAGCCCGCCCGTACCGCCCAGGGGCATGACGAGGCTGTGCTGCGCGGCACCGGTGGTGGACGCGGTCTGCACTTCATTGGTGAACATCGACGCCAGCTGCGCGCGCGACTGGTAGATCCCCAGCATCAGCACGAGCGCCAGCGCCGCCCCGATCCCGGCCTTCAACGAGAACCGGCGGACCATCGTGACCACCACGATCAGCCCGCCGGCCGCTTCCAGCGAGGGAAGAGCCCACCCCGCGAACATCCCGATGAAGTGGTTGCCCAGGCCCTGCAGGGCCCCGGCCAGAACGGCAGGTCGACTCATGACGCGCTCCAAGCTCGTACGGAAAATGCACAGAGGCTGGCGGTCCGCGCACAGCGCGCCCGCGGCTGCGCACGGGGTGCGCAGCAGGGCCGGTTCAGGGAGAGGCGGGAGAGGCAGTGGCGGTGCTGGGGTTCGGCGCCACCGGTACGGCCACCGGGGTGGGGGTGGATGGCTGGGCTGCGGTGAGCAACGGGCCGGGCTCTAGCGCGGCCACCTCCCAGCGGCCGGCCCGCGCGCGCATGCGCAGGGCGTAGCGCAGCGGCCAGCTGCTCCCGGCCGGATCGGTGCCGTCCACCTGGACCCACACCTCGGCCGTGGTGCCGTCCGCCGGGACAGGGCCGTCCATGCCCGCGCGGTCCACACCCACTGACAGCACCTGCAGCTGCGCATAGGGCGCTGGAGACAGTGGGGCGATCTGCACGCCCGGCGCCAGCAGCGGGGCGGTGGCACCTGCGCCGGTCAGGTAGGCCTGGAGGAACCCGGACGCGGACTGGGCCAGCGCCGAGCCCGGTGCCGCGTCCAGTGCGTAGACGGTTTGCGCGGTGCCACCGCTGGTGGGTGCGGCTACTTCCGCGGGGGCCGCTGCCACCGTCATCGCCCCCAGCACACCGCTCCCGGCGGACGCTGCGGTCTGGACCGGGACGGTGAAGTAGCGCACCTGGAGCGTGCTGCCGGATCCCAGCTCGGCCGCCACCACCACCGACCAGTAGCCGGGCTGGATCTGCGCACTGCGGATCACCGCGGTCTGCGCAACGCTCGGACCGCCTTGCGCGCTCTGCGCAGTCTGTGCGTTCTGCGCATCCGTCAGCAGGTCGACCCCCGGGGCCATCGCGCGCACCGCGCGGGACTGCGCATCGTCGGCCGTGCTGGTTGCGCGCAGCCACAGGGACACGAACATCTGCGCAAACCCGGCCGGGTCCGCGCCCACCGTCGCAGGGGCCGTCGGCGCAGCGGTGTGCGCGGCAGTGCGCGGGACCGGGGCACTGGCGCAGGAGGTGAACAGGGCCAGCGGGCCGGCGGCGATCGCCGCCCACACCCCCAGACGCACCAGCAGCCCGCGACGGTGGGCCCGGTCCAGTCCGGCAGGGGGCAGCGTCGCCGGGGAGCCGTCCGGCACGGTACGCGGTGGTCGATCGGTGGCGGTGCGGGGCATCAGCGGGCCTTCCAGGGAACTGGTGGATCTCCTGCCCTGACCAAACCCGGTGCTGGTCACCGCCCCGGTCACCGAAGTCACCCGGCCAGCATCACAAGACGACAACAGAGCACTGGTGACTGTGAAGTCACCAGTCCCCGCAGCCCCGGGCGCTCCAGTCACCAGCCGCTCGCACCCCACAGCGTGAGAGGAGGCATCAACCCTCTGACCTGCACTGATGCGCAACTGGTGACTGAACTGGTGACTCAGTCACCAGCGGCAACGCCCCGGTCACCAGCCCTGGCCGTCAACCGGACACGGGCTTTCGGTTCGTCGGCGAGCGGCTCTCTCGAACAGGCTGACAGTGGGCGCGCACGGGCCAGGCGCTGGTGCCAGGCGGGCGCGGTACTCGGTGGTGATGACCCGTGAGGCCTGCTAGCCTCCACATGTTCGCACATCTGTACGATTTGGTCGTACGATCGAAGGGGACAAAGGGGACAGGTTGGGTGAGGGGGCTATCGGGAGCAAGGAGGCGCGGGCAGTGTGTTTACCCATCTGCAGACGGCGTCCGGCTACTCGATGCGCTACGGCGCCTCCCACCCCCAGGACCTGGTGCGCCGCGCCGCTGAACGCGGGATGGACGCGCTCGCGCTGACCGACCGCGACACCGTGTCCGGCGTCGTGCGCTTCGCCAAGCAGTGCATCAAGGACGGGGTGCGCCCGATCTTCGGCGCCAACCTCGCCGTCGCCCTGCGCGAACCACCCGCCCCCACCACTCCCACTGCGCGCCGCTCGCCGGTGCGCGGCGGCGCGCACGTCGACGAGTCCGCACCCCGGATCACGCTGCTCGCGCGCGACGGGTCGGGCTGGGCTGCGCTGTGCCGCCTGATCAGCGCCGCCCACGCCGACCCCGCAACGCGCACACCACTGCTGGCATGGTCCGCGCTTGCGCACTGCGCCGACGCCGGCCTGACCGTGCTGCTGGGCCCGGACTCCGAGCCGCTGCGCGCCCTGTCCGCCGGACGCGCGGACCGCGCAACCACTCTGCTCGCTCCCTGGCGCGACCTGTTCGGCGACCGCCTGCGCCTGGCCGCTGTCGCCCACCACCGGGACGGAACCGGACCTGGGTCACTGCGCCTGGCCGCGCACACCGTCGGCCTGGCAGCCGACCTGGGCATCGAGGCGGTGCTGACCAACGCCGTGCGCTACGCCGACCCCGGCCAGGGCCCCGTTGCCGACGTGCTGGACGCGGCCCGGCGCATGGTGCCGATCGACCCCGCCCGACTCGACTGCGGGCAGCGGTGGCTCAAGCCGCCGGACGCGATGCGCGCCGTCGCCGAGAAGATCGCCGCTGCGGCCGGACGAGAGCACGGGGGAGCCGCTGCGCTCCTGGCCGCCACACAGGCCACGGCCGACGAGTGCCGGATGGACCCTCACGCCGACCTCGGGCTCGGGCAGCTGCATCTGCCCGAGCCGCACCTGGTGGGCGCGAAGACCAGGACGGCGGACCGGGTGCTGCGCTCCCGGGTCACCGCCGAGATGGTGATCCGCGGCTACCACCACGACCGCCCCACCTGGGAGCGCCTCGAACACGAACTGAAGATCATCCGCGCCACCGGCATGGAAACGTACTTCCTCACCGTCGCCGCGGTGGTCGACGACGCGCGGGCCCTGGGCATCCGCGCCACCGCGCGCGGGTCGGGCGCGGGCTCACTTGTGGTGCACCTGCTGCGGATCGCCGGCGCTAACCCGATGGACCACGGTCTTCTGCTGATGGAACGTTTCCTCTCCACCCGGCGCAAGACACTGCCCGACATCGACGTCGACGTGGAGAGTGCCAGGCGCCTGGAGGTCTACCGGGCCGTGTTCGACCGCTACAGCTCCGAGCGGGTGGCGGCGGTGTCCATGCCGGAGACCTACCGGGTCCGCCACGCCATCCGCGACACGGGCGCCGCTCTGGGCATCGATCCGCACGAGATCGGCCGGCTCGCCAAGGCGTTCCCGCACATCCGCGCCAAAGATGCCCGCTCCGCCATGGCCGAACTGCCCGAACTGCGCGAGGTCGCCGCCAACGCAGAGCGCTACGGCCAGCTGTGGGACTTGGTCGAGGGCCTGGACGCGCTGCCGCGCGGCATCGCCATGCACCCCTGCGGCCTGATCATCTCCGACGCCACCCTGCTGGACCGCACCCCCGTCGCCCCGACCAGCGGCGAGGGCATTCCGATGTCGTTCTTCGACAAGGAGGACATCGAAGACCTCTCTATGATCAAACTCGACATCCTGGGCGTGCGGATGCAGTCCGCGATCGCCCACACGCTCACCGAGATCACCCGCACCACCGGCCAGCACCTGGACCCGGACGACCCGAAGCAGGTCGCCCCGGACGACCCCGCCACGTTCGAGCTGATCCGCTCCGCCCAGGTTTTGGCTTGCTATCAAATTGAGTCGCCCGGGCAGAGGGATCTGATCGGCCGTCTGCAGCCGGAGACGTTCGACGACCTGGTCATCGACATCAGCCTCTTCCGCCCGGGCCCGGTCGCAGCCGACATGGTCACCCCCTTCATCGAGGCCCGCCACGGACGCCGCAAACCCCACTACCCGCACCCCGACCTCATCCCCGCCTTGGAACCGACGCTCGGCGTCGTGGTGTTCAACGAGCAGGTCATGCAGATCATCTCGACGATGACCGGCTGCGATCTCGGCTTCGCCGACGTCACCCGCCGCGCCTTGGGCGACACGCAGCGCCAGCCCGCGATCCGGGCCTGGTTCCTGCAGCACTGCCACGACCGCGGCTACACCCGCGAGGTCACCCTGGAGGTCTGGGACGTTCTCGCCGCGGTGTCTGCTTATGGCTTCTGCGCTGCCCACGGTACGGCGTTCGCGGTGCCGACCTTCCAGTCCGCGTGGCTCAAGAGGCACTATCCTGCGCAGTTCTTCGCCGGCGTCCTGACTCACGACCCGGGCATGTACCCCGCCCGGCTGATCCTGGCCGACGCCCGCCGCTTCGGGGTGCCGATCCTGCCCGTCGACGTCAACACCTCCGCCGCTACCTACCGCGCCGAACCCGCCCCCGCGGCCGACTCCGCCGACGGGGAACGCCGACTGGGGATCCGCCTTGCCCTGTGCGACGTCCAGGGCATCAGCGAAGCCGAGACCCAGCGGATCGTCGCCGGCCAGCCCTACACCTCGGTCACCGACTGGTTCACCCGCGCCCGCCCCTCACGCCCCATCGCCGAACGACTGGCCCGCATCGGCGCCCTGGACACCCTGGCCCGGGGCCAGCACCGACGCGAACTACTGCTCCAGGTCGCCGAACTCCACCGCCAGCACCACAACACCGCCATCCCCACCCAGCTCACCCTCGCCGACGACACCACCGCCCCGGCCCCCACCGGCCTGCCCGTGATGACCAGCCACGAAGCACTCGGGGAGGAACTGTCCATCCTGGGACTCGATGCCTCCCGGCATCTGATGACCGAGCACCACCAGCTGCTCAAGGACCTCGCGGTCACCCCGGCCCGACTGCTCGCACAGGCCGGCCGCGGCGAGACCGTCCTGGTCGCCGGAGCGAAAGTCGCCAACCAGACGCCCCCGAACCGGACCGGCAAAAGGATCATCTTCGCGACCCTGGACGACGGCACCGGCCTGGTCGACCTCGCCTTCTTCGACGACGCCGCCGCCTGCGCCAACGTCGTCTTCCACAGCTTCCTGCTCCTGGTGCGCGGCACCGTCCAGCGGCGCGGCCCGCGGAGCATCAGCGTGGTCGGCACCGCCGCCTGGAACCTGGCCGACCTCGCCGACGCCCACAAGACCGGGGGAGCGGCCGCCGTGCACCGCCTCCTCACCGCAGCCCCCACCGACGACACCCCGTCTCCGGACCCCGGGCGGGTGCTGACCCTGCCGTCCGGCTACACCCTCAACCCCTGGGCCGACCTGCAGACACCGGGTGACGACGCCGCCAACACCCGGCGCATGTGGCACGCCTCTCCGGGCAGCGCAGGCTGATGGCCATCATCGTGTACGCGCACTTCCACCGGTGCCAGGAGGAGATCTACCGGCAGCTCTTTGCACCGATGGAAGACCTGACACCGGTCGTGCAGGCGCTGCCGCCCGACGCCGCACTGCTGGACCTGTCCGGGGCGACGCGCTACTTCGACCTGCACCCCACCGACCTGGCCCAGCTCCTGCAGCTACGCGTCCAGGCACGGTACGGCGTCACCACGACCCTGGGAATCGGCCCCAACCGGCTGATCGCCACCCTCGCCGCACAGACCACGGACCCCGGGACCATCCACCAGATCCCCAACGACCCCACGGCGATCACCACCCTCCTCGACCCGCTCCCGGTCCGCGCCCTGCCGGACGTTGGCCCCGCTGTGGAACGCACCCTGGCCGGCTACGGCCTGACCACGATCAGCGACCTGCGGACCGTCCCGCTACCCACCCTGCAGCGCATGACCGGCGCCACCACCGGGCGCCTCATCGCCGAACGCGTCACGGGGACCGACCCACGCACCGTCCAACCCCAGGGCCCACCCGCCAGCATCTCCGCACGCCGCACCTTCGAACACGACACCACCAACCCGACCGCCACACGCCGCGCCGCACTGTCGATCGCCGTCGAACTCGGCGCACGGCTGCGCACCTCCGGCCAGGTCACCCGACGCATGGACCTCGAAGTCCGCTACGCCGACCGCACCACCACCACGCGCTCGCGAACCCTGCCCGAGGCGACCGACCACACCGCCACCCTGCAACAGACCGCCTATACCCTGCTCGACTCGCTCGCCCTGCAACGTGCCCGGCTGCGAGCGATCACGGTACGGGTCCACGGCCTGGCACCGAGCGAATCCGCGTCCGTGCAACTCACTTTCGACCAGCGCACGGAGTTGAAGCGGAGCCTGGAACCGACGGTCGATCGGGCCATCGCCCGATTCGGCGCGCCCGCGTTGCGACCCGCGTCACTGGTCCTACCGGCCACCCACCGCAGGACGCGGGCTGCATGATGCCGGGGACCCGCGGCCTTCCGAGGACAGGGCCGGTGCCAGGTCGGCCGACTCGCTCGGGCACCTTGTCGAACTCCGTCGTCGCCGGCGCTCTGGTCGGACCGTGCGGTCCAAGGGAGACGGATCAGCTGGTCGGGTTGGCGCTGGGGTGGCCGTCGAGGTCGCGGGCGAGCTGGCGCAGCAGAGGCCCGTATTCGGGATGGGCGAGGGCGGAGGCGAACTGGGCGACGAGGTAGTCGGCTGGGTTGCCGGTGTCGTACCAGCGGCCCTGGATGACCTGGCCGTACACGGCGCGGCTGGCCGCGTAGGCGTTGAGGGCGTTGGTCAGGTAGACCTCGCCGGTCTTGTGCTCGTACCAGCGCTTGGTCTGCTCGCGCAGCTCGTCGATGATGCCAGGGGTCACGACGTAGCCTCCGATGGCCGCGTACGCGGAGGGTGCGTCGGCCGGCTTGGGCTTCTCGACCAGTCCGGTGATCCGCAGTAGGCCGTCGTCCAGGTCCTCTTTGACCACAGGCACGCCGTAGCGCTGGGAGTCGCCGGGTTCCATCGGCATCAGGGCCAGGACGGGGCAGCTGGTCGCTTCGTACGCGCGGATCAGCTGCTGGGCGCGGGGGACCTTGGCGACGAAGACGTCGTCGGGCCACAGGACCAGCATCGGCTCGTCGCCGAAGTTGCGGGCCGCGTTCAGGACCGGGGTGCCGTTGCCGTAGGGGCCGTGCTGGTCGAGGTAGGTGATGTGGCCGCGCCGGGACAGCTCGGCGACCTCCTCCACCGCGTCCGCGTACGCGGCCTTGCCGTCCGCGCGCAGCTGGTCGACGAGAGCGGGGTTGGGGCGGAAGTGCTCCTGGATCAGGGACTTGCCGCCCGAGACGACGATGGTGATGTCGGTGATGCCCGACGCCACCAGCTCGCGAACGGTGTGCTCGATGACTGGTTTGTCGCCGACCGGGAGCATCTCCTTGGGGGTTGCCTTGGTCAGCGGCAGCAGGCGGGAGCCCAGTCCGGCGGCGGGGATCACTGCCCTGCGGATCGTGGTGGCCATGAGGTCTCTCCCCGTCGAATGGCAAGCCAAGCCGGTCGGCACGGCATCCTCCGACGCTACCAACGCGCTGGGCCGGTATCGCGGGACCGCGGTGGCTCACCGGCACGGGAATGTCAGCTGGCCAGGGCGAGTCGTGTTCGTGCTTGATGGAGGAATCACGCCGCCAGGCGATGGCGGGCGTAGTCGCACAGATCGGCTGCTGCTGGCTCGCTGTGGCGCTCGAAGCGGTTGATCAGGGTTGTGACGAGGTCGAGGCAGCGGGTGGCCTTGCTGTCCAGCGAGGTGTCGAGTGCGAGGCGTGCGTGTTCGGCGGCGGCCTCGATGTCCTTGTCGCGGAGGTCGCCTTCGGCCTGGTAGGTGAGGAAGACCGCCCGGGTGCGTCGTCGCGCGGGATCGAGCTGGGAGAGCCCTCCCTCGATTGCGGCGGCCGCGCGGTGCTGGTCGCCCAGGTCCAGCCAGCAGCGGCCGGCGTCCGCGGACAGGTCCGCCGGGGACATCCATGCCACCCACCCCGGTGCGTGCCGTGGGTCGGAGTGCTCCAGCTCGTTCTCGGCGGAAGCCAGAGCTCTGGTGACGCCAGAGCGGTCGCGCAGGACGGCGAGCGCGCGGGCGTGGCGCAGGTCGAGCAGAGAGCGGGCGGCGGGGGAGGTGGTGCGGGCGCGAGCGTGGCCCAGGATCCGAACAGCGTCCTTGGGTTGTCCCAGCCAAGTGCAGGTGTAGGCGAGGTCGGACAGCACGCCGGCCCCGAGGTCGCGGTCGCCGGCGAGGTGGGCCGCGTGCAGGGCGCCTTGCCACAGTCGCTGTGCTGCACCGTGCTGGGCGGCGTCGAAGCGCAGCCAGCCCAGCGACTGCGCCAGGTGCGCCGCCGTCAAATGCAGCCGCTGCCCGGTGGCCTGGCCGTACCGGGCCTCTTGGATCAAGGCGACGGTGGTCTTCAGGTGGATCTCCAGCAGCTCGGCCACGAGTGGCCCGTTGGCGTTGGCCAGGCCGCGCAGCTCCGTGGTGCGCTCCTCCAACCAGCAAAGCAGCTCGGGGTCGACGGACTGCCCGGCCAGAGCGCCGGTGAGCCGGCCGGGTTCGGTGGTGGCCCATTGGGCCGCGCCGGTGGCCAGGGCGCTGCTGGCGAAGACGAGGAAGCTTCGGCGGTCCATGCGGGCGGTGGTGGCCTCTCTGATCGCGGCTCGGCTGCCGGCGGGGTCGAACGGGAGTGGGTCGGCGTGGGCGGGCAGCCACCACGGCCACCCCAGGTGTTCGACCTCGGCGGCGGGGACCCCCAGGACGCGGGCGAGCAGCAGCTGGTGCTCCTCGGTGGGCTCGACCTGGTGCTCCCACTTCCAGATCCGGTTGCGGTCGATTCCTGAGCGCAGCTGATGGCGGGCGGCCTCGCGGTGCATGAGCCGGGCGAGGTCCGCGAGTGACCAGCCCCTCTCCAGCCGGATCAGCACGAGCGGATGCGTTGCCAGTTTCACGGACCACCCCCGGCGATGTAGACGTCTGCCACCACGATGCCGCACGGCGGCGGACGGGGACAGGGAGTGATCGGGGCGGGCACACACCGGGCACACAGTTGTCCCGTTCCGAGCGAAGACGCCCGTTGGTGTCCTGATGTGACGCGCCGCCAGTCAAGCGGCGTGCCCGGACGGCGTGGGGTGTCCCTCGGCACCGGCGCAGCCCGCCGTGGGGGGGGGGGGGGGGGGGGGGGGCCCCCCCCCCCCCCCCCCCCCCGGGGGGGCCCCCCGCCCCCCCCCCCCCCCCCACGGCCCGACACCACCACAATCGGGAGCCCAGTGATGCATCGGAATATCGTCATCGCAGGCAGCGGACCGGCCGGGCTGGCCGCGGCCCGCGCGGTCCTGGCTGCGCGGCCGGATCTGAGCGTGGTGCAGCTGGAGGCTGGCCCGTCCCTTCCGCCACCGCCCGTGCCTCGTCGACCGGGGCTTCGCCGGTACCCGCTGCGGCAGCATCTGGCACGTCCTATCCGGGTTCGGCGGCAGCATCCACTACGGCGACGGGGCCAAGCTCTCGCTGCTGCCGTGCGGATGCTGCTTCATCGACCTCATCGGGCCGCAGGTAGATGGCCGCGCGGCGCGCTGCCCGTGGCCGGGGTCGTCCCGGTCGTCGCGCCGTCGGCGGTCGTGGATGGCTGCGGCAGCGCGCAGCGCAGCGGCGTCGCCGGCGTCGAGCCGGAGCTCGATGGCGAGCACGGATGTGAGCAGGCTGACGCGCGCGTTGTGGCGGACCCCGTGGATGGAGTCGGCCAGACGGGCGTCCGCGAAGCAAGCGACCTTCGGTACCAGCATCAGTGCCTTGAAAGCTCCGTCGGGCGGTGTCTCGTCGGCCATGAACTGTTTCGGGGCTGTGGGTTCACGATGGTGAACACCCCTGCATGCTGGAAATATTACTCTCTGTCACGGTCCGGGCAGCTGCCGCCGGAGAGAGGGTGAGCTGCGCGATGTCCAGGATGCACCACGACCTCCAGGTGATCTCCATGGCCGAGCACGTCCCGCTGGCCCGCCGTGAGACCGTCAAAGTCCTCGCAGGCTGGGGTATGTCCGGGCAAGTCGTGGACACGGCACGCCTGATCATCAGCGAGCTCGTGACGAACGTGGTGCAGCACGCGGCTGTACTCTCGCCCACCGCCACGGTCAGCTTCGCCGTCGAGGACGGGGCCGAACTGGTGCTGGCCGTCGCGGATGCCCACCCGTTCAAGCCGAAGCCCCTACCGACTGCCCACGACCACGGGGGCCGAGGCCTGTTCCTGGTCAACGCCCTGGTGCGGGAGCTCCGTGGCCGCGCTGAGGTCATCCCGGACACCGCCACCGGCGGCAAGCGGATCGTCGTCCGCCTGCCCCTGGTCCCCGCCGAGAACCCCAAGAGAGAAGGAAACCCCGCGTGTTCATCGACATCCCAAGCGAACTCCAAGCCGCTCTGATCGACCGTTCTCTCCCCACGTGGGAACTGGACGGTTCGTTCCTGGCCACCTCCACCATGGAGCGGTACCGGACCGAGCTGAAGGCCACCGCGCGGTTCGAGGAATCTGCCGCGATCCTGCGCCACGCGCTGACCGGGGATGACGGCGGATACGCCGTGCTGCGCCTGGGGACCCTCGCCAAGGCGCTGGGGACCGACGACGACCGCCTCCTGCGGCTGGCGATGGCCTTCGCGGCCGAGGTGGCGGTCCCCTTCTCGCCCTTCCCGCGGTGGCCCCTGTGGAAGGACATCGGCGTCAAGGTCGACAAGGACCCCGGCAAGTCCAGCGGCATCGGGTACAACGCATTCCACATGGACCTGGTGAACGCAACCCTGCCCCCGGACTACACCACGCTCCTGTGCGTTCGCCCCGACCCGCTCGGCGGCGGCCCCAGCATCCTCTCCGACGCCCACGCGGCGGTGGCGCGGCTGTCGCAGGACAGCCGCGCCCTCCTGGCCGAGACGGCCTACCACTACGGGACCTTCTTCGACCTGCACGGCGTCGGCGAGGAGTACAAGCCGTTCCCGATCCTGGACGGCTCCGACCCGGGCGGGGGGTTTGTCCGCTTCACCGCCAAGATGCTGGAGAGGTCCCAGCTCGGCCAGGCGCACGCCGACGCCGCCCGGGAGCTCGCCGGCGAGCTCGTCCGGGGGCAGGTCTCCTTCATGCTCCAGCCCGGGGACTACCTCATCGTGAACCAGCGCCGCTTCCTGCACGGTCGGGAGGCACTCCACAGCGGTCAGGAGACCGTCCCGGTCGCCGACCGGCGGCTACTCCTCCAGTTGTTCCTCCGCGCGAGGGCCGCCGACGGCTCGGCCGCGTAGCCGGCCGACGGCACGGTGACCCACAAAGTCCCACCTCCAGGTCCAGCCCCCGAGCACGCGGCACGGCCACGGGGCGGGCCCCAGTCGGGCACCCCAGGAACCGGTTGCGCACCGGGCTCCTCGGGCCCGTGCACGGATCTAGATGAGCGAGTTGCGCAGCGACTGCCACACAGCGCCGGCCAGCGCCCGCGTCGCCCGCGGGACCGACAGTTGCTCGTGCTCGCGGCACAGGGCCCAGTTGTATTGCACGAGCGAGAGCTTGTTGGAGGACAGCGATCCCGCCTGGTGGGCCCTGTACACCGCAAGCGGCTCAGCCAGGCCCCGGGCGTCAGCGCCGTCCCGCATGATCGACAGCCAGAGAGCGTAGTCCTGGCGCTTGCGCATCTCCGGCATCAGCCTCGTGCCCAGGACATTGCGGTCGTACATGGCGGTGAGAGCACCGATGTGGTCCTGGACCAGCATCGCGCGGTAGTCCACGTGCTCCCGCGCACGGACCACCCGCCCGTTCGGAACCCAGTCGGTGCTCTCGCCGTCGTAGTCGGCGGCCATCTTGAAGTACGAGGTGAACGTCAAAGGCGCAGTGACCTCCGCAGCGAAGGCGAGCTGCTTCTCGGTCTTCTCCGGAAGCCACATGTCGTCGCTGTCGAGAAAGGCGATGTAGTCCCCGCGGGCCCGCTCGATCGCGAGGTTGCGAGCCCGGCCCGCACCGCACCGCTCGGGTGCCGACTTCGGCAGAACGCGCTCGTCCTGCTCGGCGAACTCGTGCAGCAGGTCCATGGAGCCATCGCAGGACTGGTCGTCGGTGGCCAGCAGCTCCACGTCGCTGTGGGTCTGCGTGAGCACCGATCGGACGGCTGCGCCGAGGGTGGCCGCCGAGTTGTACACGGGCATCACGACAGACACCAGGGGCACAGCGCTTCTCCTTGCCAGACCAGGAACGACGGTCCATTCAAGCACCGCAATCGAGTAGGAGCTGCCATGCAGATAGTTGTCGCTGGTCAGGGCTATGTAGGGCTTCCACTGGCCGTACGCGCCGCAGAGGTGGGTCACCGTGTCGTCGGCTACGACGTGGACCCGCACCGCGTCCAGCAGCTCGCCGTCGGCCACTCCTACGTGGAGGACGTGGCCTCCTCGCGGCTGCGCGCAGTGCTGGATTCCGGGATCTACTCCGTGACCGCCGATGCTGCCGCGCTGGCCGGCTTCGACATCGCGGTGATCACCGTGCCGACCCCGCTGCGGGACGGCGTGCCCGACCTGACCTACATCGAGTCCTGCGCCCGGACCCTGGGCGAGCACCTTCGCCCCGGCGCGGTCGTTGTCCTGGAGTCCACGACCTATCCCGGCACCACCGAGGAACTGCTGCTGCCGATCCTGGAGACGGCGTCGGGCCTCAAAGGCGGGGTGGACTTCCTGGCCGGATTCAGTCCCGAGCGTATCGCTCCGGGAAACAAGCGGTGGTCGTTCGACGGGACACCCAAATTGGTGTCCGGAATCGACGCCAAATCACTCGACGTGATCAAGGGTTTCTACGACGGCATCTTTCAGACCACGGTACCGGTGTCCGGGACCAAGGTCGCCGAGCTGGCCAAGCTGATCGAGAACGTCTTCCGGTTCGTCAACATCTCTATGGTCAACGAGATGGCGATGCTGGCCGCTTCCCTCGGCGTGAACATCTGGGAGGCGATCGACGCCGCCGCGACCAAACCCTTCGGATTCACGCGGTTCACCCCCGGGCCGGGAGTCGGCGGGCACTGCCTACCCGTCGACCCGTTGTTCCTCTCGTGGAAGGTCCAGCAGGATCTCGGCGTCCCTTTCCGGTTCGTGGAACTCGCCGACGACGTGAACCGCCACATGCCCGACTACGTCGTCCGGCGTCTCGTGGAAGCACTCGACAAGCGCCGCATGACCATCAACGGATCTCGGATCCTGCTGCTCGGCCTGACGTACAAGTACAACGCCACAGACCTTCGCAATTCACCTTCGGCACGTGTCGCCGAACTTCTCATCAACCTCGGCGCCGAGGTCCGCGGCGCCGACCCCAACATCCCGGAGGGTGACGACACCACGCTGAACATGCCCCGGGTCGACGCGAGCCCGGAGGAGGTGGCGACCGCTGATGCCGTGGTGCTTCTCATGGACCACACCCGATTCGACCTCCCGATGATCGAGAAATGTGCAACCTATGTTCTCGACTGCCGAAACCGCCTTTCCGGAGCGAACGTCGAGACCCTTTAGCATCTCGAAATCATCCCGACCCGCTGTCAATCCTCCATCCCCGGGAGTTCTCTTGCGCGACGAATGGGAACACGCCCACACGGACTACACTCTGCCCGCGCAGCGTCAAATTCCTGCCTCGCTGGCCGAAAGCGAGAGCGACTGGCGCCAGTATCTGGAGACATCAGCCCCCAACGGCTGGCTGATACGACACAACGCCATGACCGAAGCGCTCGTCAGCGGAAAGCCGATGTACCTGCTGCACACCACCAAGGACATCGACGCCATCCGCATCAGCCGGCAGTTGCACGTCTCCACCGGATGCCTGGTCGGAGCCCTGTACTGCTCGCCTCTCGTCAGTCAGCGTGAAGGACTGCGCCCCCACAACCTCGGCACCTACCTGATGCGGACGAAGCCTTCCACCACGCCCATGGTCTTCGAGGTCATCCCGGACGCCCCGATCCGGCTCAAGGGCGTCGACTACCTGCATCTCGGTGCCGTCCACCTGCGTACCTACGAGCGCTTCCAGAGCTTCCTGACCCTGGCCGAGAACGACCAGCTCGACCACGCCGTGCTGACCGGGCTGCGTTCCGCGGCCGTGTTCCTCGACGCCGCCCTGCGCAACGCCGCCGGCCATGCCACTCCGGCACCCGAGTTCATCGACCAGTTGTCCGACGCCGTGGCCCACGTGCCGTTCCTTGGCTACCTGTACTTCGAGGTTCTGTCCGAATACCTGATGCTCCACTCCGTTACTCCGGAGACCAAGACCTATGCCCAGGCGGGAGAGCTGAACAACTGGCTCTACAAGCGACTCGCCTTCGCCGCCGTGGACGGCATGGACCAGTTGTTCGACCTGGCCCGTTTCAATCCGCGCTATCACCGGCTAGTCCAGCTCATCGAAGGCATGGAACCAGCTCTCGGCTCGGGAGTCGCCGAGTACGTCCGGCGACGACTGTCCCACCTGTTCGCCCGCACCGCGCTGCATCCGTCCCAGGATGCGGCGTCCGTCACCTTCCTTGGCGCTGATCTCAGCACGCTCCGGAACGTCGCGCCTGGACTGATCGGGCAGATGATCTTCCGCGAGATCCGCTACATGCCGCGCTACCAGCAGCTCTACCACTGCTTCGAGAAAGCGAAGGCTCTTGAGGCATGGGATTACTGGAACAGCGAGGGAATACCCACACCCTTCAATGGAATCCTCCCCAAGGGAGAGATCGGGATAAATCCCGTCTACCCCAGGTCGGCAGTCAGAGTATGGACGGCAGAACAGGACAGTAGCGGCTACTTACATCCGGCCGAGGAGGTCTCGGCCGTCCTCACGCCGCACCTGGCGTCGTGGTGGGCGCCAGCTCGTCAGCGCGAGAGGCAGATCACCACCGATGACTCACGAGTCGACGTGGCCCTGGGAGCCCGATCTCCGATTCCCACCCAACGGGCATCCATTGATGGGATCTCCGCATGACCTCCAAACTCCTGAACATCGTGACCGGCATCAACCGCACCTCCGTGCCTTCGTCCGGGAGCATGATCCTCGTCAGCGATCTCTACGGCGCAATGCCTGATATCCACACGACCTTCCTGGGCAGGGCACCGGTCGATCAGGCCTGGAAGGCCGCGTTCGATCATCTGATCATCCTCTCCACGACGAAACGCCCTCACGGCCCCGACTTCGACCCGTACGTTGACGAGTTGACCCGTGAGGTCGGTGCGCTCATCGAGAAGATCCAGCCGAACGCCATTCACGCCCAGTACCTCGGGTTCGCTCTCAGCCTGGCCTTCACCCGAACGGCCGGCAACATCCCGATCATCGCCATCGCCCACGGCCCCGACGTGATGGTGGCCGAGCGCAGCGCATCGGAACGCGAGGTCATGAATGAAGTTGCTGCCGCAAGCGCCGCGATCGTCGCCCCGACCTCCGCCCTCGCCGACCGCATCGACCGTCTCACCGGACGCCGATTCACCGATCGACTCACCGTCATCCCGTGGGGCATCCGTTTGAGTGATGCCCGGGTACGCGATCAACCGCCTACTGGAATCGGACCCCTGTCCGTGGTGCACGCCGGTCGCCTGGACGACAACAAATCCACGATCACCGCCGTCGAATCCCTCGCATTGACCGATCAGCCGCACCACTTGACCGTGATCGGCAAAGGACCCCTACGGGAGCATCTGGAGCAGCGGGCTATCGAACTTGGGCTGCGGGACCGGGTCCATTTTGTTCCATTCCTGCCCCGCGCTGAACTGTGGCGCCGTCTGCCGAACTTCGACGCCTTCGTCTTCACGACCAGAGGTCTGGAGGCTTTCGGGCTTGTCCTCATCGAGGCCCAAGCCCACGGACTCCCGGTCGCCTACGCCGATCTACCCGGTGTGAGGGAAATACTCGGGAGCACTGGCATTCCCTACACTCCTGGCGACCCACGCTCGCTGGCCGTGGCCCTAGACGAGCTGGGCCGGAACTTCCACCGGCGTAAGGCCCTGACCAAGGCGTCTCTCAACAACGCGCGCCGATACGGAATCACTACCACCGGCCGCCAGCTTGGCGAACTGACGCTCCGCGTTACCTCCTGACCCCGGTGTTTCGAGACCGGCCCACCGGTCCGCGCAAGAGGACCTAACACAAAGCACGGCGTCGCCTGATGCAGCGTCATGCGGGAATGGCGCCTACTGAGGGGGCGAGTCCGGTCCGCTCCGACTTCTCGGGCGGCGATGCTCCAGCCAGTCGAAGCCGGCCAGGATCTGCGTAGGGTCGAGGCCTGTCTCCTGCTCAAGGGCCTCGTTGCTGACGGTCGTCCCGCCGTGCGTCATGACGACCCAGGCGATCTTTCCCGCCCAGACCTCCGACTCGTCAAACGGCCGCTGCCCATATCGCCGCTCGATCTTGCGCAGGCACTCGGCGGAGCAGACCATGACCATTCGCTTGCCGTCGCGCTCTGGATAGTCTCGGTACACGGCTGACGAGTCCGGCACGACCGACAGCAGCGGATCATCCCCCTCGTACAGTCCCATCTGGAGTAGCCGGCCGCATTCGTCGCAGGTGTCCTCAAAGGGCTCGTCGGTCTCGTCGAAGTCGCCCTCGTCCCACTCGGCCGCTTCCATGCCTGCGCCTCTTCCTCCCCCCGCCGCGTCACGCTCTGGGATGATCCAGCGGCAGCGCGACGCTCCGTCGGAGGGTTTGGCTGCGGAGAGCATCGAAGCGCGTGACTTCGACTTGCGTCGGGCGACGGTCGCGGTGACGCTCGACGTGCGGGTCGGGCCCACGCTACCCGTGGGCCCGGCTCGCGCCGCCGATTGGACTCATCGGCGCCTGGTGGTGGTCCCGGACGTCTTCCGACCGCTACCCGTGGTCGGAGCCGTCTTGGCCTTTGTCTGCGCGGCCTCTGCTGCTGCGGCTTGCGGCGAGAAGCCGGCGTCGTTGAGGAACTTCAGCGCGGCGAGGATGTCGTTGCAGGTCTTGACCAACAACATGACGGGCAGGTCGCTCTGCACCTCCGGGGGCAGGTTGTCCAGGCAGCACTTTCGAATGCGCACGGCCTGGTGCTCCAGGGAGTGCAGCCTCAGCGCGGCGTACAGCGTGCACATGTCGACGTTGTTCGTCGCCACGTAGTGTCCGTGCACCAGCACGAAGCCCTTCTTGGCGTTCTTGCACTGGAAGTCGCGGATCCATCCCTTCCCGCGCTCGAACTGGGCGTCCGTGTTCCGGCCGATGGCCTCCTGCCGGGGAAGTCCAGTGTCACCGGCCTTGACGACCCGGTTCCATATGTCCTCTCCACTGTCGTGCGCCGCTTGGCGGCGCTGCGTGGCCATGGCATCTCACCTTCTTCGTCCTCATCGTTCGTCGTTGCATGACGGCTGCCACGGGGGCGGGTTTCGCGTCCGCGAAGTCGGTCGCGGATCCAGGCCTTGCCCCGATCGAACTCGGCTCCGGTGAGGTGTCCTTGTGCGTCCTGGCAGGAAAGGCCTTGATCACCTGCCTTGGCTATCCGCTGCCAGATCTCCTCTCCGCTGTCACCCGCAGTTCTGCGGTTTTCCGTGGCCATGGTTACTGGCCTGCTTCGTCCTCAAGCAGCTTGGCCAACGCCTTGTCCATGTCGGTGCGGCCCGTAGTGATGGCGCTTTCGCACCAGTCGAGGAGCATCCGGGCCTTTTGGATGTTGTCCAGGACGGCTGCCTTGGTGTCCTCGTTGTAGTCCTGGGCGTGGATCTCAGGGATGATCCGCTGGAGGGAGACGAAGAATGAGGCGAATGCCCCGATCAGTCGCAGGATCTCCAGAGGCGCCTCCTTGCCGATGCCAGGAGCCATCACCTCTTCGGCGGCATCCTGGACCTCTTCGGCGTCCTGGGCCGGCGCCAGCTCGGCCTCGGCCTCGATCTCGCTATCCACTTCCCGCCAGTGCTCGTACTGGGCTTCCCGGATCAGGTGCCGAGATCGCGGGTCGGCTACAACTCGGCTGCGGACCTCGGGCCGGGTGATCATCTCCTTGACGACTTCGGCCGCATCCTCGTCGCTGTGCAGGAGCCTCCTGGTCCTGGCGAGCCGTTCTTCCCTGTTGGTCGGGGTGTCGAAGGCACGGTTCGCGACCTTCTGCGCCTCGTTGACCGTCCACCGGTACTCCTTCGAGATCGGGTCGAAGGGGTCCTTCCGAATCAGGATGTAGCGGCTTCGGACGTAGGCGAGCTCTTCATGCACGGAGAAGCACACATCTGAACGGCGCTTCTCTTCTGGCCACTGCACCGCGATCTCGTAGTACTTGCGCAACGTGGTCTCGTTCACGCCGATCTGGTGGGCGAGGAGTTCGATGACCTCTGTGACCTCGCCGTGGCCACGAGGGTGGTCGACCAGCGCATCGATAACGAGGTCCCCAAGAGCGAACTGGTAGCTGGAGTGCTGCTTGACCAGCTTCCGGCCCTTGCGGACGATCGGTTCCCATTCGGCCTTGGTGTAGCCGGTGGGGAGAGTCGTGGTTGTCACGAGGAGCCTCCCTCACTCGTGTGCTGCAAGCATCGTCGAGTGAGCGTCCGTGGCTGCCCCGCCCGTCGGGCTGTACGAAGCAACAAGGCTCCAGACAGCCAGCGAATGCCGTCTGTAAGCAATCTACCCCCGTCCGTCGGGGCCGGGCTGGCCTGCGACGAGTCGCGCCGCCTCAGACCGAGACAGCTCGGGTGCTCAGGGCTTCCTGAAGGCCTCGGACTGCGGGTTCACGGTGGTGCCGAGGCGAGATGGGTGCAGTTCTCCGTTGGAGGGAAGCGGCTTGTGAGACTGTGGCCGCAGTTTCGGTGGTCCAGCGTCCGGGTTAGGTTTCGAGGTCTGCTCGAACCCGGGAGATTTTGGCGATGAGGTGTTCGGCTGCTTCGCGCGGCTGGTCGATGGCGGCTTGGCCGTGGTCGGCGGCCTCACAGCCCGAGGCGAACAGCGGGACCGGCGATTGGTAGGTGACTGTGGTGTGGTAGGTCGCCTCGTCGATGCTGCCGTTGAGCACGCCGATTCGTAGCGCGAGCAGTTGCGTGCTGTCATGGCAGCCGGCCCAGCCGGCGCAGATGCGTCGGACCTCGCTGTCGGCGTCGGCCTGGTGGCACTGGAACAGCGCGGAGGGCTGTTCAGGGGTCGGGGCGTCGTACCGGCGGAGCTTCTCGTACTCCCGGTGCGCCCAGACGCCTGAGGGAACGTCGCGCCGGTAGGGGCAGCTCTCGCAGGGGCGCGGTGCCGGCTGGCGCAGTGACGACTTGGAGGCATTATGGCGTGGATGACCGGCCAGCGTCCGGTCCGTTTCCGGATGTGTCCAGGTCACGCGGTGAGGCGATATTACCGCTGGTCAAGGGCGGGGTATAGGAGTTCCTGCTCGCGTGCGAGGTGGTGGGTCAAGTAGGTGTCGAGGTCGCCGTTGGCGACCAGGGTGCGTAGGCGCAGGACGGCTTCGGCACCGGGCAGGCCCCAGCGGGCGCCGGTGATGTCTAGGCGGTCGGTCAGGTGTCGGCACGCACCCTCGACGGCGCCGATGGCGGTCGGCCAGCCTTGATCGAGCGCGGTGTCGTAGCCGAGCCAGTCCAGCCCCCACGGTGAGCGTCAGTTCCGGGCGAAGGGGGCGTTGTCAGCTGATCTTGCCGGGGTCGATGGGGTCTACGCCGGTGCCGGTGTACAGGTCGGGCTGCACCGACAGGACTACCAGTCCGGTGGGGTGGTGGGCGCTGGGGCGGCTGGCGTGTACGGCGTGGGCGATGCGCCAGTCGATGCCGTCGCCGATCAGGGCGCCGACCGCGATGACGGCGGACAGGTCCAGGGCCTCGATGTCCAGGCCGGGCAGCGCGCCGACGTGTTCGGCCACCCCTTGGCGCTGGGCTTCGGCGGCGGTCAGGCACAGCGCGGGGACGTGGACCGCCGCCCGTCCCGCAGCGGCGTCCACCACGAACCCGGACAGCGCGGGATACCCGGCCCCCAGGGCGAGCAGGGCGGTGTGGTCGAAGATCGCCGGGATCACGCTGCGGCGCCCCGCTCGGCGATGGCCGCACGCAGACGCGCGGAGGCTGCCAGCGCCTCCTCGGTGACCTCGACACCCATGTGCTCGCGCAGGTAGCGCTGCGCGGCGTCGGCCCGCGCCGCCAGCTCGTCCGCGGTCGGGGTGCTCTGGGCGAGGTCCTCCACGAGGTCCTTCAGCGTCGTGCCCCGCTCGGCTGCCAGCGCGTTGAGCCGCTCCCGGGCGGCCTTGGACACCTTGATGCTCGTCTCGTCTGCCATACCCGCTACTCTACCGCCGGTAGAGCCCGGCGGGAGCAGGGCTGGTCAATCGTCGCCAGCGTCGCGCAGATGGCGCATGCGCAGCGCATCCTCCCGGAACGCCGCCGCGACCTTGGCGTCCAGATCCCTCTGGCCGTGGTCTTCGCCGCACGGGCAACTGCTCCACCCGTCTGCCTCGATCCGCTGGGCGGCCCGGTCGGTGATCTCGGCGGCCTCGTCCAGCAGTCCGACGGGGACCTGCATGCAGTCGCTGTCCCGGTCGGCGTTCACCGCCATGCCCAGCTCGGAGATCAGGTCCAATGCGTGTTGCACCGAGCGCGTATCACCGTTGCTGGAGGCGTACTTCGCCGCCTGGGCCAGGGCCATGAGCGGCCGCCCCGGCACCCAGCGGTCCATGGTGAGCCGGCGTTCGTCGACGCGGACCGGCCGCACCGCGTGCACGTCCTTGGCCCCGTCGGTGTCCGGGTCGCCCGCCGCAGCGATCTGGTCCGCGACCACGCCCGGCTCGATGTAGCGCAGCGCGGCCCTGGGCTGGATCCCCAGTTGCTGCGCCACCAGGCCGACCATGTGGGCCAGCACGTTGACCACGGCGACCTGCTGGACATCAAGACCGCGCAGCAGCAATTCCGCCGAGACCTGCGTCGCCAGGGCCTTGAACCCCGCGGTGTTCCTCACGTCAGCTGCCACGACCACCACCCTAGGAGCGGAGAGGCGCCAGCGGCACAGGGTCCGGGACTTCAACTCCAAGGAGTGACCAGAGCCCGGGTCCGGCTCAGTTCGTCGCGCAGTCGGGGCAGCGGTAGGGGCCCAGTGCGTTGTGGGGGTCCTGGTAGCGCCATCCGTTGTCGCACTGGCCGCAGCGCGGGCCTCGTGGGGCCCGGGGCTGGGGTGTTCGGCGTGGTGGTGCGCCGTGGCCTTCGAAGGTCAGGGCGTCCTCGAACCGCTGCCAGGTTGGTTTGACGCGGCCCATCCACTGGGCGCGTGCCGTGAGGAAGTCGGTGTCCTGTTCGCCCGCGGTCAGGAGTTCCAGGGCCTGGGCGGCGATGGCGGCCTGACGGCGCGGCATCCGGGTGCCACCGCCGTCGGCCATCCCCTGCGCCCAGGCCTGGGCGATCCTGGCGGCTGCCTGCGTGGCCGCGTCGTCGTGCCCGGCCGCCGGGTTCTCTCTCTCGCCTGCAACTTCAGCCGACGCGGACGCGGCGGGTGCGAGGGAGAGAGAAGAACTTCTTGGAGAGACTTCTTTGGGGGGTGCGTTTTCGCTGGTCACAGGCTTACGTTCGCCGGAATTCCGGCTGGCTCGGCCGGATTTCCGGCCGCGGCCGCCGGATTTCCGGCTATCGAAGCCACCTGGGGTTTCACCGCTGCGGCCCAGGTCAGCTCGATGGCCGGAAATCCGGCCTTCGAAGCGCTCGGCGGGGTCGTCGACGCCGCATCGGGCGGGCGGGGCGGGTGGGTGTTCGCGCCAGTCGGGCCGGTAGGCGTCCAGCTTGTCCCAGGCGTTGCGCCAGCCGTCGTAGGCGTCGGGGGGCAGGTCGTGGACCTGGTAGCGGCGCAGCGTGGTCTGGATGCCGCCCTGGCCGGTGGAGGTGACGAGTCGTCCGTCGGGGTTGGTCACCAGGCCGAGGCGGGCCAGGACCTGCAGCGCGTCCTTGACCGTCGACAGGCCGGTGGGTTTGCTGTTGATGCCGGGCAGCAGCCAGCACAGCTGGTCCAGGCTCATCCTGCGCAGTGCCCCGGGGCGTTTCTCGGTGACCATGGAGCGCAGCAGGCTGTAGAGCAGGTAGGCGGTGCGGGTCATCTGCGGGTGCAGCATGATCCAGTCGCGGACCTGGGTGTGGGACCAGTAATCGACGATCGTCCCGTAGAACTCCACGGCGTCCCCTGTGTCCGCGCCCGCGTGGGCGGGCTGGGGCGCGCTGGGCCGGGTGTCGCGGTGGTGTGGTGCGTGGGGCACTGGTTCGTTCTCCCGCTGATCGAAGATGCGCGCGAGGGCAGCGGATCGGATGCGGAGGGGGCGTCAGAAACGGTTCCCGCAGGGAGAACCGGTCTGCACTCCTTTCGGCGGCACCCGGGTGGAGGGTGCCGCCCGTCCGCAGCCCGCTGCTCCCGTGCTGGTCGTGGATCGGTGTCCCGGGTGCTCGCCGGGTATGGGCATGCGTGGTGGGTGGTGGCCGGGTGGGGTCGGCTACCACCGGTGGGGTTACAGGTCCGTCCACCCGCAGGGCTGGGGGCGGCCGTCCAGGCAGGTCCACACCGAGGCGCTGGGGCCGTGGTCCTCGAGGTCTTCCAGGCGGGCGACGCCGACGGGGACTTGGCGCACCAGGTGGGCGGCCAGCGGATGCCCGCTCGCCATCGACTTCAGGTCCTTGATGCGGTTGAGCAGTCCCGTGTGCCCGATGTTGGTGAGCACGAACAGCACCCGCGGGAACTTGGGGTACTCCTTCTGCCACAGCGGCAGCGCGCTCTGGGACTGGACGGCGCTGCGCCGTCCGGGAGGGATCGGGGTGTAGTCCAGGAAGCGGGCGTAGCCGATGAGTTTCGCGGCCAGGCGTTCGCTGCTCATGGTGGCGCGGTCGACTTCGACGAATGCGCGGTACTGCACGCGGCCGCTGCTGGTGGTGGCGGTGTAGCGCAGCAGGGCGTCGGCGATGACGGCGTCGTCACGCTGGTCGGTGACCTTGTGGTACTTCTCCGGGATCCAGTCGAGCGGCCCGTACTCGTCGCCGCGGTGCCGGGCGTCTTCGAGGAACGCCAGGTGGGCGCGCAGCACGGTCAGGGTGTGCGCGGTGCGCAGACGCACCGCGAGGGGGTCGGCTGCCACCGGCGGGAAGGGGCGGCCGCGCAGTTCGGGCCAGTCGGCGGCAATCGAGCGGCCGTAGTCGGTCAGGTACCAGACCCGGGTGCGCCCGGGCAGCGGCATGGTCACGTGGTCGGCCAGGCCCTGCGCGCGCAGTTCGTTCATCTTCTTGCGCGGCCACTCGCTGCTGCGCTCGGGGGCGAGCATCCGGTTGAGCTGGGCCAGGGTGGCCATGCGGTGCTGGTAGAGCACGGTCATGGCTTGCTGGGCGAAGGTGGTGTCGGTGCTCACTGGTGCCTCGAAGGGGTGGCGTCGCTGTCGGCGCGGGCGGCGGCGTCTGTGGGGGAGTTGGGGCGCTTCGGGCCGCTCTTGGCCAGACAGGGCCCGGTGTCGTCGGCCGGCGGTCCGCCGTGGGTCAGGAAGCGCAGCACCACCTGGTCCTGTTTGTCGGCGATGGCCAGGCGCTGGGCGATGGGCAGTGCGCCCAGCGCGCCGACGGAGCGGCGGGTGAGGGTGGGGATCTGGTCCTTGCTGCGCAGGGCCCGGAATACGTCTTTGACCTGCGGGCCGCGGATCTTGAGGGGGCCCACCCGCTTGCCGGCGACGGTCAGTGAGACGTAGTGGTGGTACTTGGGCAGTTCGGCGACCAGGGCCGGGTCGACGGCGTCGTGCCATTCGTCGGTGATCAGCTTGATGGCGGCATTGGAGCCGGCGGTGGTGGACAGGATGGAGGCGTTCTGCAGCAGGCTGTCGCGGGTGGTGGCGCTGATGCGCTGCAGCAGCTGCGTCATCGCGTGCAGCCGGATCCCGAACTTGCGCAGTTCCTCGGTGATCTCGGCGATCGTGGCGGACGCGGCGCCGTCCAGGGAGATCAGCTCGTCCAGGAAGACGAAGAACGGACGGCGGCGTTTGACGGGCAGGTCCTTGCGGGACAGTCCGGCCCGGTACAGGTCCTGGATGAGCAGGGAGACCAGGAGCCGGTCGGTGGGTCCGGTGCCGGCCGGGCAGACCCACACCACGCGGCGGGTGTCCATGGCCTTGCGGATGTCCCATTTGCCGGTGGGCGTGCCCAGCAGGGCGCGGGCGACGCGGTCGGAGGCGAGCCGCTCCAGGGGGTTGAGCACGACGCTGAAGGCGTCCTCGGTGTAGGTGGTGAAGGTGGTGGTCCACCAGCGGGCGGCCTTGGCGGGCAGGTGCCGCAGAGCCGCTTCGCGCCACAGCGGGTCCTGCAGCAGGGCGGGGATCTGGAACAGCGTGGCCTGGCTGCGCGGCAGTTTCGCGGCGATGGCCGCGGCGTTGACGGCGACCAGGGCTTCGACGCACTTGATGAAGATGGTCAGCGCGCGCGGCGCGGTGATCTCACTCCAGCCCATGACGGACGCGAACGCGTCGACGACCGCGTCTGCGACCTTCGAGGGATCGGGGTCCTTGTCCATGGCCAGCGGGTTCCAGCCGCCTACCCGGGCGGTGTCGCCGGGGTTGGTCAGGTCCAGGCGCTGGACCCGGTCGCGGATGCTGTGGTGGGCCAGGTACGCCTCGGCGGCCTTCCAGGTGTCCGCGTGGGGGTCGATGAACATGCAGCCGTGCCCGCCGTGGGCCAGCGCGATCGCCTGGACCAGGGAGCGTTCGGTCTTGCCGTAGGTGGCCTTGCCGACCGCGACCCCGAACAGGGACTCCTCGACGGGGCCGGCGATCAGCCGCGACGTGCCGTCGGGGGCGGTGTGCCAGCCGTGCGGCAGCAACTCGGCACTGCCCAACTCGTAGGTGGGCACGTCACTGGCCAGCACCGGCATCCGGCAGTGCGTCGTGGGCGGCTTGAGCAGCCCGACCAGCTCGCCGATCCCCACCCAGTTCTCGCCGCGCGGCACCACCAGCCCCGAGGCCCAGCGCCGGTCGAAGGACTTGCTCCGCCACGCGGTGTCGGCGTTGACCTGCCACGGGCCCAGGCGCCGTGCGTCCACCCGCAGGCGGCTGGGGCCGGCGAACACGTCCAGAGCGGCGGTGAGCTGCTGGAGCTGGGCCTGGGCGCGGCCGACGGTGTCCGAGCTGCAGCGCACCAGCAGTTGGATCCGCACCACGCCGCTGTCACTGCCCAGCCGTCCCAGGGTCTGCTCGCGGGAAACCGGCCGCGGCCGCGCCGGCATGGCCAGGCGGCGCGAGCCCGTACGGCCCTCGTTCGGGTCCAGGAGCCGGCCCAGCTGGAAGGCCCAGGACTCCTCCAGATCAGCGGCGTCCACCGCCTGCATCCGTGACTCACGGCGCGCCGCGGTTCGCGCACGCTCGCGGGCCTGGGCCATCAACTGCCAGCGGCGCAGCCGCATCCGCCAGTGCGGCACCGGCTGCAGGTCCAGGACGATCTCCGCCAGGTCGCCCAGATCCGCGCGCAGCGCTGCGACCGCGTCGACGATCGGCTGGAGGGGATCGGGCTGCAAGGGCACCTCACGCAGCGCGGCCGCCGGGCTGCCGCCGACCGTGAACTCCGCACGCACGGTGTACTCGCGGGCCTTGTCGCGAACCGGGGCGGCCTCGGTGACGGTGACGTCGTCGTACGGGGTGCCCGCGAGCAACAGGTGGGCGCTGGCTGCGCCTTCCACGCTCCAGTCCAGGGCGCAGGTGCCGTCCGCGCGCAGGCGCAGCCGCACCGACTTCGAGCGCAGCGGCGCCCACCACGGGCCGCAGTTCGATGCGCGCAGCAGGACGGCGGCGTAGCGCCACAGCTGCTCGGGGACCGGATCGAAGCGGCGGGTCGGGGTCAGCGTGAACCGCACGCGCTTAGCGATCGCCTTCTTCGCCAGACGGTCGCGGACAGCGACAGTGGCAATCAGCAGCACGGCCAGGCCGACGCCGACGAACAGCACGTTCTGGCTGATCCACCACCCGGCGGCAAGACCGGTCGAGATGACCGCCTCCAACAGGGTCGGCACCGCCGCGCTCATCGGCCCCGCCCACTGAGCGGCAGGGCCACAGGGACGGCACGCGGTGAAGCGCCGTCAGATCGTTGGAACAGGTTCATCACGGGCCTCCAGGAGGGATTGGTGCCGACCCCTGAAGACAAGCCCCCACCGATCACCAGCTGGGTCACCAGATCCACCCGCCCGGCATCACGACTGCGTATCGGTGCCTCTGGTAACTCGCTCGCCGAAGTCACCAGCCGCCACGTTGCCCTCTGACACTGAATCCGGACCGCTTGCCATCGGAGTTGGACCACCCGTAGTTCCCTGCCATGGAAGTTGGACCAGTGGTCTCTGTTCGTGGCCCGGAGTCACCGCCCGTTTCCTGGTCTGGTGCACCTCGTTGGACTGATCGGGGTCTTGGCTGCTGCCCCCAGTTGCTCAGTCTGTCCACGGCGGCGTGCCAGCTCCGCACCACCAACGAGGAAGAGGAGATCCCGCCATGCGTCGCATCCACTCGTTCGCTGTCGCCGCGGCCGCCTTGGTCGCGGCCTTCGGTGCCGTACCCTCCGCGACCGCGGCCCCCGCGGCATCCAGCAGTCCGGCGGCCTACAACTGCACCCCCGGATACTTCTGCATCTACAGCGGCTGGAACGGCGGGGGAACCCGCTGCCAGTGGTCGCAGTCCAGCAAGGCGAACACCGCCGACGACTGTTCCTTCATCCAAAGGGGACAGCACGTGCGCTCTGTATGGAACGGAACCGGGCACCGCGTGCAGTACTACACGCAGACCAACTACCACGCACGCATTGGGTCCACCCACGCTGGCGCGGGCGGCAACCTGCAAGGCAACTACCAGATCCGTTCCTTCAAACCCCAGTAGGACTGGAGCCAGACCGCAGGGGCGTCTCCGCGGAGGCGCCCCTTCGCGAGCTCGCCCGAACCCGTCCAACTTCGCTGGCTATCGGTCCAACTTCAGTGTCAGAGGACACGCGCACCCGGCCCGCGGCTCCGCCAACTGTGCGACCGGCTGATCGACAACGTGATCACAACGTCCGCGGTCCCTTACTGCCCGCCCGCGCAGCCGGGCAGGCGCCGGCTGCTCAAGTGGTGGGTTCGGTCAAGGTTGCTGACACGAGACGGCGGCCTGTAGTTCGCGCAGGCGATGCTCGCCGGCCACGGTCACCGGTGCCAGCTCGCCGGCGAACCACCGTACGTAGGGGAGCAGCAGGATCCCGGTGCGCAGGGCGGCCTGATCGGAGGCTGTCAGCCACACGGCGTGGGCGTTGCGGACCGCCGTCCTGGCCCCGGGGTGGTCGATGCCGAAGTTCCAGGCACGGCGCGCGGCCACCTGTACGTACAGCTGTACGGAGCGGGTGTCGTCGCCCACCAGGTGCGCGACATGTGCGAGCAGTTCCAGGGCGTCCACGGCTGGGGAGCTTTCCGGCCCGCACGTGCGGGTGACGTCGTCGACCAGGGCGCTGGCCAGGAACACGGCGTCGACCAGGCGCTCGGCCTCGCATGCGGCGCGCACGCGGTGGATCGCCGCGGTGAAGTCCGGGCGCGCGTCCAGGTCGTCGAGGTCCGCCTCCCGGGTGTCGGCGAGGGCCTGCTGCAGGCCGACTGCGTCCGGCACCGGGTCCACCCGGCGGGGTACAAGGCGGGCGATGCCCGTGCTGACCAGCGCGGAGAGCGCGGTGAGTCGGGAGCGGACCCACGGGGTGCGTGCGGCGCGCAGGACCGGTGCGGCCGGCCACAGCAGGACCACCACAGCGAGCACGACCAGCGCCCACGCGGTGCACGAGCGTGAGCGGCCGAAGTCCTCGCGCCTGGTGGACCGCAGATGCTCCGGCAGATCCACGCCGGTCACGGCGAAGAAGCCGACGCCGGCGGCGAGATACACCACGGCGGCGGCCAGCAGGGAGCGCAGCGACGGGTCGAGGAGATGCGGCAGGACGGGGACGGACATCAGGGGCCTCCGAGACGTGGACGTACCGTCCAGGCAAGCCCCAGAGCGTCACCGGGCCAGTCACCAGTCCGGGGCCGTGCGGTCACGGATGCGCGTCAAAGCCCTGGTGACCGTACTGGTGACTGAGTCACCACTGCCGCGGAGACCGTCCACCGTTACCGGGCGTTGAGCTCCGCCCGGGCCTGGGCAAGCAGCCGCTCGGCGTGCCGCTGGGTCACCCCGAGCTCCTGGGCCAGGGTCTCGGCACGCAGCTCGGGCTGCTCGGCCAGCATCTGCGCCGCCCGCTCACGCCGCTGCTCGGCGATGGTCCACCGCTCGGCCTTCAGCACACGCCCGTTCTTGTCCGGAGCTCCCTGCCGGCCCGGACCGCCGCCACGGCCGCGCCGCTGGGCGTTCCACTCGGCCAGTGCGCCGCGCCGCCAGTGCGGCACGCCGAAGTGCTCGTCCTGCGGCCTGGGCGTCGGGCCGGTGCCGTAGAGGATGTAGCCGCGCCAGGTGACCGGTGCCGGGCGCCGCTCCGCGGGAAGCGCGAGCCGGGCCTCCTCATAGTCCAGCAGGTCATCGGGATCCGGCGCCGTGGGCACCGCCTCCCCGGCCTCCACCGCGGCCCGCTGCTCCTCGGACATCTCCTCCACGGTCAGTTGCCTGGGCAGCGGGGGGATCGGCTCGCCGGCGTGCGCGGCGAGCAGTTGCTCCTGGGACCAGATCCGTACCTTGGCGTCCTTGCGGCTCAGGACTGGGGGCAGTTGCTCCCAGGCCTTGTGCCGACGGAACGTGGCCACGCTGATGCCCTGCAGCTTTGCCGCGAAGGCGGAGTCGGCGGGCGTCACGCCGGCAGGAATCACGGTGACCTCCAGGGATGACTCGGGACAGTCCCGACATCCAAAAAAATACCATGCTTCATGTGCAAGTCGGGCGGGGTGTCCACGCTGGGGCCTGGCGGTTTCGGTCTTGCTCTGACGACGTGACCACTGGTACCGCGCCGTGGCTTCTTGTGCGGTTCCATCCACCTACCTCGTCGCCCACAGGCTCCCGGCCAGCGTCGCCCCCGCCCCGCCCGCTACGTGGCCTGACGCCATCCCGTCCGGGCCTGGACCCGGCAACAGCCGGGCCCGGGCCGTTTGCTTGGATCAGCTGCATGACGGACTGGTCCCAGCTCAACCATGCCTACGGCACCGCCCAGGACATTCCCGGCCTCCTCGCTGCCATGAGCCCGGATCCGCAGGACGCCGGCTGGGACGCGCTGTGGTCGCGCCTGTGCCATCAGGGCCCGGTCTACTCGGCCAGTTATGCCGCGCTCCCGGCCCTCGCCGATACGGCCCGCCGGTGGTCAGCCACGGAGCGAAGGATGCCGCTCTACCTGGCCGGCGCCATCGTCGACCGGCCCGACAGCGGAGAGGACCCCTACCTGTCTCACCCGGCTGAGATCGCCGAGCTGCGCGGGCTGACTGAGGAAGCCCTGCAGGACCCCGGGATGACCGCAGACACCGTCAACTACGTCCAGCTGCTGGGGACCCTGCTCAGCTTCGAGGCCGTCGAGGCGGGGGGCGAGCAGATCGACGGACTCAACGGCGAGGAGTACGAACTGCCCTGCCCCGTGTACCAGACGGAGAACTTCGTCGTCTTCGGTGAGTACGGCTACTTCTCGACCACGGACAGCATGTACATGCGACACGCGCCCGCCAAGCAGCTCCCCCTCCATCCACAGGACCCCTCGGCGATGCAGGGCCTGGCCAGAAGGCTGCACACGCGCATACTCGCGGACGGCCACCCTGACCTCGCACACAAGCTGACCTACGTCTTCGGCGCGGCTCAGTGTGCGGACTGCGGAGTGCCCTTCAGCATTGAGGAGGCCGTCGTCGCCCGATGGGGCGCCTGACGCTCCGCCCCGCTGACCCAGATCTCCGTTGCCCCACGTGCCTGAAGCCCGGCGTGACCCCACATTTCGGCCACCGCTCCCGGGGCGCGATCGGAATCATGGTTTGTGCGGTGCAGATCAGCCGTTCACGTCGTTGCGGGCGTACGCCAGAAGCTGGCTGATGGCGGCGTCCTGGGAGATGGGAGGGCGCATCCGCCAGCCGGTCATGGTCTCCTCGACGGTGCCGGCGACGGCGCGTACCTGTCCGGCGAGGCGGTCGGTGAGCGGGGCGCTGTCACCGTCGCTGTCCCGGCCGGTGACCACGACGTCGCCGAACAGCTGGTAGGGGAGCGCGACGCCGCGCCACGCGCTGGCCAGTGTCCAGGCGACCAGGTTCGCCGGCAGGTGCTGCCGCTGGCCGTCGCCGTGCACCCACAGGAGGGCGCTGCGGTGGTAGACGGCCTGGTCGGCGTCCCCGCCCAGCATGGTGCGGACAGCGGCGTACTGGTCGCCGCGGTGGTCGGGAAGGTCAATGGCGGCAACGGCGCCGTCGGCGTCGATGTGGATCGCTTGCACGGGATGGTCCTCTCAGGCGGGATCGCGGTGTACCGCAGCCGGCGTGTGCCGGGTACGTCACTACTGGGGCTTCTCATGGCCGGCCGAACAGGGGCCTCAGTGGAACGGGGTGATAGCGCCTCTGGGATCGCCCTCAGCGGCCGCGGCTGCGGCTGCTGAGGGCGCGCTGCCGCCGGTGCGGAGGGTCGCGGTGATCGCGACGCATTGTTCGGCCATCTCCCGCAGCTGCTCTGCCTGCGCCTGGGGCATGTCGGCGGCGTCCAGCAGTGCGTGCAGGCGGTCCTGCTGGGCGGTCAGGGCCAGGGCCTGGCGCCACTGCGTGTAGTGGATGTCGGCCGTGGCGGCGTGTGCCGCGTACGACTCCAGAGTTGCGACTCGGGCTTCGATCAGGAGCAGGCTGCCCTCCAGCAGGTCGGCGCGCGCTGAGTCGATCTGCCGTAGCGCGGGGGTGACGGCGTGGTGGGGCTGATCGGCGGACAGGCTGCTGTACTGGCGCAGCAGCCTGGCGATCGTCCAGACCTCGGCGGGCAGCATCTCTCGTCGTTGCGCTGACGGTTGATCAGGCCCTTGGCGTGTACGCCCGTGCGCAGCACGGTGGCGGCGGCCTGCTGGGCCCGGACGACCAGCTCGGCGGCCTCCTCAGTCAGTTCGCTCGCCAGCACGAAGTGGTCCTGCGCCTCGTGCAGGAGCCGGTCCTCGTCGGCGAAAGCCCTGCGGCGCACCACAGCCTGGGTGGTGATCCGCAGGGAAGCCAGGATGACCAGCACGAGCAGGACCCACGCTGCTGGAGGCCCCCACAGGCCGGTGAGGTGTTCGAGGTGCTGTGCGGTGTCGGTACGGGAGTCGTACGCCGAACGAGCCTGGTCGGCCACCCACACCAGCAGTGCGGCCGAGCCCGTCGCTGTCGCACTGAGCGCGGCGGCGTGCAGGATGCCGGGGGCGTTCGGTTCCCAGCCCGGTACCGGCCGGTGCAGATTGCCTTCGTCGGCGCACGCCGTGAGGAACTCGCGCATCGCGGGTCCGACTGCGGGGTCCAGGGCCGAGATCACCGGACCGGGTCGGGCCATCGTGTGTGCTCCAGCGGTGTGGTCGACGCGCCGCGGGCCCGGTGCCGGCCGCCCAGCGAGCCGCGACAGCGCTCTGAGCACGACGCCTGGAGTGCGGACAGGCGCTGGCACCGGCGGTGCTGCGGCCGCGTCCGGCGCCGGGTCGTCGGGGACGTCGTCCCAGCTGGTGATGTCGGCGCGGTACTCGGTGAAGGCGTCGGGCGGCAGGTAGCCGCCCTGGATGTACTCGCGCCGGTTGCGTTCGGCGTCGGCTTTGTCGTGGGCCAGGATGCTGACGATCAGCTCGCCGTCGGCGGTGCGGTGGGCAACGGTCCACATGGCGGTGACTCTCCTGTGTCGGTTGGTGATTCGGGGGTAGCGGCCGATTACATCGCGGCTCGGTCACCAGCTCGGTCACCAGAACCACCCGATCGGGATCACGAGTGCGTCTCAGCCGTGGCGCCGGGCCCCGGCGGGGGCCCGGCGCGGGGGATCGATCAGGCAGCGAGGCGGACCTTGCTGCGGTCGGGCGCGGTCGGTGCGAGAGGGAGTTCGACGAGCGCCAACGCCTCCGCAAGCGCATCCTGGCTGCGTTCCTGGGGGGGCGCGGCCGCAGCGGGTGACGACGTTCCCGAGCCCGGGGTTGATCCGGTACTTGGGCAGGTCCGGCACGGAGCGGGGTATCGGCAACGGCGCGAGCGGTGAGCAGCGCGGCCGTCGTGTTCACGATGGGCGGTCCTTCGCTTTGATCGGCGCTGGGATGTCCGTGGGCGCCGCCGCCGAGGCGGCGGCGCCCACGGGGCGGGGGGCCGACGCCCTGTGCGGGGTCTGGTCTCTGCGGCTGGATTGCGGATGCTGTGCGGGCGGGTCATCGCGTGGGGGCGGTGTGCACGGGTGGGGTGCGGGCCAGGTCGGGGCCGATGGCCACGACGTCGAGGGAGACGGCGGTGTGCGGGATCCCGTCGGCGGGGCGGGTGTAGTGATGGAGCGTCACGGTTCCCGCGATCACCACCCGTGTGCCGACCGCGAATCGGTCGGTGGCCGCGTTGCGCGCCGCCTGCCCGGTCAGGGTGCAGACCGCCAGCTGCGCGAGGCCGTCGGGGTCGTGGTTGCTGTCGGGGTCGACGGCGACCTGCAGCCGGGCGACCGGGATCCCGCCCGCCAGGCGCAGTTCGGGGGCGCGGGTCACGGTGCCCGTCAGCGCCCGGAGGGCGCCGGGTTCACCGGCCAGCTCGGCGCGCGCTGCCGGTGGCGGGGCGAAGCGGCTGCGGGCGGCCGCGGTGCCGGTGGTTTGCAGGGCGCTGCGGGCCTGGTCGGCGTGGCAGCGGTGCCGGTCGGCGCGGGCGGCCTGCTCGATCTCCTGGGCTCGCTCGGCCAGGCGGTGGGCCAGGTCGGCGCTGGCGCGCAGTGCGGGGCTGGTGGTGCGCTGCGCGGTGGAGGCGAGGTGGTCGCGCTCGCAGTGCAGTTCCAGGGCGGTGTGCGCGGCCAGGGCACGGGCGCCGTGGTGGTGGCGGATCCGGGAGAAGGGGGAGCATCCGCCGCGCTCCTGCTCCAGTACGGTCACCGACACGCCCGGCCACCTGGAGGTGTCGCGCGGACCCAGGGCGACGTCGATCAGTGTGGTCACGCGGGGGTCGTGCAGTACCAGGTACGGGTAGTGCCAGGTGGGCAGCGGCACGGGGACGGGACCGGCCAGGTGGGCGCGCAGTGATGCGGCGGTGGGGTCCTGCGCGCTCTCGCGCAGTTGGTGCAGGTAGGTGAGCAGGGCGAACAGCTGCCAGGGCTGGGTGCCGAAGGGGACGGCGGGCATCGCCAGGGCGAGGTGCCCAGTAGTGCCGTCGGGTTCGACGACGGTGGCCTGCAGCACCAGCAGGGCGGGCTGCCCGAAGCACACCGGGACCAGCGGGCGTGTCGCAGGGGACGGGGCATCGGCGACGGGGAGTGCGGCGGAGCGGGGCATGACGGAACTCCAGTCACAGCAACGGAAGAAGGAAGGGGAGAGGGGCCGATGGGCGGGGTGCCGGGCGCGGCGGCTGGGCGCGCCCGGCACCGGGGCCGCTACCGGCGCCAGGTGATCCAGTGGGCCGGGGCCTGGTCGGGGACGAAGACCAGCGCGGAGTTGTTCAGCGTGGCGGCCGCCGCGTGGGCGCTCAGCGCGATGAACTCGCCCTCACCGGCGAGGACCGACAGCACCTCGGCGACGTCGGCCGCGTCCAGCCGGTGCTGGTTGAAGGCGTCCACGCACTCCTGGCTCCACCACTAGGTGCCGGCCAGCCCGGCGGCGGCGCGGGCCTGGTCCTCGGTCGCGGTGCGCCAGTCCAGGTGCAGCGGGGTGACCGTCAGGGCCGGGCTACCGTCCGGGAAGGCGGTGTGCAGCTGCTCGGTGGGGGCCGGTGCGCGCAGCAGGGCCGTGACCTCAGCGGCCGTCTGCACGGTCAGCCCGCGGTGGGGGCAGTCGGGTGAGCCCAGGGCGTCGTGCCAGGCGATGGCGAAGTGGTCCGGGAGGGATGCCAGATCGGTGCCGGTCATGGGTGTCTCGCTCTCTCGTGTGGGTGCGGTTCGAGGGGCCGGGCGGCGGGGCCAACCGCCGCCCGGCGGATTCGTGCTGGTCAGTGCGTCCTGACCTCGCTGGTGCGCACCAGCTGCCAGGGGTGCACGGGGTACGACACAGCGTCCGCCGGCTCCGCTGCGGGCATGCCGTCCGGGAGCAGCGGGGAGGTGTCGAAGCGGACCAGCTGCAGCGGGGCGGTGTGCTCGGATTCCCGTTCGGCGCCGACGGTGGTCCCGGTGCGGGTGATGGTGCAGCGCTCGCAGGTCCAGGTGACCTGGGTGCCGTCGGCGAAGTACGTGCCGTCGTCGCCGTGGACGTCGTGTGCGAGCGGGAGCAGGTCGCCGGGCCGCATCAGGCGCAGCCTCTCGCGCAGGTCGCCGCTGGGCGCGGGTTCCTCGACGTCCAGGCCGAGTTCGGCGAACCAGTCGTTGAGCACCTCGATGGTTCTGCTGCCGTTCCAGTCGCCGGTGCCTTCCTGCTCGTCCTGCAGACGTGCGAGCAGGGCGCAGATCGAGGCCCCTTCAAGGGTGTCCGGGCTGAACATGAGCTGGTGCACGGTGTCTCCTTCACGTGGTGCGGTTCGAGTGGCCGGATGGGGCGCCAACCCCGTCCGACATGACCAACAATACATTATTTAAGCGTCAAGCGGGGTGAAATCGCCTACTCCTGAGGGAAGTTCACCCGATCGGCTCGGCCTCGCTGATCACAGCGCTGTTCCTGGCGGCGCAGCTCGGTCAGCGGCAGCGGCCTTTTGACGCCGGATCGGGTCTGGGTGAGGATCGCCACCTGGCCGAGCTCGCGGCGCAGCGCTTCCTCTTCGGCCTCGGCCTGGGCGAAGCGCTCGGGGAAGACTTCGAGGGTGCGCCTCCACTGGGCGGCGCCTGCGCGTACGCAGGTCCCGCCGCAGTTGTTGTGCTCGTAGCCCAGTGTGTACAGCCGCGGGGGCTCCACTCCCAGACGCCGCGCCCCCTGGAACAGCTCCTCTCTCAGCTCCTCCTCGCTGGCCGGGGTCTCGTCCTCGGCCAGCGGGAAGCGCACTGTCCACGGCTTCCAGCCGGCCCGGATCGCCGGGATGCGGGCACGGTCGTGCGCGGTGCCCACGATGCCGACATAGGTGACCGCGTCGTCCGGGTGGGCGTGCTGTTCCATCCATCGACGGCACGGGATCTGCTTCAGCACGGCGCTGCATGGAGTACGCAGGTCATTGCCCAGAAAGCGCTTGTCGCGGAACACCTCCCAGGGAGTGCGCCCGTCGGCGACGCGGGTGAGCGGGACTCCGAGCAGGCGGCTGGTGGCGCGGGCGAACCTCCACAGGTCGGGATCTTCGATCTTGGTGTCGGCGATGAGCAGCACCAGGTCGCGGGTGGGCACCTGTTCGGCCACGCGCACCGCGACGTGGAAGCTGCCGATGCCGCCGCTGAACTGGACGACGTGGACGGTCATCCGTTCCGCCTCTCTTCGGGTCGGCCCGGCCTGTGCGGCACGGGCAGGTGGTCGCCGGGCGGCGGTTCCCGCCGCCCGGCGCGGGGATGGCTGACGCTCGGTCGGCGGGTCGCGCCGTCCAGGCGGAGGGCTGCGGTGCGCAGCCAGGCGGCGGCGTCTTCGCGGCTGCTGTGCCGGGCGTCGTCCAGGTGCAGGGCGGTCCAGGCGTAGGCGGCGGCGAGACGCCCCCAGGACAGGTCGGTGCCGCCCTCGGGGCGCGCGGCCCTCTCGTCGGCGGCGAGTTCGGCCCGGCGTCGGCAGACGGTGCTCTGGGCGGCGAACCAGTCCGCGTCCGGGGTAGCGCAGCGGTCGTCGTCGATCGCGGCGGCGGCGTACCGGTACGCGCTAGCGGCCTGGCGGGCGCGCCGCTGCACGGTGCCCAGACCGAGCGCCGCGACTCTGATCCGCGCGTCCAGGCGGGCGTGCCGATCGTGGGAGGCGGCCGGGTCGCCGGGCAGTGGGTGGGGGAACATCGCGGCGGGATCGACGGCGCGCAGCGTGTAGGCGACGCGGGCGTTGCCGGGATGGGCGCATCCGATGCGGGTGCTGCTCACGGGTGCTGCTCCTGGGGTGGTCGTAGGTGCGGTTCGAGGGGTGCCGGGCGGCGGGGCCACCGCCGCCCGGCCGGTTCATCTGTCGTACTTGGGCTGGCTGGGGACGTTGGGCTTGGGCGGCGGGTTCTCGGGGCTGCGGCGCGGGCGGGGCAGGGGGATGGTGGGGATGGCGCGCTCGTTGTCGTCGTCCATGGCGGTGCCCTTTCACGGGTGGTGGGATTCGAGGTCCGGGCGGCGGGGCCAACCGCCGCCCGGAGCAGAGCGGTTCGTCAGAAGAGGTGGTGCTCGTCCTCGGCGTCGAGCAGGGACGGGGTGCCCAGGCGGTCGGTGCCGGTGGCGAACATCGCCGGCTGCGTGACCGTGGGGGTGCTGGTGAAGGCCAGCGCGGACATGGTGCGCCAGTCGGGGCGCTGGGCTGCGGCGGAGGCGTCCAGCGGGCACGGGCCGTGGGTCTGGGCCGGGTCGATGGCGCAGGCCAGGCAGGTCTGGGTGACGTCGCTCGGGTCCAGGTGCAGGATGTCGCCCTCGGTGCGGCTGGCGACGACGTCGATGATCAGGTGCTCCACGGTGTACTCCCTGGTGGTGCGGTTCGAGGTGCCGGATGGGGCGCCAACCCCTTCCGACATAGACAACAATACAAGATTTGACGTGCATTCATGCGTGAATGCGGCCCGCCGTGCCGGAGTTCACCCGATCGGCGCCCCGCCGGAGTCCGGCGCGTCGCGGGCGCGCTCGTCGCTCCTACGGCTGCGGCGCGGCGGTCGGGCGCGGGAGGCGGTGGAAGGCGCGGGAGTGCGCGTAGGCACGCCGCAGCAGAGCGCTGAGGGCTTGCAGGGCAGCGGCACGGGGGTGGCTGCTGGGGGCCGTAGCCGAGCGGCTCGGCCGCCGCGAGTACCTGGCTGGCCAGCGACTCGGCCCGGCGAAGATGCTGCTGTGCAGCCGGATCGGTGCAGGTGAGCAGTAGTGCACGCATGTGGTCCCGCAGGGTGCGGGCGGTGCGGTAGTACTGCCGGGCGACCTCGCCCGGACAGTCGCATGGAGCGGCGAGCAGCGGGGGCCTGGTGGTTGTCCTCCAGGGGTGATCAGTTGTCGTGATGACTCCGCCCGGCCGGGCGTCGCGCGACAGGTCCGGTCGGGTGTCATCGGCAGGCAGTTGGGGCCGGTAGCCTTGGGGTATCGCGTGCTCCGCCTGCGGGCGGTGCGTGCGGTTCGAGAGCGACCGGCGACCGTGCCTAGCCAGTGGCCCGCAAGGGTCCCGCCTCCGGGCGGACGGTCGCCGGTCGTATGCCCTGGGCTCAGACAGCGCTGCCGCCGCGCTCGCGGGCGCACTGGACCACGACCGCGACCAGCTCGGCCGTGTCCCGCTCGAAATCGCGGCTGCGGGAGCGGTAGAGGGTGGAGAAGTCCCCCGGGGCCTGGACCAGGTCGGGGTACAGGTTGGCGAGCCACCCGGTGTGCGCCTCGGGGGGCGAAGTCGGCCGCGCAATCGTCGTCACTGATCCACATGGTGCTGCCGTCCGCCAGCGTGACGACGACCACCGACGCACCGCCCCAGGACTGCGTCCCGGTCGAGATCTGACACTGCGCCAGTACGGCGCGCAACTCGCCTGCGGCTGTCCTGCCGCCGGTCCTGCGGTCCTGCTGAATCACGGCGCTGCTCCTCGGACGCGGAATGCGGTGCGAGTGGCCGGGCGGCGGGGCCAACCGCCGCCCGGTGGTGGCGGCCCCGGTCCGGGGCCGCCACGCGGTCCTACTCCTGTCCGTCGCTCCCGACGCCCTCGCCCTCGGCCGGGGCCGGCTGCTCGTGCGCGTCGCCGTGGTGGTCCCACTGCCCCTCGTCAGCCGCCTCTGCGACCGGCGCGGCGTCGTCCTCGTGAGCGTCGGCGGGCTGCTCGCCATCCGCCTGGTCCTGCTGCTGACCGTCGGCCTCGTCCTGGTCGTCCTGCTGCTCTGGTGCGGCGGGTGTCGGGGCCATCAGGGCGCTGCGCTTCGCGGTGGATTCCTTGGCGGTGGCGATCACCTCGGTCTCGACCTCGGAGAGGGTGTAGCCCTCACTGGCCAGGAATTCCAGCCAGGCGACGACCTCGGTGTCCGGCGCGTCCCATGCGCGGTCGTGCATGGTGACGAGCTCGGCGGCGGCGGCGAGCTGCGCGAACAGGACGTTGCCGCGCCGGGCGGCGGGGGTGCGGGCGATCACCTGCGCGAACGCCTTGGTGCGCTCGGTGTGGCGATAGGCGCTGAGCTTCGGGTCCTTCATCTTCAGGAAGCGGGACAGGTCCTTGGTCTCGTGCTTGGCCAGTCCGTCCGTGTACCAGTGCGGGGTAGCGACGGTGACGGTGAGCACCTGGTCCCACGTTGCCTTCGTCGTCTCCTTACGGGCGACGAGCTCGGTGATGAAGTCCTTGCGGACCTCGCGGGCGGCCAGCCACAGCGGCTTGTACGTCCGCGTGCGCCTGCCCTTCGCTGCCGCGTCCAGCTTCTCCGACCCGCCCCGGCCGCCGTCGGCCTTCGCAGCGGCCTCGCTGAGCTGGTGACCGGCCTTGCGCCAGTCGGTGCACACATAGACCGGGGTGTTGTCGCGGTCGATGTAGGCACCGTGAGCCGTGCACATCTCCGCGTGCCGCTCCGCCGTGATCGTCCTGCCGAGCGCGTTGACCAGGTCCGACAGCGGGCGTTCGGTGGTCTGCCCCCAGTTCCACCGCTTCTCGGTGACGGCGGTGCCCGCCGCCCTCAGCTCCGCCTCGACCCTGTCGTGCTCGGCCTGCTCCTGCAGCTCCTGGCGCAGCCGGGCGATAGCGTGGTTCCAGTGCCCGCGCCGTCCCTTGCCCTCGCTGCGGTCCTTGGCCTTGGCCTGCTTGAGGTCCCACAGGTCGCTGTCGTCGCCGCCGACGGACTGCCACTCGGCCATCTCCACGATGTCGAAATCGGCGTCCATCGCGTCGGCCAGGGCCTCGTCATCGAGCTGGGCGGCCTGGTTGGCGGCCTCGATCTCGGCGGCCTTGTAGCCCAGGGTCTTCGCGTGCTTCTTGCGCTTGGTGGCGGTCATCGGCATGAGCGCGAGCTGGGTGAGCGCGTCCATGTCGTCACGCCTGCTGGCGGCCTGACGGTGGGTGTTCTCGATCATCGAGAGCACCAGGGCTTCGTCATCGACCCCGGCCAGGTCCTCGCGCACCAGCGCCGGGATCAGGACAATCGGCTTCCCGGCCTTCACGGCTTTCTCGGCAGCGATGACCGCCGCCATCAGACGGCGCTGTCCCTTGACCGCCCCCAGGGTCTGCCCGTCGGCCTGCGGGCGGACCGTGATGGGCGTGTCCACCCCCACCGCCTCGACGGAAGCGATCAGCGCCGCGTCCGGACGGACCTCCTGGCCTTCGCGGGACTTGCGGTGGTTGAACGGGTCGATCACCAGGACGCGCGGGTCCAGGTACTCCAGCCGTCCCACGCTGCGCATGGTGGTGCCGGGGTCGCCCTCGACGGCGGGGGCCGGCTGCGTCTGCTCGGTCGCGGTGATGCTCACGTGTGGTGCCTTCCGTTCGGTGCTTGCGGTTCGAGATGCCGGGCGGGGCGCCAACCCCTTCCGACATGACCAACAATACATTGTTTTACATGGCTTGGTGTCAAAAACCACCAGGCCGGGGCATGTTCACCCGGATAGAGCAACCAAAGCGGAGAGGGGTCCGGCCGGGAGCAGCAGCACACTGCCCCGGCCGGACCCCCGCACGCCCGGCTCAGTCCTGGGCGCTGCGCAGCACGACCTTGTCCACGACCTCCTTCAGCTGGGTCCAGCACGATCCGCCCGCGATCCGCTCCCCGGCGATCGAGGTCACCGGCAGGCTCCTGTCCCCGTGGCCCGTGATGGGACGCCCGTAGTGGGCGGAGAGGATCTCCAGCGCGCGCCCCTTCGTCTCGGGGGAGAACTCGCGGGAGTAGTTGATCCCGTCCACTGCGGGACTGACCGCCACCGGCAGGGCACCGGGTTCCAGCGCGACCATCAGCGGCTCACAGCGGTCGTAGCCGTCCGTCATGCCGTTGAACCGGCTGCCGTGCCACGGCTCGCATACCGCGCCCACCTCAGCTTCTGAGGGTCCGTCGGTCCAGGACACACTCAGCCACGAGTACGCGGTGCCGGTTCCGCAGCGCACACTGATCCGCGCGCCGGGAAACCTCGCCTTCAGATGCTGCCGCAGCACCTTGGCCACCTCACGCGATCCCAGGTGCACCGGCGCAGGAGCGACGGGAACGGGACACAGCCGGATCACCGGGCTCAGCAGTCCGGACAGCTTGACCACGCCGTCCGCGTCCACGGTCGCCGTGACTCCGCCCCGTGCACCGTCAGTGACGAACAACTGCACCGCGACCGCGCGCACTTCGTTGTCGTCCTCATCGGCCATCCGTACCCAACCGGCACCTGGCTGCTCGCACGTCCAGGCGGTGAACCTGGACGCCCAGCCGACAGGCTCACCAGCGGCCAGCACCCGCGCGCCGTCGACCGGTTCCAGGCGCAGCGACACCGGCCGGTCCGGCACGGGCGTGCAACTGAAGCTCAGCACCCCGTCCTCCTCGCGGACCAGCAGACCACTGGGTCCGAACACGGCGGACAGGAACGGCACAAGAGCTGCGCCGCTGATCTGCCCGTCCGGGTCCACCGCCGGGCACGCAACCCACTCCGCCCCGGTCCACAACCGCGCCCGGTACAACGCGGCCAGCCCCGGCAGCGCCCCCGCACCGTAAGTCAGCAGTTCCAGACCACCCGGCTCCACCGCACCCGCTTCGCCCGGCTCCACGTCTCCCGGCCGCGCCTCCACTGCCGGGACAACCTCTCCGCGCTGCGCCTTGTCGCTCGCCGCGTCACCACTGGTGGGCTGCGGCCGGTACGTCGTCGCCGATGCCTTGCGCCGGTGCTGGATGGTTACCGTTCCCCGGCCGTCCGACTCCACGACCTTGCCGCGCCGCAGGGCGTTGGCCACCCCCAGCAGCGCGCTGCGCGTCGGCACCAGGCGCGCGCTCTCTCCGCCGTCGGCGGCGTGCAGCTCGTAGAGGTAGGCGGCGGCCGTGGCGTCGATGGCCTCGGCGGCCAGCCGCTCCGCCTCGGCGGCGTCTCCCGGCGCGGCGGTGATCCGGCGGGTACTGCTGTTCTGCTCGTTCACGTGTCGTGTCTCCTGTGTAGGTGCGGTGGTTCGAGCCGCCGCCAGGGGCCACCTGGCGGCGGGGGAGTGAGGGTCGAGCGGGTCGGGGCCGGCTTGGGGGGCGGGCGGCACACCGGCCGCCCCCGGACGCCGTGGGTCATCCCTCGGCGTCCTCGTCCAGCCCCGGCCAGCGGTCGTCCCGCGCCAGATCGGGGCGTGCCGCCAACCAGAGCGCGTACGCCTTCGCGATGTCGGAGCGGACGTAGTCGCTCACCGGGCCGTGTCCCACCAGGTCCGCCCAGGACCCGCGCGCCAGCCGATAGGCACGGTCGGAGTGGTCGTAGTCGGACGCCGGGTCAATGTCGTCCAGGGCGGTGCCCTTGTGGATGCACACCGCAGCGCGGGCATCGGCGATCGAGGTGCGGCGGTCGGCCTCGGCGACCGCGTCGCCACCGTCCTTGTCGACCGCGCGGGCGTAGTGCATGAGCAGCAGAGTGGGCCAGAGCATCGCGGATCCAATCCAGGACAGTGATGGGGGCGCAGGGAGCGGGCGTGGTCACGCGGTGGGCGCGGTGTGGGCTCCGCACGCGGTGTACGGCGGCTGCGGGCCGTGCTCGCTGAGCCAGTAGCCGCAGCGCGCGCACGGGGCCGCGCCGGACGGCTCGGGTACGGGGCGGTGCACCACACCGGGCACGACGCGGTTGCGGTCGTTGTAGGTGAGCAGGGTTCCGTCCGTGCGCAGCACGACCGACCCCCATCCGGGGGGCTTCCCCCCAATCGGTGGACATCACGGACACTGGATCTCGTGGATTCAGAGGAAGAGATGGCACCGATGGTGCACAAGTACTACTCAGCG
>NZ_JBGCCS010000014.1:0-193402 GCF_041262645.1 Streptacidiphilus sp. EB129
ACCGTCGCCGCCCGCCCAACAACGACGATCCAGCAGCTGACCGCCTATCAGCAAGAGGACAAGGTCAGCGATCTCACCGCATTCGAGCTACACCCCTGCCGGATCGGCCGACAGGTCCAATGACGCCAAAGGTCAGATGGAGTCGTCGAGCCCTCGTCCAGTTGCAGTTTCAGTTGCATTCACCCGCGCTCAGCGGGGTCCGGAGGAGGACCCGCGAGGCGCTCCACCGCAGGTCGGGACGTAGCCGAACCCGCCCGGACGCCCGGACGAACAGTTGGAAAGCGGGTTGGGGGCAACCCCTCACGAGTTCGAATCTCGTATCCTCCGCAGGTCAGAGGGCCCGCACCGTTCAACGGTGCGGGCCCTCTGTATTCGTAGTCTCAACAGCGCATCCGCCGGCCCTGACCTACACCGGAACGAGGCGTACGCGGCCACCGCAGAGCCTGGTCATGTCGTCGACGTCCGAGGTGAGCATGACGACGGGGCGCTGCTGACGGAGCGCCATCCCGGCGACCGCAGCGTCAATCGCGTACTTGTGGCCGTGCAGCCCGGCACTGATCAGCAATGCCGAGGCCGCCTTGGCTTCCTCGTCGCCGATGTGGACGATGCGCAGCCCCGACATTACCCAGGCAAGACGCGCCCTGTCGGTGCGGCTGTGCGCGGCTTCGATGATCGTGAGCGCACTGATCACGACCTCCATGCCACGCTTCCGGGCCTCCGCGACCAGAGCGACGGCGGGCTCGTGGTCGTTGACCAGTTTCGAGAGGCCCTCGCAGTCCAGCACCAGCGTGCCCTCATGGGTCAGCTTGCGGCGGGCCATCCACCCTCCTCGACGAAGACCTCGTCGAAAATCTGCCGCGCACGCTCCTGCTCGGGCTCGGAGATTGGCCCATTTCGACGCTCATAGTCCGCCAGATACTCGTCCAGCATCTGTCCGCGCAACTCACGCTCCACGGCTCCGGTGATGAACGCCGAGAACTCACGCTTGCCCACGCGCCGCCGGATCGCCTCAGCCGTCCCCTCCGGGATCGACAGACTCACCCTCGTCGCCGGCCCTTCGCCGATGCTGTAGTGCGCCTCACTCATGGGCCAAGATTATCAAAGAAGTAGGAAGATCGCCCGGCTGAGCTGACCGGCGAGCTTCTGCTCGCTTGCGAAGCCCGTTCGTGCATGCCGTGCCTGTCGACTGCGCTCGCCAAGTGGGCCGAGCCAGCCAATGCACCGCCGAGGAGCCCCACCGAGGCGTCGTGCGGCTGGTGCCAGACCCAGGGGGACAGTGGTCGATCCCGCTCCGGGAGACGGAGCGCAGCGGCCGCGGCGCTGCCCGATCGACCGACGAGCAGACCATGCGCGCGGCAGGCGACGATCCGGCTGAACGCCTGCTGGCCGTCTTCGACAAGCTCGCCACCGTCATCACCCAGCCGACTTCCGGGGCTGCCGCTATCTCGCCGCCGACCTGGCCCTGACTGACCCCGATCATCCGGGACACGCCGTTACCCGCCGCTACCGCGAACGAGTGAGCCAACTCCTGGCCAGTGAACTGGTCCGGCTCGGCCATCCCCAACCGGCACATGCCGCCGACCAGCTCCTGCTGCTCATCGACGGAGTCATGGCGGCCGGAGCCACCCGTCCCAACACCAACCCGGCCGGATCCGCGCGGGAACTTGCCGAGCAGATCGTCGCGCAACACCGCAGCCAGGTCACCCCGGTGGGCCCGACCCAACTCAGCCCCTGACGACAGTCCCGTTACCGCCACTGCGAGTTCATGCAAGGTGGCGGGGCTGTCGGCCCAGCCGGGTTACCTGCACCGAAGTCACCTGAACAGGCCACGCCGCCCGGCGAAGGGAGTGGCGCAAGGCATGACGACGAGGGTTGCAGGTCGGGCTGCATTCACCCCCGTCCGCGGGGTCCATGAAGCACGAATCCAGTCAATAACCAGCAGGCCAGGACTCTGCAGGTCAGAGGGCCCGCACCACTTCGGTGGCGCGGGCCCTCTGCATTTCCGTCTCAGCTTTCGGCTCAGTCGGCGTTTCCGGCCCCTCCTCGACCCGGGTGCGGCGGGCTCCCGCCCGTCCTCTGCCGCGCCCCGAAGCGTCTCTCCGGCCTGCCTGGCCACGGACCTCAGCATCAGATCTGTGATCCGAAAGAAGGACCTGGCTGAGCGGGCAGGTGACCGGGGATGTCTGCCCCACGCTGTCGGCCGAGTTGCGAGACCGCCTCAGTCCCCGGAGCGCGGCGGCCACTCGTAAGGGGGCAGCCTGCGGTGCACGGGGCGTTCGTTCACCGTCTGCGATTCCTTGTACGAGGCATAGCGAATCCTTCCGAAGGAAACCTCTCCATCCCGGTGCACGTCCACCCCCTCGTTCGGGAAGGAGATCCATCCCGCTCCAGCCTGGGGCCCCGACACCCAGGGGGTGACCACGCTGCGAACGTTGGTCTCGCCGGCGACCACAGTGCCCCTCTTCTTCTCGGGGTCGGTGATCTTCACGCCCGTTTCGGTGAAGGCGATGCGGCTCTTCTTCCCGTCCGGCCCCTCTGCCCAGTGTGTGGTCACACCGTTCAGGTCGGCCCTGTCGGCCCAGACGGTCCCCCAGGCCCTTCCCTGGCCATGGAACACGTTCAGCCCGGACTGCGGGAACTCGATCCACCCGTCACTGTCACCCGGCCCCTGCACCCATGCGGTCTTCACACCGTTCACGTCAGCCCTGTCGGCCGAGACGGTCCCCCGGTCCTGCCTCCCCTCCCTGTGCACGTCAACTCCGGCTTGCGGGAAGTCGATCCATCCGTCGCTGGAGTTGCGGCCGTGCACTGACCCGGTGTTCACGCGGTCCACCTCGGCCGTGTCGGCCGAGAGGGTGCCCAACTGCGTCGAGCCGCCCCGATGGATCTCCACTCCTGATGACGGGAAGTCGATCCATCCGTCGCTGGAGTTGTTGCCGTGCACCGTCCTGGCGTTCACACGCTCCGCGTCGACCCTGTCGGCCAGGACGGCTCCCAGGGCGCCGGTTCCGTTGTGGATCTCCACCCCGGCCGCGGAGAAGGTGACACGGCTCCCGCTCGGCGCCTGCTCGACCCACGGGGATCGCGTCCCGCTGTCGAACTCGGGGACGAGGGCGTGGACCGTGGTGGTGAGGAAGTACCCCTGGTGCTGCTGCGCGGCGTTGGTCGTCCCGGCGATGAGGGTGTAGGTGGTGCCCCGCCTCGGTGCGGAGGGGGGTGACCAGGTGTAGGGCTGCTGGGTCACCTGCGGTCCCTGGGCCGCCGACTGGACGAGCACCTCGTTCCCCTGCGGATCACGGATCCAGTAGTCGAGGTTGTCCGGCCCCTCCCATGCCAGCACGACGTTCCCGCTCGCGTCCACGTCCACCAGGGAGTTCTTGTCCGGGCGGAAGTTGCGTGGGATCTTCGGAGCCTGCTTCACCAGCCCGAGAGTGGTGGTGAAGTTCGCCCGCCGAATGGGGAGGTTGCCGTCGCCGCCGCCGGAGCGCTCGTGGATCTTCAGGCGGACCAGCCCCGCCACGTCGGAGACCGGTATGTTCTCCAGTTTCAGGACCAGCGATTCCTCGTCGGGCAGGGTCAGCCTCCCCCCGGAGGGGTCATGCACCCGGAAACGGCCGAGCGTACTGTCCCATTCGAAGGTCGGCTCCGGCTCCCGGTTGACCGTGTAGTCCTTTTCGATGCTCGCGCTGATCGCGGTGGGGTTGTCCGTCAGGTCGTCGGGTCCGCCGCCGACCGGTATCTCCACATCGATGAAATCCCACCGCACCTCGGACTGGTGAGTGTTGGAGACGATCACGTACACCGTTCCCACGGACGGTGCCCCGGGCTGCGACGCCTGGAGCGAAGTCGGATCGGTGAGGATGGCGTAGTTCAGCAAGGACGGCACGGTCAGGACTCCCTACTTCGGCGCTTCACGCAATGCGGGCAGAAGACGCGCAGTTGAGGCTCGGTGCTGGCAGGTGCTGGGTCAGTGCGGTGGCAGCGGTTTCACTACGAACTCTTCAAGCGGCATCTCGGCCGGGCGTGTCATCTGCCAGGTCCGCGCTGCCACTTGGGGCAGCACCAACAGAATCGTCCCGGCGGGCGGTCAAGGAACCACGATTCTGCAGAACTGGCCCGAACAGAGCTCCCGGCGGCTGAAACCGAAGTCGGCCTGGAACTCCCGTGCGATCGCGCCGTTGTGCGCCCCTGTGGCAAGCCACCCTCACGAGTTCGAATCTCGTATCCTCCGCCAGCTGTACCGAAGGCCCCGGCCGCCCAGCGGTCGGGGCCTTCGTCGTTCGGTGAATGCAGCCGGGAACGGAACGGACAGCGGGCCCCCGAGTCCTGCAAGCCCGGAGGCGCGCGCGTCCGTGGGCTCAGCGGGCTCGCGGGGCGCGGTTGCCGTGGTCGGGTGCGAAGGCCGGTACCAGGGTCGGGTCGTTGAAGGCGGTGATCCGGGCGATGCGGTCTCCATGCAGGGTCAGGACCTGGATGCCGTAGGGCTCGTACCGGCCGGCGCCCGCGTGGTTGTGGACGACGAAGGCCGGCTGACCGTTGGCGCGGGTGGGTGTCATCCGCCACAGATCCACTCGCAGGACGCGGGCGGACAGGAAGCCGAGGACGGCCCGGCGGCCGGTGAACCAGGTCGGGGTCGGCGGCATCTCCAGCTCGACGTCGGCCCGCAGCAGATCGACCAGCGCAGCGGGGTCGGCGCGGGTGAAGGCGTCGACGTAGTCGTCGAGGAGGCGCCGCCGGATCGCCTCGTCGGGCTCGGCCAGGTCGTCCGCGACCGGTCCGGCGTCGGCCAGGCGGGCCCGGGCGCGGCGGAGCGCGCTGTCCACCGCCGCGGTGGTCGTGTCCAGCATCTCGGCGACCTCGGCTGTCCGGAACCCGAGCACGTCGCGCAGGGTCAGCACGGCGCGCTGGCGGGCCGACAGATACTGGAGTGCGGCGATGAAGGCGAGGCGCACGCCCGTCCGCGCAGCCACGACCGACGCCGGGTCGTCGGCGCCGAACCGGGAGTCCGGCGCCGGCTGGAGCCACGCCGTCGTCGGCTCGCGGGGAGCCACCGCGACCCGGTGGTCGTCCGAGGGCGCGCCCAGCCCCGACGGCAGTGGCCGTCGGGACCGCGTCTCCAGCGCCGTCAGGCAGGCCATGGTGGCGATCTTGTACAGCCATCGCCGTACCGAGGAGCGGCCCTCGAAGCCGTCGAACGCACGCCACGCCCGCAGGTAGGTTTCCTGGACCAGGTCCTCGGCGTCGTGGATCGAGCCGAGGATTCGGTAGCAGTGCGCGAGCAGTTCCGGCCGGAACGGCTCTGCCAGGGTGGTGAACTCGGCCTTCGACGGCATCGCGGCTCCTTCGGGGGGTGCGGCGGGTCAACTGGAGGCGGGTCGACTGTAGGCGGCGGTGGACACGGTGGTCGGGCGGTGGACTCAGCCGATCGGGTTCAGACCGGCGCCGCCGAGCCGGTACTCCGGGCCGCTGTCCGGGTTCCCGGCGAGTTCCACGACGGCCTTGCCGACCTGCTCCAGGGTGAGGATCGGCTGCCGTCCCTCAAGGAACGTCTCCCGATCGACACCCACCCGCGCGGCGTAGCCCGTGACCCCGACCTCGCCCACCCCGCCGACCGGGGTCATGTCCGGCAGCACCGTGACGAACCGGATTCCCAACCCGGCCCGCTCGGACTCCTCGGCACCGTACTGGCGCAGGTAGCGGACGGCGGCCTTGGCGCTGGCGTACCCGCCGCTGAGCGGGGAGCCGCCCAGAGCGGCCCCGCTGGACATCGACAGGACCAGGCTGCCCGGCGCCAGCGGCTCCCGCAGCGCCGCCCCGGTCCAGGTGAACACGTGCCGGGTGTCGGCCTCCCAGTTGCGGCTGAAGGTCTCCCAGGTCTGCTCCTGCACGGGCGCCATGTGCGGCGTGGCCCCGGCGTTGAGGACGAGCAGGCCCGGGCGGTGCGTGCGGAGCAGGTCCGCGGCGAGCGCTTCGTCGGTGGCGTCGGCGGCGACGGGCGTGAAGCCCTCGCCGAGTTCGTCGCGTACGGCGCGCAGCTCCTGCCCGTCGCGGGCGATACCGATGACGCGGGTTCCCCGGGCGACGAGCGCGGCGGCAATCGCGCGCCCGAAGCCACGGCTGGCACCGGTGACCACGGCGGTCTGAACGGGATCTGACATCGGAGACTCCACAGTGCTGGTCGGATTCGGTACCTATCCAGACCAGCGGCGGGCGGAAAAACCGTCGCCCTCCCGGAAGATTTTTTGGAGGATCACGGGCGGATCGTGCACCACGCGGATCAGGCCGCCGCGGCGTACCGGACCCCGCGCGGGGCGAGGGTGGATTCGCGGTCGGCGCACCAGACCCGGCGAGCCGTTTCGCCGCAGGTGAGGACCGTAGGTCCGTCCGCCTCAGTGGCCGCCGGCGAGCCGCCGGGCCAATACTCGGCCGCGCTCGGCCTGCACTGCTCCGGCCTTACCGGCCGCATAGCGCAGGAGGCCGAACGGCGCGTGCAGCCGCAGTCTGTCGACCACCAGGGAGCCGCCGTCGCCCCGGGCGGTGAGGGCGAACCGGTAGTCCATCCGCACACCACCAGGACTGACCACCTCGCCGCTGACCGTCGCCTCATCCGGCAGTCGGGCGTCCTCGGTGCACAGGCTGACCTGGATGACGTTGTCGTGCCGGACCAGCCCGAAGAACCGGAAGCGCTCGACGGCCACATAGTGCGTAACCCCGCCCTCGCACCGCACGTCCCGCACGTCCACGAGCAGTGGGGAGAGCCCGATGTAGTTCTCGGGATCCGCCAGATGGGCAAACACAGCGGCGGGCGTCGCCGCGATGTCGTAGCTGCGGCTCAGTTCGGTGCTGGGCACGTCCCACTCCCCTGTCCGGTCCGGGTCCGGCCGCCATCGTGGACCGGGAACGATCAGTGGATGATCGCACCGTCCCGCCGGCTCCGCCAGGCCATCGCCGCCGAGGTGGGCGGCTGGGACGCGGATGACTGGCGCGGAGAGTGCCTACTCGCCGGACGCAGAGCTGGGAGCCTGGTGGCTCTCCCACACGATCAGTGCGAGCAGGACCAGGGCTGCAGTCGTGAGTGCGGTGGCGCCGCTGCTCCAGAGCGCGGCTGGCGCGACGAGTGCGGTGGCAGCGAGCGCGGCCACGAGTCGGGCCAGGGGCCAGTCGCCCGCGAGCGTGCGGTGGAAGCAGGCGAGGCCGAGCAAGTAGAGGGAGATGCCGAGCGGCAGGAGCAAGCCGGGGAGATGGTGGGAGGGTTGGTGGAACTCGTCGATGGCCTTCTCCATCCCGACCGCCGCGACCGCGATGCCGAGGATGATCACGTAGTAGGCGTAGCCGAAGGAATAGACGGCAACGCGCGGTCGGCGATCGGCCGGGACCCGTTCCAGTCGTGCTTCGCTGTCGCGTTCCTCACGGCCGAAGTAGAGCCACCACATCTCGGCACTGAGCACCAGCGCCAGGAGCGCGCCCACGATGGAAGTGGTCACGTGGTTCTCTCGTGAGGTCGCGGCACCGACCTCGGTGATCGACTCGCCGAGCACGATGATCACTGCAAGTCCGTGACGCTCGACGAAGTGCCCGGCTCCGACCGCGAACTCGCCGGCTCCGGCGACCAGTGGCGTCAGCCCCTCCATCGCGGCGGCCAGCGCCCAGAGCCACAACCGCGTGTGCGGTGGCACGGCTCCCGCGGCCAGCACGACCAGGGCGCTGGCCAGGTTCAGCGGACCGATACGCATGATCCCGCGGTGCCCCGACGTGCCGAGGAAACCGAGGAGGTGGACCGTGACGACCAGGAGGTAGCTGGCACCGAAGATCAGCGCCCAGGGGCCGGGCCCGGTCGCCTTGGGGACGGCCATCGACATCAGGAAGAACCCCGCCGTGCCGGTCAGCAGGAGCAGACGGGGGCCGGTTTGGTCCAGGTCCAGGGCGTTGGTCAGCCAGGCGTAGCCGGAGTACATCCACCAGATGATCACGAGAAGCACGGCGACCCGCCCCAGGCTGAGCAGGGTGGGCGCGGTGGTCAGGATCGAGGCGACCTGGGTGATCGTGAAGACGAAGACCAGGTCGAAGAAGAGTTCCAGCGGCCGAACGGACTCCGCGGCACCTGGGACGGCTGTCTCGTCGGTCACGGTCGAGATTGTCCCAGCACCCTCCATACGTCGGTGCACCAACGCCCGGGATCGCGCCACGTGTCGGCACCGGCCCATCGAAGCTCCGCAGGGGTGCGATGGCGGGTTGCGCTGTTCACCCAGGGGCGGGCGTGTCCAGGTGCGGGCCTTTCCAGCGGCAGGATGTGCGCCGACGTGGGGCGCGGCGGGCGCGGCACCGCCGGAGCGGCCGCCGGCCGATGCCCCACCGCCCGCGAGATCGCCGCCACTTCCAGCAGCGCGCTGCCCAACTCGGCATCGCTCACCGACCCCGAGGTGTCGATCACGACGCAGACCCGGGGCGGCATACGGCGCAGGCTCGGCAACAGCACTCCGGGGACAGCGGCCGATCGGCGGGACGGACGCCGGTAGCTGTGGTCATCGCCCACTCCCGACGCACCGGCCGCGGAGCGAACCGCCGCCCCCAGCAACTGCCGCCAGGGTTGTGCTGGATGGAACGCCTCGTCCGCCCACCGGCGCCATCCCTCCGGAGCGTCGCCCGGCCGGGCCCTAAGCATTGCGATGAGGACCTGTCAGTCCCCCTGGACCGCCCATCCGCGAACACGGACGACTCCACCCCATCCCCGGCCAGCCGACTCCGTCATGCGATAACCCCCTTGCCCTGGTGTCGGTCCGATGACGTAACGTTCCACTCGATCATCGCGGCTGCGTCGGCTCGGGGGGCTTCCCCGCCCGCGACCGCGACGTGCTTCGGCACGGTTTTCTGGGGGTTCTTATGAAGCTTCGCACCACCATCGGCACCACGCTCGCCGCTGCGGCCAGCGTCCTCGCGCTCGGCGCCTCCCCGGCCCTTGCCGCCGCGCCGGCCGCGCACGCCGCCACTGCGGCTACCGCTCGCCCGGCCGCCACCGTCCACGTGTCGTTCGCCGGCGGGTACAAGACCGTCAACGGCGTCCGCTACTACCACTTCAAGCACTACGTCCCCGGTTCGAACACGACGGGCCAGCCCACCCTTGTCGGCTGGGTGTCCCCGAACAAGACCGGCGAGAACATCAAGACCTACTGGCAGGTCTGGTACCACGGCGCCTGGGTCAATGTCGGCCAGCCTGCCGTGGCAACCTTCAAGCTGCACCAGAACAGCACCTTCGACATCTTCTTCCACGGCCTGAAGGCGGGCTACACCGCCCGCGTCGGCATCGCCTACCAGGGTGACTCGAAGAACAGCGCCGCCAAGTTCACCTGGCAGTACTACCACGTCACCAAGTAGTCCCCGTCTGCCTGTGCTGCGCTGGACAGGCCCCGGCCCGTCCAGCGCAGCTCTGGACGCTCAGCTACGTCACCGCCAGCCTGCTCCAGAGCTCAGGGCCTCCTGCGGCGGCCTTCCTGACGGCCCGTTCGAGCTCCTGGTCGGGGCGGCCCCTGGGAGCATGCGCGGCAGACGGCGCCTGGTCGAACGCAGCACGCATGCGTGGTTGCGGCCCCTTTCAGTGCCGTCCGAACAGCAGCGATCAGCCCGCTCAGCCACAGGCCAGGACGCCACCGACCCCACCCCGCTCCATCGCCCGTCGGCACCGCGTCGCCACTCGGCGAGAAGGCCGTGCAGCCACGGGGCTTCGCCTGCTGTGGCCCCGGTCGGACATGGCCTTCAAGGGCGCGGCCCGTCCTCAGGCCGTCGCCCGGCCCTTTCACCTGCGGGTGCAGGCTCTCGTACTCCAGCTCCAGTGGCTCCATGCGGCCGAGCCCACCTTCGGGTGGGTGCGCGCTATTCAGGGACGGTGAGGACGACCTTGCCGGTGACGCGGCCGGTGTCGCCCAGTTCATGGCCCTTGGCTGCCTGGCTCAGGGGGAACGTCGCCTCGATGACGGCGCGTAGCTGTCCGGTGGTGACCAGTTCGGCGATGGCCAGCATGCCGGCCTGATCGGCCTCCACGAGCAGCGGGTGGAGGCCGACGCCGTGGGCGGCGGCCTGCTCGGTGAGCTCGACGGGCATCGAGCTGAGGGCGATGGTGACCAGCCGGCCGCCCGGCTTCAGGGCGGCGAGGGAGCGGATCGCCGTGTCGCCGCCGACGGCGTCGAGGACGACGTCGACCGGGGCGATCGCGGTGAAGTCCTCGCTGCGGTAGTCGATCAACTCGTCGGCGCCCAACTCGCGCAGCAGCGCGTGCTTCGGGGAGCTGGCGGTACCGATCACGTACGCGCCGAGCGTCTTGGCGATCTGCACGGCGAGGTGGCCGACGCCGCCCGCGGCCGCGTGGATCAGGACCCGCTGGCCGGGCTGGACGTCTGCCGCGTCGACCAGGGCCTGCCAGGCGGTCAGCGCGGCCAGCGGGATCGCGCCCGCCTGGACGTGGTCGACGGTCGACGGCTTGCGGACCAGTGCGCGGGCGGGGGCGACCACGTACTCGGCGAACGAGCCGACGCCGTGCGGGTAGGGCAGCATGCCGAACACCTCGTCGCCGACCTGGTGGATCGTCACGCCGAAGCCGACGGCCTCGACGACGCCGGAGACGTCCCAGCCGAGCACCAGGGGCAGGCGGCCGAGGAGGCCGGCGAACTGGCGGTGCTTCCAGTCGGTCGGGTTCATGCCCGCCGCGTGGACGCGCACCAGCACCTCGGAGGGGCCGGGCGCCGGGAGGTCGAGCTCGACCTCCGAGAGGACGTCGGTGCCGCCGTAGGTGTTCTGGGTGATTGCCTTCATCGTGGTCATGCGGAAAGGATGGCTCGACGCCGACCTGCGGGGATAGCGGCCCGAAGGTCATGATGTGCAATGATCGGGCCATGCGTGGTGCCGTGCATCGTGTCGTCGTCCTGGCCCTGGACGGGGTCATCCCCTTCGAGCTGAGCCTCGCCTCCAGGCTCTTCGGGGTGGCGACGGACCCCGACGGCCGACCGCTCTACGAGGTGGTCACCTGCTCGCCGGACGGGAAACCGGTCCGGACCGCCGCCGACTTCGCGATCACCGTCGAGCACGACAGCACCGTGCTGGCCGAGGCCGACACCGTGGTGATCCCCGCCTCCGAGGAGTTCGCCGAGATCGTCGACCGGGCCGCGCTGCCGCGCCGGGCGGCCGAGGCACTGGCCCTCATCCGGCCCGGGACCCGGATCGCGGGAATCTGCATCGCCACCTTCCTCCTCGCAGCCGCCGGGCTGCTCGACGGCCGGGCCGCCGCCACCCACTGGCACCACAGCGACCGCTTCCGGCGGCTGTTCCCAGAGGTCGAACTCGCCCCCGACGTCCTGTTCGTGGACTCCGGCCGAGTGCTCACCTCGGCCGGAGCGGCGGCCGGCATCGACCTGATCCTGCACCTGATCCGCTCCGACCACGGCAGCGTCGTCGCCAACCATGTCGCCCGCAGATGCGTCGTCCCCCCGCAGCGCGAGGGCGGGCAGGCCCAGTACGTCGAACGGCCGGTGCCGCACAGCTCGGACGCCGGGACGTCCCGGACCCGCGCCTGGGCACTCGACCGGCTCCACGAACCGCTCCAACTCGCCGACCTGGCCGACCACGCAGGTATGAGCCGGCGCACGTTCACCCGCCGCTTCCGGGCCGAGGTCGGGCTGAGCCCCGGGCAGTGGCTCACCCAACAGCGCGTCGACCTGGCCCGGCACCTGCTGGAGAGCAGCGACCTGCCCGTCAACCGAATCGCCGAACGGGTCGGCTTCGGCACCGGCGCCTCCCTGCGGCAGCACCTGAACACCACGATCGGCGTCTCGCCCGGCCTGTACCGACGTACGTTCCGGGGCTGAACTCCTGCCAGGACCCCTACGGCCACGGCCGGGCGAATACGGCCACGGCCGGTCGAACGGCTGGGAGGCATGTCGGGGGCAACCCTTCACATGTGGCGATCCCCGTTGGCGCCCACCCCAGGACACAGTCCGCCTAGGATCAGGGCCATGCCCTTGACCGTGAACGATGTGGACCGGTTCGAGGCCTTCAGGCCCCGCCTGGAGGCCATCGCCTACCGCCTCCTCGGCTCCGCGAGTGACGCCGAGGACGCCGTGCAGGAGGCGTTCCTGCGCTGGCAGTCCACCGACGTCGGGCGCGTCGAGGTCCCCGAGGCCTGGCTGACGAGGGTCCTCACCAACCTGTGCCTCAACCAGCTCAGTTCGGCCCGCGCGCGGCGCGAGACCTATGTGGGCCAGTGGCTCCCCGAGCCACTGCTCACCGGGGATCCGATGCTCGGCCCGGCCGACACCGCCGAGCAGCGCGAATCGGTCTCGTACGCGGTCCTTACGCTCATGGAGCGGCTCTCCCCCAACGAACGAGCGGTGTACGTGCTGCGGGAGGCCTTCGACTACCCGCACCGGGAGATCGCCGCGATCCTCGACATCACCGAGGCCGCCAGCCAGCAGATCTTCCACCGCGCCAAGAAGCACATCGCGGACGGCAGGACCCGCGCCGCGATCGACGAGGCCGCCGCCCGGCGGATCGTGGAGGAGTTCCTCATGGCCGCCACCAGCGGCCGGACCGAACCGCTCCTGCGGCTGCTCACCGAGGACGCCATCGCGATCGGCGACGGCGGCGGCAAGGTCCCCGCCCGTGCCAAGGCGTTCGAGGGCGCACTCGCCGTGGCGACGTTCATGCGGGGCCTGTTCAAGCCCAACAAGGCCAAGCGCGCCATCGTCGGCGGCTCTCCCGAGGTCTATGTCACGACCGCCAACGGCGGACCCGCCGTGGTGGTGGTCGTCGACGGCCGGGTCTTCGGCGTCATGTGCCTGGAGGTAACCGCCGGGGGCATCGCCGCGTTCCGTACCCAGGTCAACCCCGACAAGCTCGACCGCGCGACCGAGCTGTGGGCGGCCGTCAGCCATGGGGAACCCCTGCTCGTCGCCTTCTGACCCTGACGTGAGGTGGATCACAGAGCGCTCCTGTCAGGAAACAGCGGGCCGCCCGGTTCAAGAGGCGAACCCCGCGCGAGACAGGAGCAAAGCCATGGAGCACCGCATCATCGTCCTCGGAGCCGGATACACCGGAGCCGTCGCCGCCGGGAGACTCGCCCGGCGGCTGCGGCGCCAGGATGCCGCCATCACCCTCGTCAACGCCGAGCCCGACTTCGTCGAGCGCGTCCGGATGCACCAGCTCGCGGTCGGCCAGGACCTCAAGTCCCGTCCCTTCAGGGAGATGTTCGCGGCCACCGGCGTCGATCTGAGGCTCGCGAAGGTCACCGGCATCGACGTCGACCGCAGGACCGTCGCCGTCGTCGACGCGGACGGCACCGCGGAGCTGGAGTACGACACGCTCGTGTACGCCCTCGGCAGCGGCTGGAACAACCAGGGCGTGCCCGGCACCGCCGAGCACGCGCACGAGATCGCCGGCCGCCCCGGAGCGCTCCGGCTGCGCGAACGCCTGGCCCGCCTGGACGCTGGACAGCCCGTGCTCGTCGTCGGTGGCGGCCTCACCGGCCTTGAGGCCGCGACCGAGATCGCCGAGGCCCGCCCGGACCTCGGGGTCGCCCTCGCCGCCCGCGGCGGCCTCGGCGACTGGCTCTCACCCAGCGCCCGCCGGCACCTGCGGAAGGTCCTCGGCAAGCTCGATGTCACCGTGCACGAGCACGCCGCCGTCACCGGTGTTCAGGCCGACCACGTGGCCACCGCCGACGGCAGGACCATCCCGGCCGCGGTGACCGTGTGGACCACCGGCTTCGCGGTCCACTCGCTCACGAAGGACACCGCCCTGGAGATCACCGGCACGGGCCAGATCGTGGTCGACGGAACCATGCGCTCGGTATCGCACCCGGACGTGTACGCCGTCGGCGACGCGGCCATGGTGACCGGCCCCGGCGGCATGCCGCTGCGGATGTCGTGCGCCTCGGGCATCCCCACCGCGTGGCAGGCCGCCGACGCCATCGCGGCACGCCTGACCGGCGGGAAGATTCCGAACGTGCCGCTGCGCTACTTCAACCAGTGCATCTCGCTGGGACGCAAGGAAGGCCTGATCCAGTACGTCACCGCCGACGACCGCGCGGTCCGGGCGGCCCTGACCGGGCGGATCGCCGCCGTCTACAAGGAGCTGGTCTGCAAAGCCGCGGCCTGGGGCGTCGCCAACCCGATGCTCGGCATGCCGACCCGGCGCCGCCCCGTCGTACGGGAGCAGGACCGGCAGGGCTCGGCCGTCAAGGCGCCGGCCTGACTCGCCTCCCCTCGCATCCCTTGGACAGCGTGTTGGAGGCAACCCCGTGCTCGGCTCAGGCCAGAGCTGCGAGTCCCGTGATCACCACCGGCGATCCCACGGCCGCCCGGGCGGCCCGGGACCTGCGGAGATCCCGCGTCACACTGATCCGCTTCAGCCAGCGGTCTCTTCCGTCGTAGCGAGCCTGGAACGGGCGACGTCCGTGCACAGCACGGTAGTTGTCAACCATGAGGAGCTCACCGGGGGCGAGCGGGATCTCGCTGCGGTGGCGTTGCAGTTGCCCGGTGAGGGCGGCCAGGGCCGCGCGTGCCTCCTCGTCCTCGGGATCGGTCTCGATGAAGTACTCGTCGAAGACCAGGTAGGGCGCGGACGGGTCGCCGAACAGCACTCCGGTGCGCGGTGGCACAGGGGGGCGCTCGCCGCGCTCGGCGGCACGCCGCACGTGCTCCTCGTCCGGGGTCAGAACGTACCGTGGCTCGGCGAGTAACCGTCGTTGCTCACTGGTGAGTTCGACCCGGTCGACCGGTGCGTACGCCGTCGGAACCCGGTCGTCGTTGCGCAGGCAGAGCAGGCCCAGGTAGTCGCAGCGCAGGGGGGAGAACGCGTCCTCGTTGTGAAGATCAAGGATGCTGGCGCTGCTGCCGGCGCTCTTGTCCAACTCCTCCCCGCGCACGGGCAGGAGGTCCTGCACGAGCCTGCCGTCCTGCACAGTGCTCCACGAGAAGACGTCTCCCAGGACCGACGCCACCAGTACCAGGTAGAGCTCGTGGGCCAGCGTCCCGTCCTCCGCCCCGGGGCGCCTCCGCCAGTGGGTGGGCGTTCGCCCCAGGCCGGCGTCGTCCACCATCCAGCCGCTCAGCACGAAGCCGCCGGCGGGCTCCTCACGACGGAACGCGTCCAGGAAGCCGAGCAGTCGCTCCGGCAGCCGGCGGGCAGCAGCCGGGACGGCCTGGAACACCTCAGTGGTCTGTTCCGGGGCGAGGGAAGCGACCTCGCCGGCCAGACCGGTAACGGCGTCCCGAACCTGGCCCACCTCCTGCGGGGTGAGCGAGAAGCGCAACGGCCCCGGATCCCGCACCGGCGCAGCGGGTTCCACCTGGTCTGCCTGGTTGGGGATCACCGGAATCCTTTCTGGCGGCGGATGTTCCTGACCGTCCGGGTTCGGGCATTCATCAGCCGGTCAGGCACGAGTCGCCAGGTGATCACCGATGGCGACGGCGTCGATGCGAGTGCCCAGGAACGTTGCCAGCGCGTCGGCAGGCGTGCAGACAATCGGCTCACTGTCGTTGAACGACGTGTTGAGCACCATGGGAACCCCCGTCAGTTCGTCGAACGCGGAGATGAGCCGGTGGTAGCGAGGGTTGATCTCGGCGGAGACGGTCTGGACCCGCGAGGTGCCGTCCACGTGGACAACGGCTGGAATCCGGGATGCCATCGCGGGGAGCACCGGGCAGGTGAAAAGCATGAAATGGAAGCTCTCCGAGTCCCGTCCCAGGTCGAACCAGTCCCTCGCGCGCTCGGCCAGCACGCTCGGGGCGAAGGGCCGGAACGCCTCCCGGTGTTTGACCTTGTCGTTCAACATGTCCCGGATGCCGGGATCACGCGGATCAGCCAGCAGTGACCGGTTGCCCAACGCCCGGGGGCCGAGTTCCATCCGGCCCTGGAACCAGCCGACCACCTCGCCGCCGGCGATCCTCCTGGCCACCTCGCGGGCGATATCAGGGCTGCGGTGCGAGGTGACACCTGCCTGGGCGAAAGCCGCAAGAATCTGTTCGTCACTGTACTCCGGACCGGTGTATTCACAGGAAGTACTCGATGACTTGGGAAACGACCCACCAGACGCATGGAACGCCGCGAACGCCGCACCGATGGCTGTCCCGCCGTCATGAGGCGCGGAAGGTATGAACACCCGCGAGAACGGGCCCTCTTCCTTGAGTAACCAGTTGGTCGTGCAGTTCAACGCCACGCCGCCGGAAAAGCACAGCGTCTCCGCCGGGTGGAGTCGGTGCATCCGTTCAGCGAGCCCGAGAATCGTCCGGTTGTTCCAGCTCTGCAGTGCGGCGGCCACGTCGATATGACGCTGGTCGAGCGGTTCACCGGGCAGGCGACGCGGGCCGAAGTGCTGTTCGAGGGCTGCAAATCCCGGGAGCCGAAACTCGAAGGCGTCGGTGCGGATCTCCGGTTCGAGACCTTCGCCGACGATTTCAGCGAACGCGGAAGCATACGTGCGCGGGTCGCCGTAGGATGCGAGACCCATGACCTTCGAGGCGTCGTACGGACTGAAGCCGAGATATGCGCTGAGTTTCTCCCAGACGAAACCGATCGAGTGCGGGTAGCGCAGGTCTCCCAGGGGCTCGATCAGCGTCCCCTTCCCGGCGCCCAACAGCGCTGTTGCCGATTCCCCGATTCCGTCCACAACGAGAACGGCTGCCGCGTCGTCGCCGCAGGGGTAGTACGCGGAGGCGGCGTGGGCTACGTGGTGCGGAATCCAGCGAACCATCGCTGCGCAGTCGACTCCGAGCAGGCCGGAAATCCGCTCCGGTATGCGCGCCAGGCCTGTGCGGAACAGGGCCTCCCCCCGGGCACTGCCCCAGTCGCCGTCGACGCTGAGCGGGTCGACCTGAAACGTCTCATGGCGGAGTTGGGGGTCGAATGCCACCGCCACGAGGTCGATCTCCTCGGGCTCGATGCCCGCTTGCCGCAGGCAGAAGGCGATCGCGCGACTGGGCAGAGTGTCGGCGTTCGACACCAGAGCCGGCTTTCCGTGCTTGATGCGATTGAAACGTTCCTCCTCAGCGGCCGCGATCACATTCCCGTCCACGACAAGAGCGGCCGATGATTCGTGGAATACGCAGTTGATACCGAGGACGTTCACATGGCCCCCTCCACATTCGGCTCCCGTCCGGGCCGGACAGCTGGAGTCCGGCCCCGGTCAAGGAAGTCCCACAACGCGCGGAGGGCCATGATCCATGCGATATGACCCGCATGACAAGACGTTCGACACCGATTCGGCCGGCGGGTCGAGCCCGCTACCTGGTCACGGACACAAGCGGCTACACCTTGGGGTGGGGGTAGTGCGGGGACCGGCGCTGGAACGCCAGCACCGCCGGGTTCTGGATGGTGCCCTCGCGGATCTCGATGGCGCGACTGATGGTCTCGTCCGCGTCCCAACTGCGGGGACCGTCGAGAACCGTGCGCAGGTGCGGAATCAGCGCCTCACTGTTCTCCCAGGTGGCGGCGTTCCACAGGTAGGAGGGGCTGTGGTCCACGGCGTAGTAGTGCACATTGTCGCCGATGGTGAACATCGGCTCCGTGAAGGTGGTCGGCCGTGCCCAGCTGAACCCCATGCCCTCGTCGCAGGAGACGTCGACAACCAGGGTCCCCGGTGTCAGCCTGTCGAGGTCTTCGTCGATCAGGAACGTCAGCGGCGCCCCGGTGTCCTGCAGGACGCAGTTGACGATGACGTCGTGTTCGGACAGGAACTCCGCCAGTGGTACCCGGCCGTCCTCGGTGAGGGCGTGGCTGCGACGCGGGTCGGCGGTGTCGTCCGCCTCGTCGTGATCGAACTGCACGATGCGCGCGGAGTGGATCGGTGAGCTGACTGCGGTGACACCACGCGCGGTGAGCACGTCGACGTTGTGCACGCCGAGCGAGTTCAGTGCTGTCACGGCCCCGCGGGCCGTCGCGCCGAAGCCGATCACGACCGCGCTCAGCCGACGGCCGTAGTCGCCGGTCGAACCCCGCAACTGCAGGGCATGCAGCACTGAGCAGTACCCGGCCAGCTCGTTGTTCTTGTGGAAGACGTGCAGATTGAACGAACCGTCACTGGTCCAGTGGTTCATCGCCTCGAAGGCGATGACCGTCAGCCGACGGTCGATGGCCGTCTGCGTCACTTTCTCGTCCTGGACGCAGTGCGGCCAGCCCCACAGGACCTGCCCCTCACGCAGTTCGGCGACATCCTCCAGTACCGGCTTGGCCAGCAGGATGACATCACACTGCTCGATGAGCTCCGCCCGGGGGAGCAACCCTGCGACGAGGGGGGCCAGCTGATCGTCGGAGACCCCGAAGTGCTCGCCATAGCCCTGCTCAAGGTGGATGCGTCCACGGAGGTCGACATCGATCCGCTCGAAATGCGCGGGATGGATCGGCAGTCGGTGCTCGTTTTCCTTGCGTGACTGCGCCATGATTCCGAGATTGAGTTGGTGCAAAGTGCCCCTTTGATTACTTCCTGTGTAGCACGCCGCACCTAATCGCGGGCGCGGTCAGGGTGCGGACGCCAGGAGCCGGCGCACTGCCGTCGGCGTGTGGCCCAGGTACTGGCGCATGGTCCGGGTCAGATGAGCCTGGTCGGCGTAGCCGAGGTCGGCGGCGAGGGTGCCGAGGCTCCGTTCACCGGACTCCAGGCGGTCGAGGGCTGTGCCGATGCGGACGCGGTGGCGGTAGCGCGTCACCGATACGCCGAGTTCGCGCGGGAACGCCCGGCTCAGCCGGTAGGGCGAGACACCGAGCAAGCCGGCCAGGGAGAACAGCGTGTCCGAGGCGGGGTCTCCTTCCGCGATCGCCTGGCGGGCCGATGCCACGAGGTCCTGGTCGTGTCGGGCGCGTGCTCCGGCGATCGGGGTCGGTCCGGTGGTGATCCGGCCGATGGCCGTCGACAGGAGAGCCAGCAGTTCCTCGGAGAGCGCGAAGTCGACATCTCCCGACTCGGCGGCGGCGAGGAGGCGGCGGTGGGCCAGATCCAGGCGCGGGTCGACGTAGACCGTGTGCGCGGCCTGCCCCGCGGTGTCGCCGGCCAGAGAGCGCCACAGCTTCGGTGTCACGCTGATCGCCGTGCAGACGTCGCCGCCGGCGGGGTGGGCGAAGCACTCCTCCTCGCCCGGGGCGCCCACATAGGCCAGGGTCGCGTCAAGATCGGCGGGCACCCCGGAGGCCATTCTGCGGAACCGGCCCCGGCGCACCAGCACCACGCGGTAGTCGCTGCGGACTTCGGGTGCCGACCAGCGAGCGTGGTCGGAAGCGCAGTCCACCGAGCTGATACCGAAATCGGGACGTGTGGCGACAGAAGCAGCTGTGAGCACCTTTTGAACGCTACGCGGTGGGTCTGACAGCCGCGCAAGGATGTTCAAGACGGGGGCCTGCCGCCGGGAGCACGCTGGCCGGGTGCGAGGGGCCGTTCCCTTCGCACCTCGCCAGTACCGACGCTCAGGAGTCATCGGCATGCCCGTTCTCAAGCAGCTCAGCACCCTCGTCATCGACTGCGCCGATCCGGTCGCGCTCGCCGCGTTCTACCAGAAGGCCACCGGGTGGGAGATCACCCACAGCGACCAGGACTTCGCCTCGCTCGGCGACGGCACCCCGGTCCAGCTCGCCTTCGTCCGCGTCGAGGGCTACCAGGCGCCGGGCTGGCCCGGCGGCACCACGCACACGCACCTCGACTTCACCGTCACCGACCTGGACGGCGCGGCCGAGGAACTGCTCGGCATCGGGGCTTCCCGGCCCGAGTTCCAGCCGGGCGACGGTCAGTGGATCGTCCTCGCGGATCCCGAGGGCCACCCGTTCTGTCTCACCGCCGACACCACCGGCAACTGAGCACCCACAGAGAGCAGAGAGGAGACCGACCGTGTCATCCATCCACCGTGAAGTCCTGATCGACGAGTCCCCCGAAAACGTCTGGGCCGCCATCCGGGACTTCGGTGAGGTCCACAACCGCCTCGCGCCGGGCTTTGTCACCGATACCCATGTCGAGGGCGACGTCAGGATCGTGACCTTCGCGAGCGGGATCGTGGTGCACGAGCTGATCGTCGATGTCGACGACGAGTCCCGGCGCATCGCCTACGCGGTGGTCGGCGGCGCCCTGGAGCCCCGGCACCACCATGCGTCCATGCAGGTCCTCAACGACACCGAGGGGCGCAGCCGGTTCGTCTGGATCACCGACGTGGCTCCGGACGGTCTCGGGGAGCCCATCGCCGAGATGGTCGACCAGGGGATCCGCGTCATCAAGCGCACTCTGGACCGCGAAGCCGCACCGAACCGCTGAGCGACACGCGTCAGCGCCCGGACCCGAACACCCCGCCGTCCTGGACGAACAGCGGGGTGCGTGATCGCCGCGAGGTTCCGTGGGTGAGCCGGCTAGGGCCGGAACCGGCTCACCCGATGGGTTCCCGTCACCGCCATCACCAGGGAGTACACCGAGGTGGTCGCGGTGATGAAGAGGCGGTTGTTCTTCGGGCCGCCGAAGGCGAGGTTGGAGACCGGTTCGGGGACGAGAATCCGCCCGATCAGCGCGCCGTCGGGGTCGTAGCAGTGGACGCCGTCGTCGAGGGCCGCCGCCCACAGGCGGCCGCCGTCGTCGAAGCGGATGTTGTCGAAGCTGCTGACGGGCGCCTCCGCGAACACCTTTCCGTCCGAGAGGGTTCCGTCCTCGCGCACGTCGAAGACGCGGATGTGCCGGGCACGGCTGTCCGAGACGAACAGTTGCCGTTCGTCGAGCGAGAAGACGAGGCCGTTCGGACCGCTGAAACCGTCCGCGACGAGCCGCACCTCGCCGCTGTCCGGGTCGATGCGGTAGACGTTGCACGCGCCGATCTCGCTCTCGGCGCGGTGCCCCTCGTAGTCACTGCCGATGCCGAAGTCCGGGTCGGAGAACCAGACCGAGCCGTCGGAGCGCACCACCGCGTCGTTCGGGGAGTTGAGTCGCCTGCCCTGGTAGCGGTCGGCCAGAACCGTCACCGAGCCGTCGTGCTCGGTGCGGCTCACCCGGCGGTTGCCCTGCTCGCAACTGATGAGGCGGCCCTCACGGTCCAGGGTGTTGCCGTTGCTGTGTCCGGCAGGGGAACGGAAGACGCCGACCGCGCCGGTGGCCTCGTCCCAGCGCAGCATCCGGTCGTTGGGGATGTCGCTCCAGATCAGCTGACGCCACGCGGGCAGGTAGAGCGGGCCTTCCGCCCACCGGCAGTCCCCGTGCAGCTTCTCCAGCCTGAGGTCGCCGTTGGCGCACTTCCCGGTACGGAAGCGCTCGTCCAGAATCTCGTACAGGCCATAGGCGATCTCGCCAGACACAGTTCACATCCTAACGCTCACAACTGAATGTCATTCGGCTCAGCAGGAGTATGGCAGAAGACGGTATGGTTGCAACCATGGCATCGGAGAACCTGGACGAGATCGACCGCGCGCTGGTCGCGCAGCTGCAGAAGGACGCAGGGCAGGCTTACGCGACCCTGGGCAGGGCGGTCGGGCTCTCCGCGGGGGCGACCCACGAGCGGGTCCGCAAGCTGCGCGAGCGCGGCGTCGTCCGGCGCACGACCGTCGAGGTCGACCCGAAGGCGCTCGGGCTGGGCGTACTCGCCTTTGTGATGGTCGAGTCCTCGGCCTGGATGGGGGACGCGGCCGGGGCCTTCGCCGCCATCCCGGAGGTCGAGGAGGCCCACATCATCGCGGGCAGCGCCTCGGTCCTGCTGAAGGTGCGCACCACCGCCACCGAGCAACTGCAGGACGTGCTGCGGCGCCTGTACGCGATCGACGGAGTGAGCGGCACCCAGGCGACGGTCTCCCTGGAGACCTTCTTCGAGCGCCCGCCGTCGCCCCTGCTGTAGAGCACCAGGGTCCGCCGGATCGGGATCGCGGTGGCCCGGCGTGGTTCGCCGTTCGTATCAGAATTCCATGGGAATGCAAGGCCGGAAAATGTTCCGCACACGGGCCACACGGCCACCGGGCCGCATTTCCAGCACCAGAAGAATCTTTTCCCCCAGTTGCGCGAAGACATTGACACGGACTCACCCCGGGAGAATCCTCAACCCCAGGCGGGGGTGGCCTCATTGGCAATGCGTCCGACAGGGGGAGCATGAACATCTACGGTTGGGACACGGTCAGCGCACTCTCGGTGGAAACGGCGAACCGCGCGCTGGCGCAGAACTCGAACAAACTGATCTCGGATTTCAAGGTCAGCGGCGAAACACTGTCGACTCCCTATGATCTCCAGGGAGAATTCGGAACCTGGCGCATTGTTCCCGGCGGTTCCGGCAGCCTGCTGCGACTCGCCGTGCCGATCACCGCGGGCACCGTCCGCCCGGGCACCGGCGCCGGCGTCGACCTGGCCGGGTGCACCGCCCTGGTGGACGTCTCGCTGGAGCTGCTTCCCGCGCCGGACGGGCGCAGCCAGGACCTGGTGTTCGCCCTGCACCAGGCCGGACAGCTCGGCGAGCAGAGCCGCCCCGGCGTGATCACCCCGGTGCTGCTGCAGGCGCCCACCGCCACCTCCGCCGCGCTGGGCGCGATCGGTCAGGGCCTGGTGCTCAACGGGGTGGCCGAGTCACTCGCGGTGAACGCGCAGGCCGTCTCCTTCGTCTTCGCGTCGCTGAACCTGGTGGTGCCGGGAGCCGGCAGCTGGCTCGCCCCGGTCCACTCGGCGTTCGTGTACCAGGAGGTCGTCGGCGGGGGCGGGCACCTGGCCGTGCTCAGCACGACCACCGACCGCGACGCCACCGGGCTGCAGCACACCGTCGACCCGGAGCTGTTCGCCGGCGGCGGCGAGCTTGCCTTCGCGATGTCCGAGAACCTGTTCCTCACCGGCCTGGTCGCTCCCGGGCTTCCGCAGGTGTTCGGCGGCGGCGCCAACCCCGGCTGTTTCGGCTACGACCCGGCCCGGCACGCGATCACCGCCGCGCACAGCTTCGGGACGGCCTCCGTGAAGGAGGGCGCCATCTGGTACACCCCGCAGGTCACGTCCCTGAGCCTGGGCGTGGTCGGCGGCGCGCTGGCCCTGGCGGTGAGCGGGAACTGCGACCTCAAGGCCGGCATCTCGATGGACTGGTGGATCACCAGCCAGTACCCGATGCGGTACGACCCGGCCCGGCAGAGCATCACCTTCGGCGGCGACCAGAACTCGCGTTCCGGGCACACCGCGCACATCCCCTGGTGGTTCTGGGCCGGCGGGGCGCTGGTCGAGGCCATCACCCAGATCGTGGTCACGATGATCTCCGACAGTCTGGCCGGCGACCTCAGCGCACGCCTCGGCTCCACCGGCCTGGGCGCCATGGCCGCCACCTCCGTGCACTGGCAGGGCGTCCAGGCGTTCGACGCCGCCTCGGCCCGGCTGGACGGCGCCCTGATGGTCAACGGCAATCCGGCCTGACTCGGCGCCACATCCCGACCCCGCCCGCTTTCGCTGTCGCACCCCACGCAACCATGCCAAGGAGTGGAACTGATGGCCGTTCAGCACTACCTGCCGCAGATCGACGAGGACAAGGTCCTGCACATCGAGGTGGAGCCGCTCAAGGCCAGCGCCGAGCGGGTCAGCCCGGCGCACCAGCTGCTGCAGAGCGCAGCCCGGGTCGCCACCACCGCCGCCACCTCGGTGCCGTACAACACCAACGGATGGGACACCGTCTACGTCATCGCACTGCCGGACGTGAACAACGCGATCGCGGTCAAGAAGGCCTCCCCCACCAGCTGGTCAGCGAGCATCCCGGCCTCGCTGTTCAGCCCGGCGATCAGCGCCACCGGCACGTTCGCCACCTGGTCCCTGGCCACCGGCGGATCCGGGTCGATCGTGCGCATGCACATCCCCTTCACCGCCGCCATCACCGCCGGCACCACCCAGCTCCAGGTGAACGGCGGGATCGCCTACGTCGAGGTCAAGCTCGCCTACATCCCGCAGCCGCCCAGCGCCGGCACCACGCCGAACAACCTCAAGGTGCGCACCACCGGCGGGAGTCCGGACGACCCGGTGGTCACCGTCTCCTCGGTGACGTACACGCCGGGCCCGGTGGACCCGAGCCTGGTGAACGTCCTGGAGCAGTTGCTCGGGCAGTGGTTCAACGCCAACCTGCAGGAGTTCCAGCATGTGTTCGCCACCGTCAACCTGGGCGTGAACGAAGCCGCCGGGGCGTTCTCCTGGCTCAGCCCCACCGAGACCAACTACGCCTACATCGACAACGCGGACATCACCAAGGCCCTGCTCGGCGTGCTGAGCATGACCGACAGCCGGTCCGACGAGGGAGCGGTCCAGGAGATCGCGGCAGGGGCGATCCCGGCCGGAGCCAGGGCCAGCTTCAATATGTCGCTGGAACGCTTCATGACCAAGATGGTGCTCCCCAGCATCCCCGCGGAATTCCCGAAGGCGCCCACCGGGACATTCGTCCTGGGGAACAACGACACCCAGATCGCCGCGACGTCGAGCTTCGATCTGGACCCGGTGAATATCGCCGGGGTCAACTACACCCCGAACGTCACCTCGTACACGATGACGTTGACGGGATCCACCCTGGAAACGTATCTGTACGTACACACTCCGATCTCTCCGGGAATCGACTCCTACGCCGAGATCACGTACTACACCGGAATGCAGCTGGCCACCAAGGCGGACGGCACCCAGTCGCTGACCTGGGTCCAGCTGCAGAACCCGCTCGAACACACCTGGTACACCGTGGCGCCCTGGGTGCAGATCACCGAGGCGGTCGCGGACGTGGTGCTCGCCGTCATCGGCGCGGTGATCGGCGGGGTGGTCCCGGCCATCGAGCGCACGGTGTTCCGGGTGCTGATCGCGCTGCTGGTCGGCGGCGTCGTCTCGGCCGTGGCGGCGGTGCTCGAACAGGTCCCGCAGTGGATCGCCGGTTCGGTACCGGATGCGGTGCCCAACCTGAACGCCCTGGTCAGCGGTGCCACCGGGGCGATGAAGTGGAGCGACTCCACGAGCTTCACGCTCACCGAGGCCGTGCTCAACGGCGGCCTGCAGCTGGGAGGCAACCCGTTCGGCAGCTGAACCGGCAGCGCGGTCGACGGTTCGTCAGGCAGACGGCGCCGGGCGGCGCAGCAGCGGCACGCCGCCGTGAAACCGTACGGCGCCGGGCAGGTCGAACCGTCCCTGCCGGCTCGCCACGATGATCTGCTCGACCGCCAGCGAGGCCGTGGCCGTGCAGTAGCCCGCGCGTACGGCCACCAGCGTGGCCTCGCGCACCACGGCGACGATCCCGTCGAGTCCGGCAGCAGGGTCAGCATCGGCGCCTGCGAGGACGACGGCCCGGGTGTGCCCGTCCCCGTGGTCGTCGGCGAGGGAGTGGTCTGCGTCGGCGTGGGACCGGTCGGCGCCGGTGAGGGGGTCGTCACCGACGGCGCGAGGACTGCCAGAAGCGCGCACAGGCCGGCCGATATCGCCCGCACCGCCGACTCCGTCCTCCATGGCCCCGCTGCCCATTCTCACCACTGGGCCGCCCGCCTGCGGCGCTCTGTGTACGTTGAATAGTCCATCCGGGTCACGTTCTCCATGGCGTGCCGCGTCTGCTCCGCGATCTCCGGCCGATCTCGCTCCACCTGTCCCTGGAGCTGTTACCGGACGGAGTGCGGAGCGGACCGGCCGGGCGGATCATGGGGCGGAGCGCGGAACCCGGGCGGGTCGACCGATGAGTTCGCGGGGCGGCTGCCGTCTCCCCCGGTGACCCATGCGGTGCTGGAACCGGAGACAGGGGACGCGGCCGATGAGTGGACTGCGCGGCGTACTGGAGGACCACGTCCGCCCGGGATCGGCCCCGGGTGCGGTGGCCCTGGTGGGTCGGGGTGACCGGGTCGAGGTGGAGGCCGTCGGTTCGGTCGACGTCGACGGCACCGCGCCGATGGCCCGGGATTCGATCGTCCGCATCGCGTCGATCACCAAACCGCTCATCGCGGCGGCAACGATGATGCTGGTGCAGGACGGCAGCATCGGGTTGGACGCCCCGGTCCGGGAGTGGCTGCCGGAGCTGGCGTCGCCGTCCGTGCTGCGCAGCCCGGGCGGACCGGTCGACGACGTGGTGCCGCCCGACCGGCCGATCACGGTGGCCGATCTGCTCAGCTTCCGCGCCGGGTACGGGTTTCCCTCCGACTTCTCGCTGCCGGTGATCGGACTGCTCTTCAGCGAACTGCGCCAGGGTCCGCCCCAGCCTCAGGCCGTCGCGCCGCCGGACGCCTGGATGGCAACCCTGGCGCGCATTCCGCTGCTGGACCAGCCGGGGCGCAGCTGGCTCTACAACACCTGCTCGGACATCCTGGGCGTGCTGATCGCCAGGGCGTCCGGCAGCCCGCTGACCGAGTTCCTGGCCGAGCGGATGTTCGAGCCGCTCGGCATGGTGGACACCGGCTTCCACGTCCCGGCCGACAAACTGCACCGGTTCACCAGCTTCTACCGGACCGACCCCGAGGGCGGGCTTCAGCTGATCGACGCCCCCACCGGGGAGTGGAGCAGCCCGCCGCCCTTCCCGTCCGGCGCGGGTGGGCTGGTCTCCACCGTCGACGACTGGCTCGCCTTCGGCCGGATGCTGCTCGCCGAGGGCACCGCCCACGGCCGCGCCCTGCTGACCCCGGAGTCGGTCTGGCAGATGACCACCGACCACCTGACCCGGCACCAGCGCGAGGCCGGCACGCTGTTCCTGGAGGGCCAGGGCTGGGGCTACGGCGGATCGGTGGACGTCGCCGCCGTCGACCCCTGGAACGTGCCGGGGCGCTATGGCTGGATCGGCGGCACCGGCACGGCGGCGCACGTCACTCCGGCCACCGGCACGGTCACCATCTTGCTCAGCCAGCTGGAGACGTCCGGACCGACCCCGCCCGCACTGATGCGCGACTTCTGGCGGTACGCGTCCGGCCTGCCGACGGCCACGGAACAGCCTCGGCTCTAGGCGGACGCAGACGCGGACGCAGACGGCGACGGCGACGGCGACGCGGCGGAGCCCTGCGGCGCCGGCGGCCTCACGCTGCCGTCCGCCAGCAGCAGTGCGAAGACCAGCGCGAACAGACCACCGATGCCCACCAGCCCGGACCACCCGCCCTGCGCGATCCGCGCCGAGGCACAGGACTCGGCGTGCAGCGACGGACCCTGCCGCCACTCGGTGCCGAGCACGTCGAAGTCGGACGGCATCAGCACCGAGCCGCAGGAGTAGCTCTGCGGGGGATCGATGGACGAGGCCAGGCCGGGCGGCAGCGACGGCGACACCGGCAGGAAGAGCATCACGACCGCCGCGATCAGTGCCAGCAGGGTGACGGCGGCGCCGATCCGTACCTCGCTCGCCAGCTGCCCGACCGGATACCACCGCTCCCGCGACGCCTCCGCCGTCTCCGCCGCTTCCGGCTCCGAACCGGCCGCCTCCGGGCCGTCCGGGTCCGAACCGGCCGCCTCCGGGCCAGCCGGGTCCGGACCCGCGCCGTCGGCGCTCCCGGCAGCTTCCCCGTCAGTCCCCGTACCGCTGCTCATGCTGCTTCTCCCCCGTCGCCGGCCGCACTGGCTGCGCCACGATAGCGCCGGTACGGGACGCCCGGGCCCGGCCCCAGCTGTAGAGCGCCTCCAGCACCGGGGTCAGCGTCACGCCCTCCTCGGTCAGCCGGTACTCGACGGCGGGTGGGCTTCCGCCGTCCGAATGACGTGTGATCAGGCCACGTTCCTCCAGCCCGCGCAGCCGCTGAACCAGGACCTTCTCGCTGACGCCGGGCATCCTGCGGCGCAGTTCGCCGTACCGGAGGGCGCCCTCCTTGAGGTGGGACAGCACCACGGTGGCCCACTTGCCGCCGATCACCTCCAGCGTCAGCTCCACCGGGCAGGAGTAGAGCCGGCCGTCGTCGGGCCGGGGTGTCCGGTTCCGGGTGCTTACCATCAGGTCAGTCCTTGCCTGGGATCGACGGCTGCGATTGGGTCCTCGCATGATTGTCGAGTACATCCGCTACCGCATCGCCGAGCCGCAGCGCGCGGAGTTCGAAGCCGCGTACGGCCGGGCCGCCCTGTCGCTCGGAGCCGCCGAGCAGTGCGTCGACTACGAGTTGGCCCGCTGCACCGAGGACCCGGGCGCCTACGTCCTGCGCATCCGCTGGACCTCCGCCGAGGACCACCTCGGCGGCTTCCGCAAGGGCGAGCACTTCGCCGCCTTCTTCGCCGAGGTCAAGCCCTATGTGGAAGCCATCGAGGAGATGCGCCACTACGAGGTCACCCCGGTCGCGGGCCGCGGCGGGTCGACCCCCACCCTGTTCGAGTGGGCGGGCGGGACGGCGGCCTTCGAGCGGCTGTTCTCGCGCTTCTACGAGCGCGTCGACGAGGATCCGGTTCTGGCTCCGGTCTTCGCCGGCAAGGATCCGAACCACGCCGAGCATGTCGCGGCCTGGCTGGCCGAGGTGTTCGGCGGACCGGCCACGTACAGCACCGGGCACGGCGGGCACCGGCACATGGCCTCGCGCCACCTCGGCCGAGGGCTCACCGAGGAGCAGCGCCGCCGCTGGGTGACGCTGCTGTCGGACACCGCGGACGAGGTCGCCCTGCCGGACGACCCCGAGTTCCGCGCGGTGCTGGCCTACTACCTGGAGTGGGGAACGCGGATGGCGATGCTGTACTCCGGGCCGAACCCGCCGCCGCTCCCGGAGACGCCGATGCCCAGGTGGGACTGGGGAATCACCCCGCCCTACCGCGGCTGACCGCGCAGGCCGGCGTCGTCCCGGACTCGGGTGCCGCGCTCGGCGGCGATCCCGGCGATACCGGCCAACGCGTCCGCCGCGCCCAGCGGTTCGAGGCGGCGGCCGTCCCGCAGCCGCAGTGCGATCCGATCGGCGGCGGCCTCCGCCGCACCGATCACGCCCTGGTACGGGACGTGCCGGGCGGCCCGGATCCTGGCCCCGAGGGTGCCCTGTTCGGGACCGGCCAGCTCGGCCCATCACCGGGCGGTGTTTCGTCGATCCCCGCCGCCTCCAGGACCTCGGTCAGCAGCGCCACGGACTGCTCCCACAGGCCGACCGCCATCGCGCGTGGCAACGCCGGTCGCGCCATGCTGGGAAGAGGAAGCGGACGTCGACGCTGCTGGAAGGCCGAGCACCTGGATTCCCTGCTCCGATTCGGCGACGTGGCCGTTCGGGGGATGGGCCGGACAGCCGACTCGCGCTAGTGTCGCGTCTCAGGATCGGAACGATGGGGGGACGGCCGTCGATGGCACCGGACGAGGCGGTGGTCGGCTGTGCGGGAGTGTTGCTCGTCGCCACACGCGGCACCGCCGGTCCCGGTGAGGTACGGGTTTCGGTCAGGGGCGGGACGGAGACCTTTCTCGCCTGGTCCGGTGAACCCCTGCCGAGGGGGACTCAGGTGCTGGTGATCGAGTCCCGCGGCAACCGGCAGGTCGACGTCATCGAGTGGGCCGATCCTTTGGATGCGCTGGTCGGCAACGCCGACGACGCCAACTGAGGAGACAAAGAGATGTTCGGTTACCGGGTTCCCGCCCCTGACGAGGCGATGCTGATCTCCGGGGGCAAGCGCGGGCTGGGTGCCGCGCCGTTCCGGGTGGTGACCGGCCACGGGGCGTTCGTGCTCCCGGTCTTCCGCAAGACCCGCTTCCTGACCCTGGCGATGTGCGAGGCGGAGGTCGCCGAGACCTGCGTCACCAAGCAGGGCATCGCGCTGACGGTGCGTGCCGTGATCGCGTTCAAGGTCGGCAACGACACCGAGAGCATCGTCAACGCCGGGCAGCGCTTCCTGTCCGACCAGGACCAGATGTCGATCCTGACCGGGCGGATCTTCGCGGGCCACCTGCGGTCGATCATCGGCTCGATGACCGTCGAGGAGATCGTCACCGAGCGGCAGAAGCTGGCCACCGAGGTGCTGGAGACCTCCAAGACCGAGATGGGCACGATCGGCCTGACCGTCGACTCGCTGCAGATCCAGTCCATCGACGACGGTGAGACCGGCTACATCTCGGCGATGTCCGCGCCGCACACCGCCGCGATCCGCCGGCAGGCCCAGATCGCCCAGGCCCAGGCCACCCAGGCCTCGGTCGAGGCGGAGCAGGTGGCCGCGCGGAACCAGGCCGAGTACGCGCGGCAGACCGCGGTGGTCAAGGCGCAGTACTCCGCCGAGATCGACCGGGCCCAGGCCGAGGCGGCCCAGGCCGGCCCGCTGGCCCAGGCGCACGCGCAGCAGGAGGTGCTCGCCGCGCAGACCGAACTGGCCCAGCGGGCGGCGGAACTGCGGCAGCAGCAGCTGGTCGCCGAGATCGTGCGCCCGGCCGAGGCCGAGGCCGAGCGGATCCGGGTGCTGGCGCTGGCCGATGCCGAGCGGATGAAGATCCAGGCCGAGGCCGCCGCCTCGTTCGACCGGGTCGCGCTGGACCGGATGCTGATCGACCAGCTCCCGCTGATCGTCAAGGAGGCCGCGGGCGGCCTGGCCGGCGCCAACGTCAACGTCCTGAACGGCGCGGACGGCCTCGGGGAGATCGCGGCCGGGCTGGTCGGCCAGGGGCTGACCATCCTGGACTCGGTCCGCCAGAACCTGGGATCCCCGCAGACCCGTTCGGCCCCGCAGGACCGCCGCCCCGAGATCGGCCAGGTCGAGATCGAGTAGTCGATCACGCGGTCGATCGCGCAGTCGCCGGGACGTCCAGCCGATGAGGCGCTGGACGTCCCGGCGTCCACTCGCTGTTCGAATCGACACATACGTCACTCGAAACCTCATCCGCCTCACCCGTATGGGTGAAGCGGAGGCACAGTCCGGTGGCACACCCCGTTGTCATGCCCACATGCGCCGTTGTCCCCTCCCGGGCGGTCGGCTTTGATCGAGGACGGAGGATCGCCGCGATCGCCGCGCCCGCCGTCACCGGGAGGACTGCACGATGACCACCGAGGCACATCCCCAGCCCCAACTCAGCCTGAGCACCAACGCCGCACGCAATCTCGCCACCACCACCAAGACCGTGCCGCAGATGCAGGGGATCAGCTCCCGCTGGCTGCTGCGCAGGCTGCCCTGGGTGCAGGTCTCCGGTGGCACCTACCGCGTGAACCGCCGGCTCAGCTACGCGGTCGGACGGGGCCGGGTGAGTTTCGTGCAGACCGGGTCCGCCACCCGGGTGGTGCCGCCCAGCCTCACCGAACTCCCCGCGCTGCGCGGCTTCGCCGACCCGGGCCTGCTCACCGAACTGGCTTCCCGGTTCTCCCAGCGCGAGTTCGAGCCGGGCGAGTTGCTCGCCGAGGCCGGAGCGCCGGTGGACGAGGTGCTGCTGATCGCCCACGGCAAGGTGAACCGGGTCGGCACCGGCCCGTACGGGGACGCCACCGTGCTGGGCGTGCTCGCGGACGGTGACCACGACGGCGACACGGTACTGACCCAGCCGGACGCGACCTGGTCGGCCGGCCTGCGGAGCACCACCGCCGGCACGCTGCTCGCCCTGCCCCGGCGTGCGTTCCAGGAACTGACGGAGCGTTCGGCGGAGCTGCGCGCCCAACTGGCCGCCCACCTCGACACCGCCGCCGTCCCGGTGAACCGCAAGGGCGAGGCCGAGATCGACCTGGCCTCCGGCCACAGCGGCGAGCCGGAACTGCCCGGCACCTTCGTCGACTACGAACTCGCGCCGCGCGAGTACGAGTTGAGCGTCGCGCAGACCGTGCTCCGGGTGCACAGCCGGGTCGCCGACCTCTACAACGACCCGATGAACCAGCTGGAGGAGCAGCTCAAGCTGACCATCGAGGCGCTCCGCGAACGGCAGGAGTACGAGCTGGTCAACAACCCCGACTTCGGCCTGCTGCACAACGCCGACAACAGCCAGCGGATCAGCTCCTACTCCGGCCCGCCCACCCCGGACGACCTGGACGAGCTGCTGAGCATGCGACGCGGCACCCGACTGCTGCTGGCGCACCCCAAGGCCATCGCCGCCTTCGGCCGCGAGTGCAGCAAGCGCGGCATCTACCCGGACAGCGTGGAGATCAACGGCCATGCCCTGCCGGGCTGGCGCGGCGTCCCGATCTTCCCCTGCGGCAAGATCCCGATCGACGGCGGCCACAGCACCTCGATCCTGGCGATGCGCACCGGCGCGGACGAGCAGGGAGTGGTCGGCCTCTGGCAGACCGGGATCCCCGACGAGTACGAGCCCGGGCTCAACGTCCGGTTCATGGGCATCGACCCCAAGGCGGTGATGTCGTACCTGGTCAGCGCCTACTACTCGGCGGCTGTGCTGGTGCCGGACGCGCTGGGCGTGCTGGAGAACGTCGAGATCGCCCGCCCGGACGCGTAGTCACCCTCCTAGGAGCCCCGGTGTCCCTGCTGTCCCGCATATCCGCCCTGCTGGAAGCCGCCCTGCCCGACCCGGCGGTGCCCGCCGACACGGCAGCCACCGGCGCCGTGCCGACGGGCACGTCGCCCGTGGGCTCGGCGTCCGCCCGGCCGACAGGGCTCCGGCCCGGTACCGCGGCACCGCCCGCAGCCGCGGCGTCCGCACAGCCGACAGGATTCCGGCCCGCTATCGCGGCACCGGCCGCCGTCCTCGGCGGCCCCACCGGCCTGGGCACGGCGGGGCTGCGCATCCCGCCGCCCCCGGTCACGGCAGCGCACGTCACGGCAGCGCACGTCACGACGTCGCACGTCAGCACACCGCACGTCACGGCCTCCCGACCTGCCGGAGGCGTCCCCCCGCTGTACTGTCCCGAGCCGGTCCGTGACGATCCGGCCCTCGGCCGGATCGTCAACGAGCGGCTGGTCGCCTGGGCCGGCGAGGTGGGCATCTACCCGGGCCAGTTGGAACGGGTCCGCGCCGCCGACTTCGGCCGGCTGGTCATGCTGACCCATCCCGACTCCGACGACCCGGACCGGCTGCTGGCCGCCGCCAAATGCGCCCTGGCCGAATGGGCCACGGACGACCACTACTGCGACGACGCCTCCCTCGGCGCGACCCCGGAACTGCTCGGCGCACGCCTGGGCCTGGCCCTCTCCGTCGTCGAGGGCGCCCAACTCCCCTTCCGGTACGCGGCCGAGTGGGAGCGCGGGATGCGCGAGGACCCGGTCCTGGTCTCGCTTCGCTCCGCGTTCGAGCATCTCTCCCGGTACGCCCGGCCGGACCAGGTGGCCCGGCTGCGGCACGAGATCGCCGGTCTGTTCACCGCCTACAACCAGGAGGGTTCCTGGCGGGTCTCCGAGCGGAGCCCGGCGGTGTGGCAGTACCTGTCGCACCGCCAGATCAACAGCTTCCTGCCCTGCATCGCCATGGTCGACGTGGTCGGCGGCTACCGCCTGCCCGCCGCCGAGTACTCCGCGCCCCCGGTCCGGCGGGTGATCCGGCTGGCCTCGCTCGCCAGCACGCTGGTCAACGACCTCTACTCGATGGGCAAGGAGGACCAGGCCACCGGCGTGGACTTCAACCTGCCCGCCCTGATCGCCGCCGAGGAGCACTGCTCCCTCGCGGGCGCGGCCCGCCGCGCGGCCAGGATCCACGACGAGCTGGTGCACACCGTCGAAGCGGAGGCCGCGCTGCTCGGTCTCGGCGGATCGCCGGAGCTGAAACGTTACCTCTCCGCCGTCTGGGCCTGGCTCGGCGGCAACCACGAGTGGCATCGCGGCAGCAGGCGCTACAACCCCGGCTCCTGACCGTCCCGGACCACGCTCCGCTCGCCGGCGGTGATCCACCCCCGGCGACCCACCCCCGTCCCCACCCACCACGAGCCGGCGCCGCCCGGCAGCTTCCGCACGCCCACGCCCCCACCCTCGGAGGAGCACAGCCATGACCCAGGCCATCACCACCGCCCCCGTCCCATCGCCCACCGCGGCGGCTCCCACTGCGGCGGCCTCCACTTCGGGGGAGGTCCTGCGCACCGCCTACCAGCGGTCCGTCGCCGCGTGACCAACGAGACGACGATGTACGTCGACCTGTTCCAGCTCTACGCCGAGTTCGCGCGGCTGCTGTGCCCGGGTGGACGCTACGTCTGCATCACCGGCTGCTCCAACGACGTCACCGGGCTGCGGTCGAAGGCCGTCAGCCGGATCGACGAGCACTACACCTGCAACATCCACCCGCGCAGCGAGTACTTCCGCGCCATGGCGGCCAACGGCCTGGTCCCGATCGAGGTGCTGGACCTGACCCCGGCGACCATCCCCTACTGGGAGCTACGCACCCACGGCTCGGTGGCGACCGGAATCGAGGACCCCTTCCTCACCGCCTACAGGGAGGGCAGCTTCCACTACCTGATGATCGTCGCCGACCGGATCTGACCGCCGGCCGTTCAGGCCCTGTGCAGCACCATGATCGGCCCGTCCTGCCGTACCACCTGGAAGCCCTGCGCCCGCAGCTGCGCCAGGCAGGGAGGGATCGCGGCCGGGCCGATCGGGCACTGCGGGTTGACCGTGTTCGCGCAGACCGCGAGCGCGCACCCGGCGGGGGCCGGCGGCCGGCGCCGGTCCAGCACCGGGACGCACCGGCGCAGCAGCCGGACGACCCGTTGCGTCCCGCTTCCGCGACACACCCCTGCCGGCCAGGTCTAGACCAATAGCAGCTCTCGGGACTACCGTGGGCCTCTCGCCCCGCCGTACCACCGACCAGCCGGAGCCCCCGTGGAGTCGTCCGTCCTCGCCTTCGCCACCGACCTGCTCGACGAGGGCGCCGATCAGTTCTTCGGCAACCTCACGGACCGGGCCGGGGTCGGCGGCGTCACCCTGGCCTCCGTCTACCACGAGGCCCGCGACGTCTTCCCGCACAACCCGCACCGGGTGGTCCGCTACCTGGAGCCCGGCGCCGCCTACTTCCGCCCCGACCCGGCCCGTTGGGCCGGCCGTCGGCTGCGCCCCACCCCCTCCACCGCCCTGGGCGACCGCGACCCCTTCGCCGAGGCCGCCGCCGAGACCGTCAGGCGCGGGCTGGCCCTGCACGCCTGGACGGTCTTCCTGCACAACGACCGCCTCGGCTTCGAGCACCCGGACTGCGCCCCGGCCAACGCCTTCGGCGACCGTTCCCGCACCGAGCTCTGCCCGGCCGTTCCCGAGGTGCGCGAGTACGTCCTGGACCTGGTGGCCGAGCACGCCCACTACGGGGTCGCGTCCATCCACGCCGAATCCCTGCACTTCCACGGCCTGCGACACGGCTACCACCACGAGCGGTACTTCGAGCAGCTGGGGCCGGTCACCGAGGCGCTGCTGGGGCTGTGCTTCTGCGACCACTGCCGTGCCGCCGCCACCGTCCTCGGCGTCCCCGCCGACGAGGTCCGCGACGTGGCCCGGGCCGAGATCCGGCGCCGCCTGGGCTCCGAGCAGGCCGCCCTCGAGCCCGCCGCCCTGGACACCCTCGCCGGCGGCGCGCTCGCCGCCTACGTCGACGCCTCCGCCGCCACCGTCACCTCGCTCGCCGCCGAGGCCGCGGCGGTCGCCGACAGCCATGGCATCCGGCTGACCTTCATGGACATGGGCGGGCCCGGCAAGGGCTGGACGGCCGGCATCGACCTGCCGGCGCTCGGCAAGGCCGTCCCGCGGATCGAGACCCTCGGCTACGCCCCCACCCCGGAGCAGGTACGGGAGAAGGTCACCGCCTTCGCCCTGCACGGCGTGGACCCGGGCGCGCTCTCGGTGATCCTGCGCCCGATGTCCCAGGACTGCGACGGGCCCGAGAACCTGGCCGCCAAGCTCCGGGTGCTGGCCGGACTGGGTGTCCCGGAGGTCTCCTTCTACCACTACGGCCTGATGCGGCTGAGCTCGCTGGACCGCATCGGCACCGCGCTCGACGCCGTCCGACACTCTCCCGAGTGAGCGGAGGAAAGAAGCTTTCCCCTATTCACCTGACAAACCCCCAGGTGACAGCTGTGCGTCAGGTCACGGTCCGTCATCCTTGCTGCGTGGCACCCCCTTGGGCGGGTAGGCTTTCCGTGTGATCTTCAAGCGCATCGGCAACGGGCGGCCCTACCCGGATCACGGCCGGGTCAGTACCCGTCAGTGGGCGGACGTGGCCCCGCGTCCGGTACGCCTGGACCAGCTCGTCACCACCAAGGGCCAGCTCGACCTGGAAACCCTGCTGGCCGAGGACTCCACCTTCTACGGCGACCTCTTCGCGCATGTCGTGAAGTGGCAGGGGGACCTCTACCTGGAGGACGGTCTGCACCGGGCGGTCCGCGCGGCGCTGCAGCAACGTCAGGTGCTGCACGCACGTGTGCTGGAGATGGACTGATCGGGTAGCCCTGCACACTTTCGAGTGCCGTACTAGCCCAGATGATGATCCTTTAGTACGCAGACTTGGCTCCCCGGACTAGTCTGGCCACAGCAGCAATCGCTGCCGACCACCAGCACTGACAGCCCGGCGCACAAGGGGGCACCCGCGGTGAGCATGTTGACTCCCCCTGGCCTCAAGGGAAAGCAGTACCGGATCACCGGCACGGCCTATCCACGGCTGAGCCGACCCCATCGGCGACGCCGGCATGTCCTGCTGGCCCTGGTCGGCGTGCTGACCCTGGCCGTCCTCGGCTGGGGCACCGTGCAGCTGTTCGGGGTGTTCGGCCCCAAGAAGGCCGGCGCCACCGCGGGCTGCAAGCGCTCCGTCACCGCCAACGCGGGCGACGCCGCGCACCCGAGCGCGACTCCCTCGGCCGGCGCTTCGGCGGCCTCTGCGGCCACGTCGGCGCTGCCGGCGGCGGTGTCCGCCGGCGGCGTGCCCAAGCCCTCCGCGATCACGGTCAACGTCTACAACGCCACCAACCGCAGCGGGCTGGCCGGCCAGACCGCCGCCCTGCTGAAGCAGCGCGGGTTTCTGATCGGCAAGATCGGCAACGCCCCGGCAGCGCTGCAGAACAAGCTGGCCGCCTCGGCCCAGGTCACCGGCGGCAGCACCAGCGGCGCGCTGATGACCGTGCTCGGCTCCGAGGTCGCCGGCGCCAAGCCGGTCGTCGACGCGCGCAAGGACGCCTCGGTCGACCTGGTGCTCGGCAACGGCTTCACCGCGCTGTCCACCCCGGCCCAGGCCGCCCAGGCGCTGGCCCAGGCCACCACGCCCACTCCGGCGCCCAGCTCCGCGAACCACTGCTGACGCGCTGCTGACGCCCGGCGTCGTACCGGCCGTCAGCAGCGGGCCTCCGGGCGGTTGCCAGCCGCCCGGCCGTCAGTCGCCGGCGGTCCCGTACAGGCGGTCGCCGGCGTCGCCCAGGCCGGGCACGATGTAGCCCTGCTCGTTCAGGTGGTCGTCCACCGCCGCGGTGACGACCGTGACCGGCAGTCCGGCCAGTTCCTTCTCCAGCACCGCCACCCCTTCCGGGGCCGCCAGCAGGCAGATCGCGGTGACGTCGTCCGCGCCGCGCTCGATCAGCAGCCGGATCGCCGCCACCAGCGTGCCGCCGGTCGCCAGCATCGGGTCAAGGACGTAGACCTGACGGCCGGAGAGGTCGTCCGGCATCCGGGTCGCATAGGTGGACGCTTCGAGCGTCTGCTCGTTCCGCACCATGCCGAGGAAGCCCACCTCGGCGGTCGGCAGCAGCCGGGTCATCCCGTCCAGCATGCCCAGGCCGGCCCGGAGAATCGGCACCACCAGCGGGCGCGGGTAGCTGAGCCGCACCCCGTGGGTGACCGCGACCGGCGTGGTGATCTCCACGGTCTCGGTACGCACGTCCCGGGTCGCCTCGTAGGCGAGCAGGGTGACCAGCTCGTCCGCGAGCCGGCGGAAGGTCGGCGAGTCGGTGCGCTCGTCGCGCAGGGTGGAGAGCTTGTGCGCCACCAGGGGGTGGTCCAGGACATGAATCCGCATACCGTGACATTAACCGAGGCCGGATGGGTGCACGACATTCCGGGCCAGGTCGGGAGCTTTTTCGCTGGCAGGTCCATGGTCAAACAGTGTCGGCTCGTGTTGAGTGGGAAGGTGGACGATGGAAGTCCGCTCTCGATCGCCAGTCCGAACCCGAGGGGGAAGGCATGGATGACCAGCAGGACGACGCTGCCGAGGACCGCGTCGAGACCCCGGCCGAACGCCGCCGGCGCCGCGCCCAGTTCCTCCGCGAGCTGACCGAGGCGAGGGAACTGCGGGCCCGGGTGCAACCCCGCCGCGCCAAGGCCGAACGTATGCGCCAGGCCGTCCGAATGCGCACCTTCCGTATCTGATCCCGCTCTGCGCCGCCGTTTCGTCCGGTCCGGCGCCGTGGATCGCGACACGACCAGCGAAGACGCACTGCCGAACACTCCCCGCAGGGCGCCGCTTTCTGTCACGATGCCGATGGGGTGTTCGCACGGACCCCCGGACCTGGGGGCCCGCAGGGAGCCCGGTCCTGTAGCCAAGATCTGGGAGAGTCTCTGGTGGCGTACTTCGCTGCATTGCTCGCTCGCACCGAGGACGGGTGGGACGTGAGCGAGACCGAGCTTGACGACGTCGAAACCCTCGCCGACCTGGCTGACCGGGCGCGCGGGAAGGCGGAGGACGAGGAGACCGTGCTGGTCTTCATCGAGCAGGAGGACGCCTGGTTCGCGGTCGTCCGGGTCGACGGCGAGGAGGATCCGCGGATCTTCGTGTCGGACGCCGCGGCAGCCTCGCGCAGTGCCTACGGGGAGATCGTCCTCACCGACGAACTCCTCGGCCGGGGCGCCGACGACGACCTCGACCACCTGGTGGTCGAACTGGACGAATCCGTGGACGAGGCGGACGACGAGGACGACGAGGACGAGGCGGCGTCAGCCGACTCCGACGGCGTCCCGAACGGACCGCTGGGCGACGCCGGGCTGCTGATCGAGTTCGGCGTCGGCGCCAAGGAGCTGATGGACATGAGCGTCGAGGGGTCCGTCCCCGGTGACGCGCTCACCGAGATCGCCGACGCCCTGGGCTGCGGCGAGATCCTGGAGGCCGTCCGCTGAACGTGCCGCGCTGACGGCCGTCCCCGACCCCGAGGGCAGCTGTCAGCGCGGCACGCCCGCGGTATGCCCGACACTGGTCCCATGCCGTCCGCTCCCCGACCCGACCCCTTCCGCGACCCGTGGGTCCCCGCCATGCGGCTCGCCCTCGCCGAGGCCGAGCTCGCGCTCCCGAGCGGTGACGTCCCGGTCGGCGCGGTGATCCTCGACCCGCACGGCACCGTCATCGGCCGCGGCCACAACGAACGCGAGGCCGTCGGCGACCCGACCGCGCACGCCGAGGTCGTCGCCATCCGCGAGGCCGCCCGCGCCGTCGGCGAGTGGCGCCTCTCCGGCTGCACCCTGGTGGTGACCCTGGAGCCCTGCACCATGTGCGCGGGCGCGATCGTGCTGTCCCGCCTGGACCGCGTGGTCTACGGCGCGTTCGACGAGAAGGCCGGCGCCGCCGGCTCGCTCTGGGACGTGGTCCGCGACCGCCGGCTCAACCACCGCCCGCAGGTCGTCTCCGGCGTCCTCGCCCTCGACTGCGCCGTCGCCCTCACCGCCTTCTTCGACGGCCACCGCGTCCCGACCGGCGAAGAACCCCGCGTCCTCGCGCCAAAAGCCGTTTAGGAGCACTGCCCCGCGTCCGGTAGGCTGTCCCACGGTAGCGTGTCCGAGCGGCCAAAGGAGCACGCCTCGAAAGCGTGTGTGGGGGCAACTTCACCGTGGGTTCGAATCCCACCGCTACCGCTCCGAGCAGGACAGACGTGAGGCCCCGACCGGCGACGGTCGGGGCCTCACGCGTTCCAGTCTCATCTGCAGTCTCGATCGAGGCCCCGGAAAGGCCACACTCCGGCCGCAAATCTGCTGGTCAAGGGCAGTTCGGCGACCGCCTGGGGCGAGGAGCACACTCATGCGGCGTGTGTGACTACGCTGCCGTCGCTCCAGAGTCGACCCCAGCCAAGGCAACATCAGTCCTCCTTCCAGGTTCGGTACTTGCTTGTGACACCTCGTCCCCCGAGCAACTCAGCACGCCCTTCCTCGCGCAGCAGTTCCAAGGCGTACTGGGCCTGCCGCTCGCTCAGGCCGCACTTCACAGCGAGTTCGCCGAGCGTGGCCGGGCCACCCCGCGACAGCAGGTCAAGGATCTTCTCGGCGTTGCTGCGGCGGCTGGTGTACCGGCGCTTACCACCCTCCCCGGTCACCCGCCCAGGAGACCGCGTGGGCTCTGCCCGCCCGGTACCAGCGAGGCGGTAGACACGCCCTGCCCCGTCACCGGACGGCTCAGCCAGTCCTGCGGCAACGAGACCTGTCAGCGCCACGGTGGCAGTTCTGGAGTCCATCGGGTAAGCCGCACGCAGCGACTTGTTACTCCACACCGCCCCCCGACGCATGGCCACCAGCGCATGCCGCTGTACCTCGGAGAACCTGGCCGCTGATGCGACCTCCGCCAGCCAGGCGAGATCGTCCGGTGCCAGCAGTGCCTCGTTCGGCACCCGTACGGTGAACCGGATGCCCTGGTCATGGAAGCGCGGGGGTACCATGCCGGCATCGCGGAGGCTCCCGAGAATGGCAGGCACCCCGGAGGCCAAGGCTTCGACCACCCGCCGGTCACGCCCCGTGCGAACGTTCTGGCAGATCCGGGCCAGATAGCTGTTCCGGGTGGACGTCACGCCGACCGTTCCCAGGCTGCTCACGGTCAGCCCCCACAGCCCGCCCGGGTTGCTGATCAGCAGCTGATCGGCACCGAGCTTGAGTGTGATCGCCTGGGTGAGCGCATGCGGGCCAAGATCACGATGCACCAAGGCGTTCGAAAGCAGCTCCCGCACCGCCTCGGGCGGGTACTCGGGTTCGTCGTGGCCATGCCCGTCCGGGGTGAAACGGACCCTGGTCCGGGTGTTGCGCGCCACCCATAGCAGCGCTTCCTCCAGCATGAGCGGGATCGGTCCGTCGAAGCGCCGGGTGTCCCGGGCCCGGGTCCCGAGTGGATCTCCGACCTGGGGAGCCACACTCGCCTGGATAACCGCGTTAGGGACGAACTGCTGTGGATGGATGCCGAGGGCCAGTAGGCCAGCCAGGGTCGGGGACCGCTCAACCCCTGCGGTCACACCAGTCCTGAACAGGATGTCCGCATCGGTCAGGCGCACCAGGCTCGCCGAGGACTTCCGGCAGGAGTCCACGTAGGCGTCGACAAGATCGGGGTCCAAGTCGCCCTCGACGCTGGCTCCCGGCACCACCTCCTGGTCGAACCTCGGCGCGTCCCGATTTGCCAGGAATGCCTGCTCCTCGACCTGTGACAACTCGAAGTCACCGTCGCCGGCCCGCAGGTACGCCCGCCCCGTGGCGTTGACCCTGACCGGCTTGGCCGAACCGGGTGCCTCGTGGATCTCGGCCACCACCAGCGACACCCCCTCGAACCCGAGGGTCTCCGCCACGAACGTCACCGGAGGATCCATCGCTTGCCTGGCCAGGGAGGCAAGCGCAGCCTTGCACTGGGCCGCGTCATACACTCCTGTCGCCGAGAACCCCGCCTCCTCGTTCAAGCCAAAGATCAGCAGCCCTCCTCCCGGCGCGTTGGCGAACGCCGAGACGGTCTCCGCCACCGACTGCGGGAAGCCTCCAGCGGCCTGCTTGACTTCGACCTCCGCAAGATCACTCCCCTCGGCGCGCAGCACGTCAATGAGGTCCGGGAGCTGAGAGAGATCCATGGCAGAAATCTACAATCAAATCCCCAAACAAATCAACAATCTCACTTTGGCGATTTCCTGCGGCCTCTCCCAGCCTGATCCGCCTTCATCCATCTGCGAGCAGCGATAGTTGGCCCACGTCGTCCACAACTGGCGCCGCACTGCGGACGGGGTCGACCAAAATGAGCCCGGGGGATCGCGCACATGAGAGGGCGGTGCGCAACGGCCTCCGGCGCACAGGCCACCGTCGAACACCATCCACCCGGAACTCGCAGCACCAGAGGCTCATGTCAGTACCGACGGCTACGGTTGATTCCAGCTGGGTCAAAGAGGCGCTGGCTCAGCTGCACACCAGGGTGGCAACATCCTCGGCTGGATCGCTCCAGGCACATGTCGAAGGAGGAGAATGGACGAGTTCGAGCTGCGTCGGGTGGAGCAGGAGATCCGCGACATGCTGGCCGACACCGCGCTGGAGTGGGTACTCGACGAAGTCGACGCTGCCATCGCTGCGGGGGTGCCCGAGGAGAAGATCCTTCGGCGTCGCGCCAATCGAGGAAGTGACGACCGCCAGTCGGCAAGCCCGGCCGCAGAAGCCGCGCGGTACGAAACAGTGGAGCGCCGGATGCTGAGCCCAGAAGCATTCGAGGCTTCCCGCAAAGGCGGGACCCTGGTGATCGCCACGCGACCCATGGCCGACTCAGAGCGAGTGGAGCTCCTCCTTGATGCACTCCGACGCGTCATCGTCGAGTTGCCCGAGATCGAGCTGGAAACCCTGAAGACCCTGTATGCCGCCCCTGAGAGCGACGAGGGGACGCGCCACGAAGTTCACGACGTCGCCTTCGAGCCAGAGGAAAATGCCCGTCATCGACGGGAACGCTCAGCCGTTCTCGCCGACCGAATGCCTCGCGAGCAGCGCGAACGCATCAGTGCCCTCTTTGTCAACGCCGTGAGTGAGGTTCGCAGTTGAGCAGCATCGATCCGCTCATCGCTGAGATCAAGAACCTACTGACGGTTGGCACAGTCTCCTACAGCGGAGCCTCGGCAGCGTCGGATGTCTACGAGGGTTTCATCTTCTCCTTGATCGTCGCCACTGCCAGTAGGCATGGCGCCGCAGTCACCTACGAGGACGTCTACGGCGCGAAGGCCACCAATCTGGTGTTCCGTACAGGCCCTGGGCAGCTATACGGCACCAGTCAGCCCTTCACCCATGCTGTGATCGAATTCGCTGGGGCCCCGGCGCTGGAGGTCCACCTCGGCGTTTGTGTACAGGGGACGTCCGGCGTTCTGCACGAGTGCGATGTCCTTGTGCTGCCGGCCGAGGAAGCAGCGATCAGCCGGGCTCAGAAGATCGCCCCACGAGGCAGCAGGTGCACCCTGATCGTCGAGTGCAAGTACTACGTTTCCAGCATGCCCATCGGCTTGGCCCGCAACTTCGAGGGTCTGCGCGCTGACATTCGGACGCAGAACGAGCTCTTCGTCTCCAACACCGGCTCCCCCAGCATCGTGCGCTATCTCGATGCCAGACACCGTGAGTACGAGCGGGAGGTCGTCCCCCACTCGCCTCAGTCAGGCTATCTTCAGGGTGAGGTGCGGAAGGTATTCAAGAGTTACCTCAGCAAGCATGCCCCCTCAACGGTGATCTGAAGGACTCGCAAGCGACGAGGACTCGCCCGACGACCCTTCCTTCCGCGCGGACGCCCAGGAACGAATCAGGCAGGGCTCCTAGTCTCATCGGTAGTCTCATCCGCCGTGGTTCGCGCGGGTCCGCTCACAGTCTCGGCCCCGAGCTCACCCCTATCTGACCTGCGGTAATGAACCGGCGCGAACAGCTCTGGATCATGGTGAACTGCCCATAGAGCCCAGGTGCAGACCTCGAAAGCGTGTGTGGGGGCAACTTCACCGTGGGTTCGAATCCCACCGCTACCGCTCCGAGCAGGACAAACGTGAGGCCCCGCCAGTCAACTGGCGGGGCCTCACGCGTTCCGGTCTCATCCGTACTCTCGATCGAGCCCACGAGAAATCCACGCCCTGCCGTAAATCCGCTGGTCAAGGGCAACTCGGCGACCACTCCACCACCCCGGGCGTTGACGAACACGTCCTGGGACGGGCTCGCCGCTCTGCACGCGTCCCGGTGAGCCCGCAGACCCGGCCCGAGACACAGCCGGGGATCAGGACGGGCTGCACGCTGTCAGAACGGCACGGATCGGGCGGAGTCGGGCGGTTCGGACGGTCGCCTTCCGGTGGGGGGTCGGGGCGCGCGATGATGCGGGGTGCCGGCCGGCGCAGCAGCAGGGCACGGCGAGGGCTGAGCAGTTGGGCGTACCGGGAGGACGGGGAAGCAGATGGCGACAGTGCCGACGAATGCGCAGACCGGCACGGCGACGATCACGCCGGTGAACGTGTCCCTGTGGCTGGGGGCGGGCGGGCTCGCGATACTGCTGGTTTTCCTGACCGCCGTGCCGTGGGTGTCCGGCGTGCCCAGCCTGGGCGCGGTCGTCACTCCGCTGGTCACCGCGCTACTGGGCGCGGTGGTGAATCCTTCGGTGGGCTTCCCGCAGAAGGTCTGGACCGGGGTCGGCGTGGTGGCGCTGTTCGCGATGGCCTCGTCGGCACTCGCCCTGCTGGTCTTCCCCGGCCACGCCGCCGCCGTGCCGGCGCTCTCGGCGAGCGTCGCGGCCCTGGCCGGCCTGATGGTCGACACCCGATCGGTCACCCACGGACAGCCACCCGCCGACAGTCAGGCAACAGCAGCCAAGCACTGACGGGCGAGAACGGAGAGGGGCCCCTCCCCGGGCACTGACCACCACTACCCGGGGAGGGGCCCTCGCGACCGAGGAGGCCGATGAGGGGGAGCGGCTGTGGGGGGACAAGCCGCTCCCCCTGCGGAGCCCCACAACCGGCCAACCGCTTCGGGGTGAGGAAGCGGTGGCCGGTCCCACAGCGGGGGCTCCGGTCGTCGTACCGAGTGGTTCCTGCCAGTCCCGCTCGGTACGTCTTCTACTCTGCGGCACACCTGCGGCGACTGCATCCGGCATCCGGCCCCTCCTGCGGGGACCTTGGTCCCGGCGGATTCACGCACCGCTTAGGTGGGGACTGGTCGGACAGATGGCCGGGACGGGCTCTAAGCTTCGGCCAGAGGTGGTGGCACGGGAAAGTGCGCCAGGGAGGCGGGCGGGGTCATGGGGCAGGCAAGGAAGATCGCGATGTATCTGCTGATCATCTTTGTGCTGTATACGATCATCACGTCGCCGGTGCGCGCAGCCGACCTGGTGCAGGTCGGATTCACCGGCATCTCCAATGCGGCGAAGTCCGTGGGGACCTTCATGACCAGTCTGGTGAAGTAGCCTCGGGCGGCCGCACACCCTCCCGAGGAGCATCCGATGATCCGCCACCTGGTCCTGTTCAAGCTGAACGACGGCGTCACCAAGGACGACCCGCGTGTCGTCGCCGGCGCCGAGGCCTTCGACAAGCTCGGCAGCCTCATCCCCGAACTGCGCGAATGGCAGTGCGGCTGGAATGTGACCGACCGTGACATCGCCTACGACTACGCGATCAACAGCCTGGTCGACGACGCTGCGGCACTCCAGGCCTACCTGACCCACCCGGCGCACCAGGACGGGGTCTCCCAGTGGAAGACCTTCGCGACCTGGGTGATCGCCGACATCGAGGTCTGACGCAGGCTCTTCGGGGGTGAGTCCGCGCCGTGACAGGTCCGTACGGCGGCGCGGATTCACCCCCGCGTCAGCATGTCGTCAACACGCCTATATGTGGTGCTTGCCCGAATAGCATCCCTCTTGTGATGCTATGACCGGTTTGCCGGATGGCAGGCTGGGGCACGCGTTCCGCCTCTGGCTCTGCGGCTTGCGAGGGGTGGCGCGTCGTGCGGACACAGGGGAGCGCGAAGGACGAGGGCGACCTGCCCGCGCCCCCCGAGGCCGGGGAACCGGGCCTGGATGCGAGCCGGGTCGACATCCGTACGCTCACTCGCGTCCTCTTCGAACGCATGGCCGAGCTTGCCCCTGGCTCTCCCGAGCACGAGCGGGTCCGGGCCGCTCTGATCGAGGTCAACCTGCCGCTGGTGCGGTACGCCGCCGCGCGCTTCCGGGGCCGCAACGAGCCCATGGAGGACGTGGTCCAGGTCGGCACCATCGGCCTGATCAACGCCATCGACCGGTTCGACCCGAACCGGGGCGTGCAGTTCCCCACCTACGCCCTCCCCACCATCCTCGGCGAGATCAAGCGCTACTTCCGCGACAACGTCCGCACCATGCACGTCCCGCGTCGGCTGCAGGAGCTCTGGGTGCAGGTGAGCGGGGCCATGGAGGAGCTGACGGTCACCCACGGCCGGATGCCCAAGGTCCCCGAGATCGCCGCGAACCTCCGGATCCCTGAGGAGGACGTGCGGGCCTGCCTCGACGCCGGCCGGGCGTACAACGCCGCCTCGCTGGAGGCCACCCAGGAGCACGACGGCGGCCTCGCCCTGCTCGACCGGCTCGGCTACGAGGACTCCGCACTCACCCATGTGGAGCATCGCGACATGGTTCGTCATCTCCTCGTACAGCTGCCCGACCGTGAGCGGCAGATCGTCATGCTGCGCTTCTTCGGCAACCTGACGCAGTCCCAGATCAGTACCGAGCTGGGGATGTCGCAGATGCACGTATCCCGGCTGCTGGCACGGATCTTCGCACGTCTGCGCAGCAACAACGCCTGGGAGAACTAACCCCTGGCGCACCGTCAGCCCCACTGCGCAATCCAATGGTTACCTGCCCAAACCTCCCATTGCGTCACGTTACCGCCAGGTGACGTCTGGTCGTGTTGGGGTTTGCGGTGGGCGCTGTGCCGGTATCCCAGTGGAGGTACATCGAGTCGTCGCCAAGTCGACTCATCGGCAGCGGTGCAGTCCTGAGGGGGTAGCGTGTCCGTAGACGTAGAAGTGGGCAGCCCTGAGATTCACTCCGACGCGGCGGCCCTCCCGGCCCCTCGGGCGGCTGAACTGGTGCGGCCCGAACCCGACGCCGTCCTGCTCCCCCATCTCCAGCTCTCCCCGCTCACCGGGGATGCCGCAGACACCACAGATCTGTCGGACACCCCGCAGACTCCGGGTCCGGCGGAGACCGTGCCGGTCGAGCGGGACGGGCTCGACACCAGGACCCTCTCCCGCGCCCTCTTCCAGCGCTTCGCGACGCTGACCCCGGACTGCCGCGACTACGTCTACGTCCGGGACACCCTGATCGAGCTCAACCTGCCGCTGGTGCGCTACGCCGCCGCCCGCTTCCGAAGCCGCAACGAGCCGATGGAGGACATCATCCAGGTCGGCACGATCGGCCTGATCAAGGCGATCGACCGGTTCGACAGCGAGCGCGGAGTCGAGTTCCCGACCTTCGCGATGCCCACCATCATCGGCGAGATCAAGCGCTTCTTCCGCGACACCAGCTGGTCGGTCCGGGTTCCGCGCCGGCTGCAGGAACTGCGGCTGTCGCTCACCCGGGCCGGCGACGAGCTGGCCCAGAAGCTGGACCGCTCCCCCACCGTCGCGGAACTGGCCGTCTGCCTGGGCGTCAGCGAGGAGGACGTGGTCGAGGGCCTCGCCGTCGGCAACGCCTACACCGCCAGCTCGCTGGACACCGCCCCCACCGACGAGGACGGCGACGGCCCGCTCGCGGAGCGGCTCGGCTACGAGGACGCCGCGATGGAGGGCGTCGAGTACCGCGAGTCGCTCAAGCCGCTGCTGGCCCGGCTCCCGGCACGTGAGCGGCGGATCATCATGCTCCGCTTCTTCGGCAACATGACCCAGTCGCAGATCGGCGAGGAGATCGGCATCTCGCAGATGCACGTCTCCCGGCTGCTCACCCGCACCCTCGCCCAGTTGCGCGAAGGCCTGATCGCGGAGGGGTAGCGGCCCGGGCGGCGCCGCGGGGCGCCGCCCGGGCCCCGAGCCGGGCGGGATCCCGAGACGCCGACGCCCCAGGACACCGGCGGCTCAGAGCGCCGCCGACGCAGGGCACCAGCGGCTCAGGGCACCAGCAGGTTCGCCCGGAGTGCGGCGAGCGTGTCGGCGTCCAGGCCCAGGCCGTCGGCGAGGAATTCCTCGAAGCTCGGCCAGCCCTCGGCCACCGCGTCGAAGGCCGCGTCGAGGTAGCCCGACTCGGCGCGGATTATCGGCAGCATCAGCGACGGGTCCTGCATCACGCCCCGGGTGCCGAACGAGTCCAGCACGTGCTCGATCAGCGCCGCGGTGCGCTCGTTGGTGAGCAGGTAGTCCTCGTAGACGGTGGCCCGGTCCACCCCGAGCGCGGTGAGCACGATCGCGGCCGTCCAGCCGGTGCGGTCCTTGCCCGCCGTGCAGTGAAACAGCAGCGGCGTGCCGGCCGGATCGGCGAGCAGCCGCACGGTCTCCGCGAAGCGGCCCCGGATCACCTCGTCGGTGACGAACCAGCGGTACATCTCGGTCATGATCCGCACCCCGCCGCCGTCGCCCAGCAGGGCCTGCTGCGCCTCCGCGTCCTGGCTGGCGAGGACGTCGCGCAGGGCGACGTAGATGTCATGGTCCGGCGAGTACACCGGCAGGTGCACCAGACGGACCGGGCCCTCGGCGGCGGTCGCCGGGGCGTCGGTGAGCTCGACCCGGTCGCAGTCGGCGGCCGAGAGGCCGGGCAGCCGGTCGCTGCCGTTCTCCTCGACCTCGTTCAGCCCGCGCAGGTCGACGACCTGGCGGACCCCGAGTTCGACCAGGACGTCGAGGTCGGCATCGGTGAGGCGGTGCAGGGCGTCGCTGCGCAGCGCGACGCCGGCCCGCACGGTGCGGCCGTCGGCGGTGCGGTACCCACCGAGGTCGCGGGCGTTGACGGCGGCGCGGAGCCCGAGGCTTCGGGCGATGCCCTGGGGCTGGGTGGTCTGCTGCTTGGTCACGTCGGCTCTCCCTGCGCGGTGTCGCTCCGCGCGTGTGTTCGGGCGGTGCTCGGCCAGTCTAGGCAAGCGGGACGATGATGCCCTTCCCATCTGATGACCCATCAGTAAACTGGCTGGGTCTAGCGCGCTGGGGGTGGGTCATGGGGCCAGGCGGACTACGGGCGGCGAGGGGCACTGCGCTGGCGGTGCTGGTCGCCCTGGCTGCGGCCGCGTGTGGCGCGGCTCACAGCGGCGGCTATGTCGCCGTGGGTACCGGGACGGCGCCGAGCGCGGGGGGCACGGTGGTGCCGGGGCAGGTGGTCCTGGTGCCGCTGGACCCGACGACCACGCCGGGCGGCGCTGCGGCCGGGACCGCCGGCCCGTCGACCGCGGCGGCAGCCGCGGCGCACGGCGCGGGCGCCGCAGCGCCGGGCGTGGGCGGCTCACCGACCGCCCCAGGTACCGTCGGCGCAGCCACGGGCAGCACCGGCGGCACGACGGGCGTACCGGTCAGCGCGGGCGGCACCTCGTCCACAGGCGGCACCGCCGGCGGCGCGGGCACCGCCGGCAGCACCGGCTCGGGCGGCAGCACCGGCTCGGGCGGCAGCACCGGCGGTGGGAGCGGCACAAGCGGTACCTCAGGCACGGGCGGCACAGGCGCCTCTGGCACGGGCGGGAGCGGCTCCGGCGGCTCCTCGGGCTCCGGCGGGGCGTCCGGCATCGGCGGGGGGACGTCCGGCGGTGGTGGGGCGTCCGGTGGTGGGGCGTCCGGTGGTGGGGCGTCCGGCGGTGGTGGGGCGTCCGGCGGTGGTGGGGCGTCCGGCGGTGGTGGGGCGTCCGGCGGTGGGGCGTCCGGTGGTGGGGCGTCCGGCGGCGCCGGCACCGGCGGCCCTCCGGCGACCCCCGCCGCGCTCAGCGCCTCGGCTCCGAGCACCGCCGGTACCGCGCAGCGCTGGTGTCAGAACGTCACTCTCACGCTCACCAACAGTGGCGGCCAGGCCGCCACCTCGGGCACCGCCACCTTCGCCACCCATGTCATCGGCGCCCTCGGCGTCGACTGGTGGACCTACAGCACCTCGCAGCCGCTGCGCGCGCCGGTCCCGGGGCACTCCTCGGTCAGCGAGACCTGGACGGTCTGCCTGGACGACTGGCGCGTCCCCCTCGGCATGCACCTGGAGACCCGCGCCGCGACGGTCACCACCGGCTGAGACGCGCGCGCTGCCGACCGTGCACGGAAAGTGCACGGTCGGCAGCGCGCGCGTTCGGCGGAGCCAGGCGGCCCGGCCGGTACAGGCCCGGCCGGTGGAGGAGCAGCGGCGTCCTGCTACTTCACCGCGAGGTAGACCACCGCGGCGACGACCACGAGGGCGATGATCACGCCGATGGTGATCATGCCGGTGCGGCTGCCCTCGGAGACGGCGGTGGCGGGCTTGGGCTGGGGCTCGTCGACGAAGGCACGGAACATCTGGGTGCTCGCGGACGGGTCCTCGACGGGGGGGTTCTGGTAGTCGGCCATGGCAAGGGACTCTAGCCAATTCCGATGAACTGCGGTCACCCGGTGTGTCGCATTCCGGTATCAGGCACGGTGATTCGCCCCACCCGTCGCCCCCGGCCGTCACCACCCGTGACCGCTCACCAGCCGGGAGTGTGCGGCGTGTAGCCGGGGTGGAGACGCTGCATGTACGCGGTGTCGTCACGGTGCCGCTGCCCGCAGCCGAGGTAGAGCTCGTGCAGCCGGGCCAGCCCGTCCGGGTCGAGTTCCACACCCAGCCCCGGCCCGCGTGGAACCGGCACCGCGCCGTCGACGAAGCGCAGCGCGCCCGGCAGGACCACGTCCTCGTCCGGCCGCTTCCACGGCCAGTGCGTGTCGCAGGCGTAGCTGAGGTGCCGGGTCGCCGCGCCGAGCTGGACCATCGCGGCGAGGCTGATCCCGAGATGGCTGTTGGAGTGCATCGACAGCCCGACGTCGAAGCTCTCGCAGAGGGTCGACAGGTGCTGCGAGAGCCGCAGCCCGCCCCAGTAGTGGTGGTCCGACAGCAGTACCCCGACCGCCTGCTGCCGCAGTCCGGGCGCCAGGTGCTCGGGGGCGACCACGCACATGTTGGTGGCCAGCGGCATCGGCGCCTGCCGGGCCACCTCGGCCATGCCCTCGATGCCCGCAGTCGGGTCCTCCAGGTACTCCAGGACGCCGTCGAGCTCCGCGGCCACCTTCAACGCGGTGGGGACGGTCCAGGCGGCGTTCGGGTCCAGCCGCAGCGGCAGTTCGGGGAAGGCGGCACGCAGTGCCCGGATCGCCGCGATCTCCTCTTCGGGCGGGAACACCCCGCCCTTGAGCTTGACGGCCCCGAAGCCGTAGCGGTCGATCATGCGGGCGGCCTGGCGGACGATGGCGTCCGGGTCGAGCGCCTCGCCCCACTCGTCCGCCTCGGCGCCCGGATGCGCGGCCCACTTGTAGAACAGGTACGCCGAGAACGGCACGCTGTCCCGGACCGCGCCGCCGAGCAGGTCGGCCACCGGACGGCCGACGGCCTTGCCCTGGGCGTCCAGGCAGGCGACCTCGAAGGCGGAGAAGACCGACAGCACGGTCTTGGAGCTGGAGAAGCCGCCGGTCAGGCCGTGGGCGTCGGCGAAGGCACCGCCGCGCAGGGCGCGGGCCACCGCCTCCTGGATCAGCCCGAGGTGGAACACGTCAAGCCCGGTGACCGCTTCGGCGGCGGTCGCCAGCAGCGCCAGGAAGGCGTCGTCGCCGTAGGACTCGCCGAGGCCGACGATGCCGTCCTCGCAGTGCAGCTGGATGATGCTGCGCAGCGCGTAGGGCTCGTGCACGCCGACCGCGTTGAGCAGCGCCGGGTCGTGGAACGCGACCGGGGTGACCGTGATCTGACGGATCCTCATCGAGCGGCCCGCCCGGCGAGCACGGCGCGGCCCGCGGCGATGATCCGGGCGAGTTCCCGGACGTGCTCCTCGGTCGGCTCGACCAGCGGCGGGCGGACCGGGCCGACGGCGAGCCCTTCCAGCCGCGCCGCCGCCTTGACCAGCGACACGGCGTACCCGGGGACGGCGTCACGGAGTTCCGCCAGTGGCAGCAGGAACGCCGCCAGCAGCTGGTCCACCAGCGCGTCGTCACCCTCGTCGAGGGCTCGGGCGAAGGCGTGGGCGAGGTCGGGGGCGAAGGCGTGGACGGCGGAGGAGTAACTGCCGACGCCGATGGCCCGGTAGGCGCGGGCGGTGAGCTCGGCGGTGGGCAGGCCGTTGAGGAAGGCGAACCCGGCCGCGCGCGGATGCCCGCTGGTGCGGACCGTGGCCACGATGCGCTGCATCTGCTCGATGTCGCCCAGCCCGTCCTTGAGCCCGACGACCTGGGGCAGGTCCAGCAGGGCCAGCGCGGTCGCGGGGCTCAGCCGGGCGTTGGCGCGCTGGTAGACGATCACCGGCAGCGGGCTGTCCGCGACCACGTAGGCGATGTGCCGAAGGATCCCCTCCGGGGTGGAGCTGACCAGGTACGGGGGCAGCAGCAGCACGCCGTCGGCACCGCAGTCGACGGCGTCGGCCAGGCACTCGCGGGCAGCGGCCGGGCCACCGCCCACGCCCGCGAACACCGGGACCCGGCCGGCCACCGTCTTCACCGCGGCGGTCACGACCTCGCGGTACTCATCGCGGCCGAGAGCGCTGAACTCGCCGGTGCCGCAGGCGACGAAAACCGCACTGGTCCCCGCCGCGACCTGCTGTTCGACATGGGCGACGAGGACATCGGCGGCGACCGTGTCGTCCTCGGCGAAGGGGGTCAACGGGAAGGAGAGCGGCGGGGTGAGTACGGCGTGGAGGTCCATCGGATTCCTCGGCAATCCATCTGTTCACGGATGTGATCGAGGTTCATCATAATGAATCAACCGAGGGCGCGGGAAGCCCGGGCGGCGTGGCCTGCACCACCCGGGCTTGGGATTCCCCCGATCGGACCCGCCGGACCAGGTCAGATCGGCTCAGGTGTCAGATCGGGTCAGGTTCAGATCGGGTCAGGGCGCCGAGACGTGGCGGAGCTTGTCGGGGTTGCGGACCAGGCGGATGCCGACGATCGCGCTCTCGTCCAGTTCCACCACCACGACGTTGTCGGCGGCTCCGGCCGAGGTGAACAGCAGTCCCGGCTGGCCGTTCACGTCCACGTGGTGAACGGCCATGTCCGGCAGCGGAGTCGACAGCACGCCGAGGATCCAGCGGGCCGCCTTGTCCGCGCCGACGATCGGCCGCAGTGCCGCACGGACCTTGCCGCCGCCGTCCGACCACACGGTGACGTCCGGTGCGAGCATCTCCATCATCCGGTTCAGGTCGCCGCCGACGCAGGCGGCCAGGAACTCGTCGGTGACCTGGCGCCGTACCTCGGGCGCCGCCTCGTAGCGCGGGCGTCGCGCCTGGACCTGCTTCTTCGCGCGGCTGCCGACCTGACGGACCGACACCTCACTGCGGTCCACCATCCCGGCGATCTCGGCATAGGCGAAGCCGAAGACCTCCTTGAGGACGAACACCGCGCGCTCCAGCGGCGACAGCGACTCCAGCACGACCAGCATGGCCAGCGAGATCGCCTCCGCCTGCTCGACCGAACCGGTCACGTCCGGAGCGGTCACCAACGGCTCCGGCAGCCACGGCCCGACATACGCCTCGCGCTGCACCGAGGCCGACCTGAGCCGGTTGAGCGAGAGATTGGTGACCGTCCGGGCCAGATACGCGCGCGGGTCGACGATGTCGGCGCGGTCGTCCCTGCTCCAGGCGAGCCAGGCGTCCTGCACGATGTCCTCGGCGTCGGCGGCGCTGCCCAGCAGACGGTAGGCGATGCCGAAGAGGACCGAACGGTGCTGCTGGAACCGGGCCAGGGCGGTGTCGGAAGCGTCAGGACTCACGTCCGCCGATCGTAGTCCAGGCCCCCGGCGCCGTGACCAGCCGACCGGTGCAGCGGTTCAGCAGCGCCCAGAAGCTGATGCCGGTCGGCCTCGGTCAGTGGTCGGACGGCCACAGCAGCGACTACCAGCACCTGGAGGAGGTCCTCAGCCCGCTGGTGGACGCCGTCAACGCCCGGCTCATGGCCGGGTCGTGAGCGGCCTGGGGGCGGGGACCTCACAGCGGTCCTTGAAGCCCTGCCCCACCAGCCCGAAGGCGCTGTTCACCCGGGAGCGGAGGTTCTCCACCGCGATCATCGTGGTGAGTTCGACGAAGGCCGCCTCGCCGAGGTCCCCGATCAGGCACTCGGCCATCTCGTCGGTGACCGTCGGCACGGTCTCGGTCATGGCCTCGGCGTACTCCATCACCAGCCGTTCCAGGTCGGTGTAGACGCCCCGCGCGGTACGCCAGTTGGGGACGTTGCGCAGCTTCTCCGGGTCGATGCCGCGCTCGTGGCTCTCCCAGTAGCCGAAGTCCATGCACCAGGAGCAGCCGATCATGGCTGCCGAGGCCATCACGGCGAGGGCCTTCAGCCCCGGGTCGAGCTTGTTCCACTTGGCGAGCCGCAGCTCGAACCGGGTGGTGGCCATCAGCACCGCGCTGTTGTGCGCGTACGCCTTGCCCGGGTCGAGCACCGTGCCGTAGGTGCGCCTGGAGTACCACTCGCCGATGCGGTAGAGCACGGTCCTGGGCGGGGTGAGCGAGATGCGAGCCATGGCTGGTGCCTCCTCTGTGCGGGCCTTCACGATGCGGGCCGTCGCAAGAGGAGACAGAACAGCGCGCGCCGATGTGACATCCGACCCCGGGAACGCCGACGCCCCCGGGACCGGGAGGTCGCCGGGGGCGGCAGTGGTACAGCCGGGTGGGCAGCGCGCCCGGGCGCGGTCAGCCGAGCAGGGCCTCGATGACGCCGGTGTGGGCGTCGCGCAGCTCCGCCAGGGACAGCGTGAACTGGCCCTGGACCTCGATGGAGTCGCCGTCCACCACGCCGATGCGGGTGGCCGGGAGACCCCGGACGCCGCACATCTCGGTGAAGCGCAGCTCCTCGCTGCGCGGCACGGACACGATCGCGCGGCCGGCCGACTCGCTGAACAGGAACACGAACGGGTCCAGCCCGTCCGGCACGACAAGTCGTGCGCCCTGGCCACCGCGCAGGCAGCTCTCGGTCACGGCCTGGATCAGGCCGCCGTCGGAGAGGTCGTGCGCCGCGTCGATCATGCCGTCGCGGGAGCCGGAGATCAGGATCTCGGCGAGCAGCCGCTCCCGCTCCAGGTCCAGCTTCGGCGGCAGTCCGCCGAGGTGGTCGTGCGCGACCTGGGACCAGGCCGAGCCGCCCAGCTCGTCCGCCGTGTCGCCGAGGAGGTAGACCAGCTGGCCCTCCTCCGCGAACGCGATCGGCGTACGCCGGTTGACGTCGTCGATCACGCCGAGCACGGCGACCACCGGGGTCGGGTGGATCGCGACGTCGCCGGTCTGGTTGTAGAGCGAGACGTTGCCGCCGGTCACCGGGGTGCCCAGTATCAGGCAGGCGTCCGCGAGGCCACGGGTGGCCTCGGCGAACTGCCACATCACGTCCGGGTCCTCGGGAGAGCCGAAGTTGAGGCAGTCCGAGATCGCCAGCGGCTTGGCGCCGGTCGCGGCGACGTTCCGGTACGCCTCCGCCAGGGCCAGCTGCGCGCCGGCGTACGGGTCGAGCTTGGCGTAGCGGCCGTTGCCGTCGGTGGCGATGGCCACGCCGAGGTCGGTGTCCTCGTCGATGCGCACCATGCCGGAGTCCTCGGGCGTGGAGAGCACCGTGTTGCCGAGCACGTAGCGGTCGTACTGGCTGGTGATCCAGGACTTGTCGGCCTGGTTCGGCGAGCCGACCAGCTGCAGCACGGCGGCACGCAGCTCCTCGCCGCTCGCCGGGCGCTTCAGTCGCTCCGCCGTCGGCGCGTCGGCCTGCAGCGCGTCCTGCCAGGACGGGCGGGCGAAGGGCCGCTGGTAGGTCGGGCCGTCGTGGGCGACGCTGCGCGGCGGCACGTCCACGATCTGCTCGCCGTGCCAGAAGATCTCCAGCCGCTCGCCGTCGGTCACCTCACCGATCACGGTGGCGATGACGTCCCACTTCTCGCAGATCTCCAGGAAGCGGTCGACCTTGCCCGGCTCGACGATGGCACACATGCGCTCCTGCGACTCGCTCATGAGGATTTCCTCGGGCGAGAGGGTCGCGTCGCGCAGCGGGACGGTGTCCAGCTCGATGTGCATACCGCCGGAACCGGCCGAGGCCAGCTCGCTGGTGGCGCAGGAGAGACCGGCGCCGCCGAGGTCCTGGATGCCCAGGACCAGCTTCTCCTTGAAGATCTCCAGGGTGCACTCGATGAGCAGCTTCTCCTGGAACGGGTCGCCGACCTGGACGGCGGGCCGCTTGGCCGGGCCGCTGGCGTCGAAGGTCTCCGAGGCCAGCACGGAGACGCCGCCGATGCCGTCGCCCCCGGTGCGGGCACCGTAGAGGATGACCTTGTTCCCGGCTCCGGACGCCTGCGCGAGGTGGATGTCCTCGTGCTTCATCACGCCCACGCACAGCGCGTTGACCAGCGGGTTGCCCTGGTAGCAGGAGTCGAAGACGACCTCGCCGCCGATGTTGGGCAGGCCCAGGCAGTTGCCGTAGCCGCCGATGCCGGCCACGATCCCGGGCAGCACCCGGCGGGTGTCCGGGTGGTCCGGCGCGCCGAAGCGCAGCGGGTCCATCACCGCGACCGGGCGGGCGCCCATCGCCAGGATGTCGCGCACGATGCCGCCGATGCCGGTGGCCGCGCCCTGATAGGGCTCGATGTAGGACGGGTGGTTGTGCGACTCGATCTTGAAGGTGACCGCGTAGCCCTGGCCGACGTCGACCACACCCGCGTTCTCGCCGATCCCGACCAGCAGGGCATCGGTTTCGGGCTTCTTGTCACCGAACTGCTTGAGGTGCACCTTGCTCGACTTGTACGAGCAGTGCTCCGACCACATCACCGAGTACATGGCCAGCTCGGCCCCGGTGGGGCGGCGGCCCAGGATCTCGCGGATCCGGGCGTACTCGTCCGCCTTCAGGCCCAGTTCGACCCAGGGCTGCTCGGCGTCCGGGGTCCCGGTCGCGTGCTTGACAGTGTCGAGAGTCATCAGGCGTTCACCAGCTGCTTGAGGATCGAGGCGAAGAATCCGAGCCCCTCGGTGCCGGGCCCGGTCAGCGGCTCGACCGCGTGCTCGGGGTGCGGCATCAGGCCGACGACGTTCCCGGCGGCGTTGCTGATCCCGGCGATGTCGCGGTACGAGCCGTTCGGGTTGACGTCCAGGTAGCGGGCGACGACGCGGCCCTCCGCCTCCAGGGCGTCCAGGGTGTGCTCGTCGGCGACGAAGCGGCCCTCACCGTTCTTCAACGGAACGGTGATCTCCTGGCCCTGCTCGTAGGCGTTGGTCCAGGCGGTGCCGGCGTTCTCGATCCGCAGCTTCTGGTCGCGGCAGACGAAGTGCAGGCTGTCGTTGCGGGTCAGCGCGCCGGGCAGCAGGTGCGACTCGCAGAGCACCTGGAAGCCGTTGCAGATCCCGAGGACCGGCATCCCGCCCCTGGCCTGCTCGATGACGGTGTCCATCACCGGCGAGAAGCGGGAGATCGCTCCGCAGCGCAGGTAGTCGCCGTACGAGAATCCGCCCGGCAGCACCACCGCGTCGACCTGGTGCAGGTCCTTGTCGCGGTGCCACAGGGCGACCGGCTCGGCGCCGGCCAGGCGCACGGCCCGCTGCGCGTCGCGGTCGTCGAGCGAGCCGGGGAAGGTGACGACGCCGATGCGTACGCTCACGCTGCATCACCGGAGGACTGCGGCTCCTCCACCCTCACGGTGAAGTCCTCGATGACGGTGTTGGCAAGGAAGGTCTCAGCGGCTTCGCGGATCCGGGCGAGGGCGGCGTCGTCGACCGGCCCCTCCAGCTCCAACTCGAAGCGCTTGCCCTGGCGGACGTCCGCGATCCCGGCGAAGCCCAGACGCGGCAGCGCTCGCTGCACCGCCTGGCCCTGGGGGTCGAGGATCTCGGGCTTGAGCATGACGTCGACCACGACGCGTGCCACGGGTACTCCCGGTGATGTCTGGTGCGGGGAGTTCCCACCCTACCGGGGGAACGGGGGACTCCTGGATGGTCCTCCAGTGCGACGCGCGTAGATACGGCCCAACGTGCGGAGGTTCACACAAATGGCCATCAGCGGGCCGAAGGGATATCCACCCCTGCACCGGGGCAGAAATTGCCTCATTCGACCCATTCCGGCGTGCAATACCAGTCCCGGAGCCCCGCCGTCCACCGGTTTCGGTCCGGTATCGCAGAGGTCTCGAACCGACACGGAAAATCGATCCCAAAAACTTGCCTCTTCGATTTTTCGCCGTTGTGGAGGCAGAATGGCAGTCATCGGACGCAGTCTCCTGACCGCGCTCGACGCACAGCGGGGTCCACGACATCGTGGGCACCAAAAACCGTACCTCCGACCTGCGGGTTTTTGCTCCGGCCAGGCCAGCGGCAAAACCCGAGAGGATTGGCACCCATGGCTCAGCGCGTAGTGGTAACTCTCTCTGACGACATCGACGGCGGGACGGCGGAGGAAACCGTTCAGTTCGCCATTGACGGGAAGTCGTACGAGATCGACCTGTCTGCCCGAAACGCCGAAAAGCTGCGAGCCGCGCTGGCGCCGTATGTCGCGGCCGGCCGGAAGCAGGGGCGTGGCGGCAAGGCGCTGCGCCGCACCGAGGTCGCTCCGGACCCGGCGGCGGTCCGCGCCTGGGCGCAGTCGCGCGGCATCGACCTGCCGGCGCGCGGGCGGCTGCCGAAGCACGTCTACGAGAAGTTCGCCGAGGCGAGCTGAGCGGTGACGGGCCGGTCCGGGACGGGTGGACCCGACCTGGACCGGACCCGGGGCGGCCCCAGTTCGGATGGGGTGAAACGGACTTATACGACCTAAGTCTCAAACCGCCCATGCTCGTGGATCACCACCGGATCCATGGGCTACTGTTCTCTTCAGCGGAACACGCCGGAGACGGAAGCCGAAAGGCCAGGTCAACGGGGTGAGCTCGCAGGTGTAGCTCAGTAGTAGAGCGCTCCCCTTCCAGGGGAGAGGCGCAGTGTGCAATCCCTGTCACCTGCTCAACTCGACGCTCCAGCCGGGTGGCGCAAGCCGCCCCAAGGATCAGGTAGAGTAGTGCTCGCCGGAACGGACCGGAGGCCGAGAGGCCAAAGGAACACCACGGTGAACACCATGCGGACGTGGCTCAGTTGGTAGAGCATCACCTTGCCAAGGTGAGGGTCGCGGGTTCGAATCCCGTCGTCCGCTCCAGAAGTACCGAAGGGCGCACTCATCGAGTGCGCCCTTCGGCGTTGTCCGGCCCTGCCGTCCGGCCGCGTTGTCCGGCCCTGCCGGGCAGGCTGTGACGACACAGCCTGCCCCGGGACGGGATCAGCTCCAGGCCTGACCGGTGATGCGCTCGTAGGCCTCGACGTACTTGGCCCGGGTCGCCGCCAGCACCTGCTCGGTCAGCGGCGGCGGGGGCTCCTCGGAGGCGGGGTCCCAGCCGGACTCCGGGCTGCTCAGCCAGTTCCGGATGAACTGCTTGTCGAAGGAGCTCTGGGCCTGGCCGGGCTTCCACTCGTCGGCCGGCCAGAACCGCGAGGAGTCGGGGGTCAGCACCTCGTCGGCGATCACCAGCTGCGGATGCTCGCCCTCGCCGGCGGGGCCGGCCAGCCCGAACTCGAACTTGGTGTCGGCCAGGATGATCCCCCGCTCCCGGGCGATGTCCCGGGCCCGCCCGTACACCGCGAGCGTGGTCTGCCGCAGCTGGGCCGCGGTCTCCGCACCGACCCGGCGGGCGACCTCCTCGTAGGGGACGTTCTCGTCGTGCTCGCCGACCTCGGCCTTCAGGGCCGGGGTGAAGATCGGCGCGGGCAGCTCGGAGCCGTCGACCAGGCCTTCCGGCAGGGCGATCCCGCAGACGGTGCGGTGCTGCACGTACTCCTTGAGGCCGGAGCCGGTGAGGTAGCCGCGCGCCACGCACTCGACCGGCAGCATCTCCAGGGAGCGGCAGACCATCGTGCGCCCGGCCCAGTCCGCGGGCGCCCCCTCGGGGACGTCGGTGGAGATCACGTGGTTGGGCACCAGGTCGCTGAGGCGGTCGAACCACCACATCGACAGCTGGGTGAGGATGCGGCCCTTGTCGGGGATATCGCTGGGCAGCACCCAGTCGAAGGCAGAGGTCCGGTCGCTGGCGACCATCACCAGCTCGCCGGCGTCGTTGCGATAGAGGTCGCGAACCTTGCCGGTGTGCAGATGGATCAGACCGGGCACCTGCGCCGGCTCTGGCTTCTCGACGAATCCGCTCAAGGTGTGTCCCTCATGAGGTGTCCTGGGGTGGGGGTGGCCAGCCGAGTCTTTCACAGCGCCTGTTCAGTGGACCTTGCAGATACGGTCCAGCAGATTCGCGGTGGCGCGCTGGATCCGCTCGTCCGTGTGACCCGGCCGGTCCAATGCCGGGGACCAGGCGAAGGTGCCGCTGGCGAAGACGTACGCCCCGCCCGGCGCCCGGTACAGGGAGGTCTCCTGGTAACGCTGGGCGCCCCTCACGTCCCGGTACGGGGAGTGCGCGAGCAGGGTCCACTCGGTGTGCGCCGGCAGTGCCACGCGCGGGAAGTAGCGGTCCGACTCCCCCACCACCAGGCGGGGGACCTGGTCGCCGTCGTGCAGACCGGTGCCCTCCCAGAGCCAGTGCCGGGTGTTGCCGACCACCATCGGGAACGGTTCGGGGACCCGCCCCGCGTACTGAATGCACATCAGATGCTGTTCCGGGGCCCCGAGATCGCGCCAGAGCACGGAGGCCGGGGCACCACCCGAACCGCCCGGGGCGCCGTCGCCGGGACGCCGGCGCTTGCGGCAGGTCAGCAGCCGGTCCGGCTCACCGGTCACCCCCGGATCCAGCTCCACCTGCCAGTACATGGTGTTGGCGCTGAGGAAGACCAGCGAGGTGCCGCTGTCGCGGGCCTGCTCCACGGCCTGGCGCATCGGCGCCGACCAGTACTCGTCGTGGCCGGGGAACACCAGCCCCCGGTAGCGGGTCGGGTCGACCCGGCCCGCGTGCAGGTCGGTGGCGTTGGCGTAGGCGAGGTCGTAGCCGTAGCGCTCGGCCCAGCGGATGAAGTCGTAGGCGTGGCCGATGTGCAGCGGCAGGCCCGCGCCGGCGTAGGGCCGGTCGAAGGAGACCGTGGTCGCGGCCTCCTCCTCGCCCAGCAGCTCGCCCTTCTCGTTCCAGGCGTGGTAGAGGCTGGCTCCGGTACGGCCGTCCTCCGGGTAGAGGTTGTAGGCCTGCCAGGTGACGTCGGGAAGCAGCAGCAGCAGGTCGGCGGCCTTGTCCGCGCGGACGGTGAAGGGGATGTGGCTGCGGTGCCGGTTGTCCGCGGTGGTGAGCACCGCGACATAGGCGCCGGGACTCCAGTGCGCCGGGATCTGCAACCGCCAGGACAGCCACCAGTGGTGGCAGGAAACGGTGCGGCCGGCGACCAGCGGGGCCGGCTGGACCAGCCCGGAGACCCGGGGGCTCGCGGCGACATGCCACGCTCCGGCGCCGCCGTAGTGGCCGATCCGGTAGACGTCGACGGTGAACTCCTGCGGGGGGCTGACGCTGACCCGCAGGTCCAGCGCGCCGCCGAGGTCCACCGCCCCTGCGGCGAAGCCCTTGATCTGCCCGCCGACGTCGTCCGAGGTACGGGGCCGGCCGAGGGCGGGACGCTGGTCGTCGTCCAGCGGCTGGCGGGCGCGCGGGAGCCGGCCCTGCGCCTGACCGAGGTCGACGTACCAGGGCACCATCAGGCCGGTGTCGTCCAGGTACTGGTCGGCGCCGCGCAGCCAGGGCAGGGGGCCCTGGCCGAAGGGATCTGTCGCGCCGTGCGCGAGTGCCCCCGACTCCCAGCGGCGACTCTGCTCCCCGCTCACGCTCCCCTCCCTGACGTCGCTTCGGTGGTGCCGGCGCCGGCGGGTCCGGGTGTCCACCTGTGCCGACGGGCGTCGGCGGGTGTGCCGTGTGGTGCGGCGTGCTGTGCTGCCCAGTGCTGCCGTGCCGTGTGCTGCCTGCTGTGCCGGCTGGAGCTGCCGATGCCTCGGGTGACGGAGCGTCACCCGTGAGTCGTCGGCTGCGCACCGATGGTGACTGACCGTCACTGGCTGCGGTCGACTGCTCACCACGCGTGCCGTCATCGTACGTGCTGCCGACCGGAAGCGTCAGGGCAGGCGCACGGTCTTCTGCACCCTGACGCCGATCTCGTCAAGCCAGGCCCGCAGCGGGCCGTCGTCCCCGTGGTCGACGGCGAGGGCCACCGGAACGGCGAGGTCGCCCCTGCGGACGCCGTCGACCAGCAGCACCGGGCCGTCCAGCCAGTCCAGCCCGGGGCGGGCCGCACCGGCGTCGATCGCCGCACAGCACACCAGCGCGGCCAGGTGTTCGCCGAGCAGGTCGCGCCCGGTCCGGGGCGGCTGCAACTGCAGGGCGGGCTGCGGGAGTTCACCGAGCGAGGCACGGAGCCGCCGGGCCGTCAGCGCGGAGGCCAGCTCGTCCGCCGCACCGGGGCCACGACGCAACCGGTCGAGCAGCCGGGCGATGGCCCGGTCGCCGGGCACCCCGGAATCCGGCTCCGCCCCGGGGTGGGCGTAGGCGGGTGCGTAGCTGTCGGTACGGGCGTAGGTGTCGATGCGGGGGTCCGCTTCCGCACCGGAACCCGGGTCGAGCAGGGCGGTCAGGTCGGCCGCCTGCGAGCGCCAGATGCCCTCCACCACCGCCGTGGGGTAGTCGGCCCAGTCCACCGGGGACCAGGCCCGGTCGGCGGCGGGATCGCCGCCGCCGTGGAACAGACGGGCGGCCAGCAACGACACCGCCGCGTCCACGGTGCCGGGTTCCTCCAGCAGGTCGCAGGCGGGCCGCTCACCGAGACGGGTCTCGAAGGCGTCGGCGAGCCGGTCCCGGCGGGACAGCTCGGTCAGCGCGGAGACCACACCGGCGTCCAGCCGGGCGGGCCAGCGGCCTATCCGCCAGGCCGGCAGTGCGACCCGGCTGAGCAGCCGGTCCCAGCCCGCGTACGCCAGGCCGACCTGCTCCTGGGCGGCGATCCGCAGCCCGTAGTCGACCTGACGGGCCTGCTCGGAGGCCCAGCCGGCGACGGCACGCTCCATCTCGGCGGCGTGACCGCGGCAGCGGCGCAGCAGCACCGCGGCGATCCGGCCGAACAGCGCCAGACCGGGCCGCTGCCAGGCGGGGGCGCCGTGACGGTCGGCGGCGAGCCCCAGGGTAGCGTCCAGGCCCCGGACGTAGCGACGGGCGGCGGCGATGTCCGGATCGGCGGAGCAGGCCGTCCCGGCGACGACCGGGGCGAGCAGCGCGCGGAGTTCGGCCACCCGCATCCACCACAGGAACGGGGAACCCACCACCAGGGTCGGCGCGGGGACCGGGGCACGGTCCCGGCCCAGTGCGTCGGCCGGCTCGGTCTCCGCCCCGGCGCCGCCCGCGACCGCGGACTCGGCGCGGGCCGCTCCCCCTGCGCCCGGCGCCGCAGCGGCCCGGCGCGCGGTTCCGGCGGCGGAGCGGGCCGGGGGGTCCTCCAGCCAGCTGTCGCAGTCGGGGGTGAGCGCGATCCGGGCCGGCGCGGGCACGTCCATCCGCTCGGCGAGGTCGCGGACCATCCGGTACAGCTCCGGCGCCGCCGTCTCCTCGATCGGGACGGCGGGAGTCTGCGGCGGGGTGACCCGGGCCAGCACCAGCGCCAGCACCCCGGCGAGCAGCAGGACGAGCACGCCGACCGTGCCCACGGCCCAGCGGGCGACGTCCCAGCCGAGGGCGTCCGCGGCACCGGCGGCGCCCAGCCGGCCGGTGATGCCGCCCGCGATCAGCACGGCGGCGATCGCGGCCGGCAGCGTGGCCACGGCGGCCGCCCGGCCACGGGTACGCAGTACGGCCTGGGCACGGGCCCGTGCCGCTCGGTCTCCAGCCATCTTCGGTCCGGTCATGTTCGGTCACCCCCTGCCGCCGACTCGACGAAACCCGGTTCGCCTCTGTCTGAGAGGACGCTCGACCCGGGTGCGGTGTTCCTGGAACGGTCCGGAACCACTCGGATCAGTGATTCCCTCTGGACCGCAGCTTCCCCCCTCAGCGCATGCGGTACCTGCCGCGGCCGCCCGATGAGCGGCCGCCGCTCATGCGGTCCTGGGCACCATAAGGCCGTCGGCGGCCGAACGTCAGCCGGATGAGGTTCCCGTCACCCGGAAGGGTTGGATGGTTGGGGCGGATCGCCCCCGGGGCGGGTGAGGCGGAATCGCCCCGGCGGGTTGAGCCTCGCGGGTGGCGCCCGCCCGGGGTGGGGTCAGACGCCGGCGGCGAGGTCGCGCTCCGGCAGCCAGGTCGGACGCCGGGGTGGGGTCAGACGCCGGCGGCGATGTCGCTGCGGTGGTGCGAGCCGCGCAGCGCGATGTGCCCGGCGGCGGCGTAGGCACGGCTGCGGGCCTGCGCCACGTCCTTACCGGTGCCGGTCACCGAGAGGACCCGGCCGCCCGCGCTGAGCACGGTGCCGTCCTCGGCCAGCCGGGTGCCCGCGTGCAGCACGAAGGTGCTGCCGTCGGCGGCCTCGGCCTCGGCCAGGCCGGTGATCGGGTCGCCGCTGCGCGGTGACTCCGGGTAGCCCTCGGCCGCGATGACCACGGTCACCGCCGCGCCCTCGCTCCAGCGCAGGGCCGGGAAGTCCGCGAGCCTGCCGGTCGCGGCGGCGTGCAGCAGGCCGGTGAGCGGCGTCTTCAGCCGGGCCAGCACCACCTGGGTCTCCGGGTCGCCGAACCGTGCGTTGAACTCGATCACGCGCACCCCGCGCGTGGTCAGCGCCAGCCCCGCGTACAGCAGGCCGGAGAACGGCGTGCCACGGCGGCGCAGCTCGTCGACGGTGGGCTGCAGGACGGTCTCCATGACCTCGTCCACCAGCGCCGGGTCGGCCCAGGGCAGCGGGGAGTACGCGCCCATGCCACCGGTGTTGGGGCCCTCGTCGTTGTCGTAGGCGCGCTTGAAGTCCTGCGCGGGCTGCAGCGGGACCACGGTGGTGCCGTCGGTGACGGCGAACAGCGAGACCTCGGGGCCGTCCAGGAACTCCTCGATGACCACCCGGTCGCAGGCGGCGGCGTGGGCCAGCGCGGCCTTCAGGTCGGAGGTGACCACGACGCCCTTGCCGGCCGCGAGGCCGTCGTCCTTGACCACGTAGGGCGCGCCGAAGGCGTCCAGCGCCTCGGCCGCCTCGGCCGGGGTGGTGCAGAGGTAGGAGCGCGCCGTCGGCACGTTGGCGGCGGCCATGACGTCCTTGGCGAAGGCCTTGGAGCCCTCCAGCAGCGCGGCCTCGCCGCTCGGCCCGAAGACCGGGATGCCGCGCTCGCGGAGCGGGTCGGCCACCCCGGCGACCAGCGGGGCCTCGGGACCGATCACCACGAAGTCGGCCCCCAGCGCCACCGCCAGCTCGGTGACGGCCGCGCCGTCCAGCGGGTCGACCGGGTGGAGCCGGGCGACCTGGGCGATGCCGGCGTTGCCGGGCGCGCAGTGCAGGGCGGTGACATCGGGGTCGAGCGAGAGCGCGCGGCACAGGGCGTGTTCGCGGGCACCGCCGCCGATAACAAGGACGTTCACAGGGCTGAGCCTAGTGCCTGGGCGTGAGCGGCTGAGCTGCGGGCTCGCGCGGGTCAGGTACGCTCCCCCGAACCACCCACCCGTAAGGGTGAGCGTGCGGGCCACGGGTTCCGGTGCCCCGTCAGGGAGTTTGGGCACTCCCCGACGTCCGAATCCCAGCGGAACGGCCCCAAGGTCAGCCATTTGGCGGTAAGAAGTGGTGCGAAGTGGTGCGTGGAAGCCACCGGCACCCGGCCGGTGCGGACCGGGAAGGGCTGAGGGCGATGCGTTTGTCAGTGGCTCCTGGGACGATCGGGCCCGATGGGCCGAAGGACAGGGAGTTCCCACGGTGAGCCAGCCCGAGATGCAGCCCGAAGAGAGTTCCTGGGGAATGGACCCCGGGGCCGAGGAGCAGTCGACCGTGGCCGCGTCGGCCGCGCAGCCGGCCCAACCCGTCCGGCGCGGGGGTGATCTGAGCACGCGCCAGTTCCCGCTCGGCGACTGGGGCGAGCCCGCGGAGCGCCTGGAGGAGCTGTACCGCTGGTCCGAGGAGCGGGCGGTGGAGGCGATCGACTGGTACCAGCGCGACCGGCGCTGGAAGCGCCGTGGCGCGCGGGTGCTGCGCTACCTGGCGTCGCTGCTCGGCGTCGGCGGCGCGGTACTGCCACTGCTCGGCCTGACCGGGGTCTGGCATGCCGGCTCCGCGTGGGGTTATGTGCTGCTGCTGCTGGCCGGCTCCTGTCTGGGCGCGGACCGGGTCTTCGGGCTGACCAGCGGCTGGATGCGGGACGTCAGTACCGGTCAGGCGCTGCAGCGGCGGCTTGAGGCGTTCCAGTTCGACTGGGCCTCGGAGTGCGTGCGCGAGGTGCTCGGCCCGACCGAGGGGACCGCGAGCGAGGCCGCGGAGCGCTGCCTGGGCGTGCTGCGCCGGTTCTGCGAGGACGTGTCGGACATGGTCCGCACCGAGACCTCGGAGTGGATGCTGGAGTTCCGCGCCTCGATGACCCAGCTGCCCACCCAGGTGTCCGGCGTCTGGGGCGGGCGCAGCGAGGGTTCCGGGGCGCAGGTCAGGGTCCTGCCGCCGCTGGGGGGCGGCCGCCCCACCATGCCGCGGCAGCGCCCCCCGGAGTCCCCGCTCCGCTGAGTACCGGACCCGGCGGTGCGGGGTTGCGTCGCCGCCCGCACCGCCGGGGCCGGAGGGTGTCGGGCCCCGGGGGCCGGGACCTCGGGCCCCGGGGGGTCAGGCGAAGACGACCATGGAGCCCTGGCCCAGGGCGCGGACCGCGGCGGCGTGCAGGCCGGTCCAGGCGTGGCGCTCGCGGGCGAAGGGGCCGTTGTGGTCCGGCGGCGGGTGGGCCGGTCCCTCCAGCGTGGTGGGGGCGACCGGGCGGACCGGGATCGGCGGCAGCTGGTGGTCGATGCCGATCCACGGCGCCACCGCCTGCAGCTCGCGCAGCAGCCCGTGCAGCGACCCCAGCGGGCCGCCGGCCGCCAGCAGGGCGTCGTCCACGATGGGGTGCGCGAAGTCGATCGGGACGTACGCCCCGGCGTGGTCGAAGTGCCAGACCAGGTGCGACTGCTCGGCCGCGTCCTCGAACATCTCCAGCAGTTGCTCGTAGTCGCCGCCGAGCTCGTCCACCGGGGTCACGTCGAGCCCGGTGAGCTGGAGCAGGTAGGCGCGCCGCAGGAAGTGCAGCGACTCGTAGTCGAAGGCGGCGACGGGTTCGACGTCGCCGCTCAGGCCCGGCATGTACCGGAAGACCGGCACCTCCGGCAGGCCGTGGGCCTGGAGCGAGGTGTTGTACGTCTCAAGGTCCTCCGAGAAGGGGTTCTCGGGGCTGTGCACGAGTACGTCGACGAGCGGGACTAGCCAGATGTCACAGGCCACGGGCACTCCTGGATGCTGCTTCGGGATCGCTGCTTCTGCTGCTGGGAGCTCGCTGCACGATAACGCGCGCACCGGCTGTGGTCAGCAGGTTTCGCTCTGTTCACGCCGGACGGGGGCCTCACCCGGGACCGGGACCCCGCGCTGGACCGGGCCCGGCTCCCGCTCCGCGGGGCAGGCTTCCCGTTCCGCCGGGCCCGCTTCGCGCTGCACGGGCACCTGGGGCGGGTCGAGGCTGCCGAACAGGGTGCCGCTCGCGTCCTCGCCGCAGAGCCGGGCCATCTGCCGCAGCGACTCGCGGTTGTAGTCGAGGATCATGCCGTGCACGGCCCGCTGGTCCCGGTCGGCCATTCCCTGCACCAGCTCCAGGTGGCCGGACCAGCAGTACGCGGCGACGTCGGGGCGGCCGCGCAGATGCGGCGCCGCGAAGATCCAGTACTGCACCCGGAGCCAGTCCAGGTAGTCGGTGAGCTTGCGGTTGGCCACGAAGCCGGCCAGTTCACCCCAGAACCTGCGGTCGCAGCCCACCAGCACGTCCAGCTGGCCGGCGCGGGCCGCCCGTGCGGCGGCCTCGGCCCGGCGCCGCAGCGAGGGCAGCCGGTCCCAGTCGATCCGCTCCAGCCGTCCCTCCATGCTGCGGAACATGCTGTCGGCGACCATGGTGCGCGCCTCGACGATGTCCAGGAAGTCGGCCCAGGACAGCAGCGGGACGGTGAAGCCGCGGTTGTGCTCCATCCAGAGCAGGTCCTGCGCGGTGAGGTTGACCAGGGCCTCGCGGACCGGGGTCGCCGACACGCCGTAGAGCTCGGCGATCTCCTTGACCGTGAAGTGCGTCCCGGCCGGGAGCCGGCCGGCCATCATCTCGTCCCGGAGCGCGTGCGCGACCTGCTCGCGCAGGCTGCTGCGCTGGACCTTGAGGCGGAGCGGGCTCTGGGCGTCGGACGACACGGCGGGGCCCTCTCTCCTCGGGTGGGTGTAAACGGCGGGTGTGCGGTGCGGCCCCGACGACAACCCAAGGGTACGGCCCCGGATCCAGCTGGGATGGTGGATTTCCGGGGCCGCAGTGGTCTACACCACTCGAATGACGCCCGGTCAGCCGGTGTGCGCGTCCGCCAGGGTGAGCACCTCGTCGAGGATGGCCAGGCCCTCCTTGACCTCCGCCTCGCTGCTGTTGCACGGCGGCACCACGTGCAGCCGGTTCATGTTCACGAACGGCCACAGCCCGCGCTGCTTGCAGGCGGCGGCCAGCTCGGCCATCGGCGCGTTGGCCGCACCGGCCGCGTTGTACGGGGTGAGCGGCTCGCGGGTGGCCCGGTCCCGGACCAGTTCCAGCGCCCAGAACACGCCGAGGCCGCGGACCTCGCCGATGACCGGGTGGCGCTCGGCCAGCTCGCGCAGGCCGGGACCGATGACGTCCTCGCCGAGCCTCCTGGCGTTCTCGACGATGCCCTCCTCGGCCATGGCGTTGATCGTCGCCACGGCGGAGGCGCAGGCCAGCGGGTGTCCGGAGTAAGTCAGGCCGCCGGGGAAGGGGCGCTCGGCGAAGGTCTCGGCGATCTTCCCGCTGATGGCGACGCCGCCCAGCGGCACATAGCCGGAGTTCACGCCCTTGGCGAAGGTCAGCAGGTCGGGCACGGCACCCCAGTGGTCCGCGGCGAACCAGGCACCGGTGCGGCCGAACCCGGCCATGACCTCGTCCAGGATGAAGACGATGCCGTGACGGTCGCAGATCTCGCGGACCCCGGCCAGGTAGCCGGCCGGCGGGACCAGGATGCCGGCGGTGCCGACCACCGTCTCCAGGATGATCGCGGCCACGGTCTGCGGGCCCTCGAAGGCGATGGTCGCCTCCAGGTGCGCCAGCGCGCGCTCGCACTCCTGCGCCTCGTTCTCGGCGTGGAAGCTGGAGCGGTAGGCGTAGGGGCCCCAGAAGTGCACGATGCCGGACACGCCGGTCTCGTTGGCCCAGCGGCGCGGGTCGCCGGTCAGCGCGATCGCGTTGGCGGTGGCGCCGTGGTACGAGCGGTAGGTGGAGAGCACCTTCTGCCGGCCGGTGTGCAGCCGGGCCATCCGGATGGCGTTCTCGTTGGCCTCGGCGCCGCCGTTGGTGAAGAAGATCTTGTCCAGGTCACCAGGGGTGCGCTCGGCGATCAGCCGGGCCGCCTCGCTGCGGACGTCCACGGCGAAAGCCGGGGCGAAGGTGCAGAGCTTGGCGGCCTGCTCCTGGATCGCGGCGACGACCTTGGGGTGCTGGTGGCCGATGTTGGTGTTGACCAGCTGGGAGGAGAAGTCGAGGAAGCGGTTGCCCTCGTAGTCCCAGAAGTAGGAGCCCTCCGCGCCGGCGACGGCGAGGGGGTCGATCAGGGCCTGCGCGGACCACGAGTGGAAGACGTGGGCACGGTCGGCGGCCTTGACGGCCTGCCCCGCTGCGGAGTCGACAGAGATGCTCATGGCCGAAGCCTACGAAGCGGGGCAGGGGGACGTTAGCGACAGCCTGTCTATCGATGGCAGGAGAGGGCTACAGACTGTCGGACTGCGGTACCGCCGCCGGGGCCATGCTGTAGGTCAGGAAGACCGTCTTCACCGCATGCCGGTCGTAGACGCTCCGGGCGCGGTAGTTGTTCTCCGCGGTGGTCCAGCGGACCACCGCCCAGCCCTCCTCGGCGGCGATCCGGGCCAGCTCGGCCAGCAGCGCGTCGGCCGCGCCGCCGCCGCGCCGGGCCGGGTCGACGAAGAGGTCGTCCAGGTAGCCGCAGGTCCCGCGGAGCAGCGAGTCGAAGGCCCGGTAGTGCGCCAGCCCGACGGGGGTGCCGTCGGCGTCGCGGGCGACCAGGCAGTGCGCCGAACGCTCCGGGTCGTGGATCCAGGCCCAGGCCCGGTCGTAGTCGGCCTCGGAGAGGTCGACCTGGTAGAACGCCGCGTAGCCCTCGAACAGCTCGCGCCAGCGTGCGTGGTCCTCGATCCGGACCGGGGTGACGGTGAGGTCGGACATGGACTCAGCCCTTCGCGAGGAGTTCGGTGAGACGGGCGCCGAGACGGGCCCTGGCGGGCGGCCACTCGTCGGCCAGCAGGGAGAAGTAGGCGGTGTCGCGCCAGCTCCCGTCGGAACGCAGTCGCTCCCGGCGGTGGACGCCCTCGGGCTGGGCGCCGAGGCGGAGGATGGCGTTCTGCGAGCGCTGGTTGAAGATGTCGGTACGCCACTGCACCCGGCCCATGCCCAGGTCCTCGAAGGCGTGGGTGAGCAGCAGCAGCTTGGACTCAGTGTTCACCCCGGTACGCCAGTACGCCCGCCCGTACCAGGTCCAGCCGATCTCCAGGCGCTCGTCGCGGGTGTCGATCTCGTGGTAGGTGGTCCAGCCGACGGCCCTGCCGGTGCCCAGGTGGATCACCGCGAAGGCGATCTGGTGCGGAGCGCGCGCGAGCAGCCCGGCCGCGACGGCGCGCAGTTCCTCCTCGGTGCGCGGGGTCCCGACCGGCAGCCAGCGCCAGACCTCCTCGTCGTTGCCACCGGCGGCGAAGAGATCCGGGATGTGATCCAGCGTCAGCGGCTCCAGCCGGACCTGGCCGCCGGTGAGCGTGGTGGGTGCGGGTGTCTTCGCAGGCATCGGGCGACCTCTCAGCCTTCCGCGAGCCGGGCGCCGAGACGGGCCTTTGCCATCGGCCACTCATCCACCAGCAGGGAGAAGTAGACGCTGTTCCGCCAGCTGCCGTCGGGGCGCAGCCGGTGCCGCCGGAAGGTGCCCTCGGGCTGGGCGCCGAGGCGGGCGATGGCGTTCAGCGAGCGGGTGTTCATGTGGTCGGCCTTCCACTGGACCCGGCCCATGCCCAGGTCCTCGAAGGCGTGGGTGAGCAGCAGCAGCTTGGACTCGGTGTTCACCGCGGTGCGCCAGACCTCGCGGCCGTACCAGGTCCAGCCGATCTCCAGGCGCTCGTCGACGGCGTCGAAGTCGATGTAGCTGCTCCAGCCGACGGCCTTGCCGGTGTCGAGCCGGATCACGGCGAAGGGCAGGTACTGGGCGGTGTTCTCCAGCAGCGCCGCGGCGATGGCGCTCAGCTCGTCCTGGGTCCGCGGGGTCTCGGCGCCCATCCAGCGCCAGACCTCGTCGTCGTTGCCCCCGGCGGCGAAGAGATCCGGGATGTGGGCGAGGGTCAGCGGCTCCAGGCGGACGTGCCGGCCCTGGAGCACGGTGGGTGCGGGTGTCTTGGCAGGCATGATCAGACTGTAGGGAAATTTTGAACTAAGTGCAACGCATTTATGCACTAGTTCAATAATCGGCCAGCGGGAACGCAACGGCCCCCGTCGCTGTGCGCGACAGGGGCCGAAAGGCTGTGCGGGGACTACGACAGGAACGAGCGGATCTGGATCGTCTCGGTCCGGCCGGGGCCGACGCCGATGGCGGAGATCGGGGCGCCGGACATGTCCTCCAGCGCCTTCACGTAGGCCTGGGCGTTCTTGGGCAGGTCCTCGAAGGTCTGCGCCTTGGTGATGTCCTCGGACCAGCCGGGCAGGTTCTCGTAGATCGGCGTCGCGTGGTGGAAGTCGGTCTGCGAGTAGGGGAGCTCGTCCACCCGCTTGCCGTCGATCTCGTAGGCCACGCAGACCGGGATCTGCTCCCAGCCGGTGAGCACGTCCAGCTTGGTCAGGAAGAAGTCGGTCAGGCCGTTGACCCGGGTCGCGTAGCGGGCGATCGGGGCGTCGAACCAGCCGCAGCGGCGGTCGCGGCCGGTGGTGACCCCGCGCTCGCCGCCGATCCGGCGCAGCGCGTCGCCGTCGGCGTCCAGCAGCTCGGTCGGGAACGGGCCCGAACCGACGCGGGTGGTGTAGGCCTTGAGGATGCCGATGACCCGGTCGATCTTCGTCGGCCCGATCCCGGAGCCGGTGCAGGCGCCGCCGGCCGTCGGGTTGGACGAGGTGACGAAGGGATAGGTGCCGTGGTCGACGTCGAGCAGGGTGCCCTGACCGCCCTCCATCAGCACGACCTTGTCCTGCGCCAGCGCCTCGTTCAGCACCAGCACGGTGTCCGCGACGTACGGGCGCAGCTTCTCGGCGAAGCCCAGGTACTCCTCGACCACCAGCTCGGCGGGGACCGCGCGGCGGTTGTAGAGCTTGACCAGGATCTGGTTCTTGTCGTGCAGCGCGGCCTCGATCTTCTGCCGCAGGATGCTCTCGTCGAACAGGTCCTGGACCCGGATGCCGACCCGGTTGATCTTGTCGGCGTAGGACGGGCCGATGCCGCGCCCGGTGGTGCCGATCTTGCGCTTGCCGAGGAAGCGCTCGGAGACCTTGTCCAGGGTCCGGTGGTACGGGGTGATCAGGTGGGCGTTGCCGGACACCAGCAGCCGCGAGGTGTCGATGCCGCGCTCCTGCAGCCCGGTCAGCTCGGAGAACAGCACGGCCGGGTCGATGACCACGCCGTTGCCGATCACCGGCGTGCAGCTGGGACTGAGGATGCCGGAGGGGAGGAGATGAAGTGCGTACTTCTGATCGCCTACGACCACCGTGTGACCGGCGTTGTTGCCACCCTGGAAGCGGACCACGTAGTCGACCGAGCCACCGAGAAGGTCGGTGGCCTTCCCCTTGCCCTCGTCGCCCCACTGAGCGCCGACCAGCACGAGTGCGGGCACAGGCGTACACCCCTTTCGGGCGGGGCACAACAGACGGCGGGAAGGCCGCCGTTCTGGCCCCGGATAGACCAAGCCCCTGGCGCAACAGCGCAAGGGGCTCTTACACCGAGAGATTACCCGAGGAAGGACCGCGGTGTCGGCTGCACGTTCGGCGGGAGAGGCACTCCTGGTGGTGGTCTCCCCCGCTGCCCTGGCCCTGGACGGGGAGTCGGTGAGGGTCGCCAGGGACGTCCTCGGGGCGGCCTTCGACCTCAAGGCGGTGGTGCCGGGGGACCTCGCGGAGCTGCGGCGGGTGCTGTCACGAAGGGGACGAAAGCGACTTGTCGTGATCGGTGACGATCATGCACTGCACCATGTGGTGCAGGTGTTGCACCAGCAGTCGGAGCTGGCCTCCGTCGCGGTCGCGATCATCCCGGTCGGAAAGGGCCACAAAGTGGCCTTGGCCAGGACACTCGGCGCTGCGGAGCTGCCCGTGGACGCGGCCAGGGCAGTGGTCCACGGGGCCGAACGGAGCCTGGATCTGCTGGTCGACGAGAGCGGCGGAGTGGTCCTCGGCGGGCTGCAGATCCACGGCCGCGGGCTTCCGGCGGAATCGTCCACGCCGACCGCCGGAACGGAGGAACCGCAGGTCGGAACGGCCGCGCCGGCCGTCTCACCTGCTGGGACGGGCGGGCCGGAAGAGGATCGGGCGAACTCCGCAGTTCGTTCGCTCAGGGCGAACAGGGCTGCGCCCGGTCGGAGCACCGCGGCATCCGCCGCCCGCGACCACTCCTGGTGCACCCGGCTGCTCGGCGCGGCCCGCTCCACCCGCTCGGTCGTCGGCGCGCTGATGCCGGGCCCCCGCCCCGACCCGGGCCAGCCGCTCCGGGTCGAGGCCGACGGCAGGCTGCTCGCCGACGTGGACCACCCGGTGCGGCTGGTCTCGGCCTGGAACGCGTGCACCGGCACCGCGGCACTGGTGACCCTGCCCGACGACGGTCTGATGGACATCCTGGTCAGCGCCTCCGCGACGGACCGCGGAGCACTGCGGGTCCAGGCCCAGCGGATCACCGTCTCCACCGGCCCGGCGCACCGCTTCACCTACGAGGCCGACCACACCGTCAGCGCCCCGGTCCAGCAGCGCACCTGGACCGTCGAACCGGGCGCCTGGCGGCTCACCGTCCCCCCGGCGGCGTGAGGCCGGCCAGGGACGGACGGGGGTCGACGGGCCGGCCGCGGGGCCTTCGGCGGATGGCAGACTGCAGGGCATGAGCACTCACAAGAACCTGCTGGGCGGCCCCGAGCCGACCCTGCTGCCGGAGGACGAGCAGCCCTACCGCCTGCTCGCGGAGGAGTCCGCCTCGCCGGTCCAGGTGGCGGCGGACTACCCGACCTTCTCGCTCGCCTGGGCCATGCTCGCGGACGACGCCTACGACGCCGGGCACGTGGTCGAGTCCTACGCCTACGCCCGCACCGGGTACCACCGCGGCCTGGACGCGCTGCGCCGCAACGGCTGGAAGGGCCACGGGCCGGTTCCGTGGGAGCACCGCGCCAACCGCGGCTTCCTGCGCTGCCTGGCCGCGCTGGCCCGCGCGGCGGACGCGATCAAGGAGGACGAGGAGGCGGCCCGCTGCTGGGAGTTCCTCAAGGACAGCAGCCCCGAGGGGTACGCCGCGCTGAAGCAGTAGCACAACGGGGCACGGGGAACTGTGCGACCAGCCCTCTACGGAGGTGCCTGGTTGGTCGCGCAGTTCCTCGCGCCCCTGTGGCGGCTACTTGAGGCGGGTGCCGGCGGAGCGGAGGCTCTTGGTGGCCTCGACGACGCGCGCGGCCATGCTGGCCTCGGCCAGCTTGCCCCAGGTGCGGGGGTCGTAGGTGTTCTTCTTGCCGACCTCGCCGTCGACCTTCAGCACACCGTCGTAGTTGCGGAACATGTGGTCCGCGATCGGGCGGGTGAAGGCGTACTGGGTGTCGGTGTCGAGGTTCATCTTCACGACGCCGTTCTCCAGCGCGGTGGAGATCTCCTCGGCGCTGGAGCCCGAGCCGCCGTGGAAGACGAAGTCGAACGGGTCGGTCCTGCCGTACTGGGCGCCGATCGCGTCCTGCAGCTCGCGCAGCAGCTCCGGCTTGAGCACGACGTTGCCCGGCTTGTAGACGCCGTGGACGTTGCCGAAGGACGCGGCCAGCAGGTAGCGCCCCTTCTCGCCGAGGCCCAGCGCCTCGGCGGTGCGGACGACATCGTTGACGCTGGTGTAGAGGTTGTCGTTGATCTCGTGCGAGACGCCGTCCTCCTCACCACCGGTCGGGGTGATCTCGACCTCAAGGATGATCTTCGCGGCGGCGGCCTGGGCCAGCAGCTCCTGAGCGATGGTCAGGTTGTCGTGCAGGTTCTCCGCCGAGCCGTCCCACATGTGCGACTGGAACAGCGGGTTCTCGCCCCTGGCGACGCGCTCGGCGGAGATCGCCAGCAGCGGGCGGACGTAGCCGTCCAGCTTGTCCTTGGGGCAGTGGTCGGTGTGCAGCGCGACGGTGATGTCGTACTTGGCCGCCACGATGTGGGCGAACTCGGCCAGCGCGACCGCGCCGGTGACCATGTCCTTCTTGTGCTGGCCGCCGAGGAACTCCGCTCCACCGGTGGAGATCTGGATGATGCCGTCGCTCTCGGCCTCGGCGAAACCGCGCAGGGCGGCGTGCAGGGTCTGCGTCGAGGTCACATTGATGGCCGGGTAGGCGAACTTGCCTGCCTTGGCCCGGTCCAGCATCTCGCTGTAGACCTCGGGAGTTGCGATGGGCATACGGATCCGCTCCTGTCGGTGATGCGTCTACGGATACTGCGACCCCGACCAGGGTCGGCACGGCGTCATTGTCCCATCCTCGCGTCTCGGCTTCACCCCTGCGGGGGACAGTCAGGCGCTATGCCCACGAGGCATGACCAAAGCGACCAAAGGGGATCCATCAGCACGACCCGGGCACCCGGGCGGTCCGTGCCGGAGCGTCACAGTGCCCGGACAGGGGTGCACGTTAGTCTGCGCGGGTGACCACGACTCTCGCGTTGAACGTCTCGACCCTCCTCGACGCCAAGGCCCTGATCTCCCAGCTCGGAACGGTCGGTCTGCTCGCGATCATCTTCGCCGAGACCGGGCTGCTCATCGGCTTCTTCTTCCCCGGCGACTCGCTGCTGATCCTGGCCGGGGTCGCCGCGTCCAGTGCGGGTCTGAAGGTGCTCGGCACCCAGATGCCGATCGCGGTACTGATGCTCGGCGCACCCCTGTGCGCCGTCGCGGGCGCGCAACTGGGCCATCTGCTCGGCGCCAAGGGCGGCCGCAGGCTGTTCGACCGGCCGTCGTCACGGCTGCTGAAGCGCGAGCACGTGGAGAAGGCCGAGGAGTACTTCGTCAGGTTCGGCCCGGCCAAGGCCGTGGTGATGGCCCGGTTCATCCCGGTGGTGCGGACCTTCCTCAACCCGGTGGCCGGCGCGCTGGAGATGCCGGCCCGGACCTTCTTCCTGTGGAACGTGGTCGGCGGGGTCATCTGGACCGAGGCGATGCTGATGATTGGGTATCAGTTCGGCGCGTCGATGGCACCGGTGATCGACAAGTACCTGATCCCGGCGATGGCCCTGATCGTGCTGCTGTCGATCTCGCCGATCCTGCTGGAGCTGGCGCGCGGGCGCAAGAAGAAGGCGGCGGGCGGCGCGGCCGCCACGGCGGGAGCCGCGGTACCCGGGCAGCGGGACGAGGCGGCCGTCGGCGGCCGCCACCGCCGGCGCTGACCCCTCACGAGGACGGGTCGAACGCCACGGCGGCGGTGCGGCACGGGACCGGCGGGCGGCCGGAGGTGACTACAGGCCGAGGTCCGCGAGCTGGAAGGCGGCCAGGTAGGGCAGGCCCTGGGCCTCGATCGTGGGGGCCGCGCCGCGCTCGACGATGACCGCGACGGCGACGACCTCGCCACCGGCCTCGCGTACCGCCTCGACCGCCGTCATCGGCGAGCCGCCGGTGGTGGAGGTGTCCTCGACGACCAGCACCCGGCGTCCCTTCACCTCGGTGCCCTCGATCCGGCGCTGCATCCCGTGGGCCTTCTGCGCCTTGCGGACGACGAAGGCGTCCAGCCGCTGACCGCGCGCGGCGGCGGCATGCAGCATCGAGGTGGCGACCGGGTCGGCGCCCAGGGTGAGGCCGCCCACCGCGTCGAAGTCCAGGTCGGCGGTGAGGTCCAGCATCACCTGACCGACGAGCGGCGCGGCCTGCCCGTCCAGGGTGATCCGGCGGAGATCGATGTAGTAGTCGGACTCCAGTCCGGAGGAGAGGGTGACCTTGCCGTGGACCACGGCCTTGGTCGTGATCTGGTCGAGAAGCTCGTCGCGGTTGCTCATGAGGCCCCAGTTTAGAGCGCGCGGTGCCAGCTCCACTCCGTGCTGATCTCCAGCGGGTCGATCAGGGTGACCAGCCGGGGAGCGGTGTTGAGGCCGTTCGGCGGACCGGACTGCGGTTCGACGCAGATGGCGTCCGGCTGCTCGTCGAAGACCACCAGCCACTCGCAGTCCGAGGTGATCTCCAGGCGGAGCTCGTCCTCCCAGACCAGGGTGGCGGCGACGCCGTCCGGCAGTCCGAAGCAGTCGTCGCGGGGGCCCGGGAGGGGGTCGATGCGCCGGCCGGTGGGGAGGTGGTCGGAACCGCGCTCCTCCTGCCAGCCGGGGGCGAAGTCCAGCCGGGCCTCGGCCCCGTCGGTGCTGAGCCGCTTGCGGAACCACGGGTGCCAGCCGGCCTGGGCCGGGAAGGAGACGGCACCGGTCTCCACCGAGAGGGTGGTCCGCAGCGAGTCGGGAGTGAGCTCGAACAGCTGGGTGACCCGGCCCGCGTAGGGCCAGGGATCGGCCAGGTCGTAGAAGAACGCCGCACTGTTCCCGGTCACCGGGGCCGCCTGGGACCAGGCGGTGCGGACACCCGTGCCGTGGATCGCATGCGGCGGCATGTCGATCGGCAGGGTGTGGCTGGTCTGGGCGTTGTTCCAGCGCCCGTGCGCGACCCGTCCGGCCCACGGCACCATCGGGAACGAGCCGTACCCGAAGACACCCGCGTCCTTCGCCTGCGGGTCGTCCTGGGTCCGCAGCAGCTCGACGCCGCCGACGCGGAGACTGCCGAGCCGGCAGCCGTCCGCCGGGAGCACCGTCACCTCCACGTCGCCCGCGCTGAGCCGGATCGGGGAATCGGACGACGGGATGGAGCGGGACACGGTGCCTCCTGGCGCGGCGGTGCGGGTGTGCGTCGGTGTGGGACGGGCGTGGACAGGACGTGGCGGGTGCGTCGGACGCCGGGGCGGGTGCGTCGGACAGCGTGGACCGGCTGCGGCCGGCGGCGCCGACAGCGCTGCGGGCGCCGACGGTTGACGGCAGGTCAGGCGCGGCGGCGCAGCGCCCGGACCAGGATCACGGCTCCGCCGATGATCGCGACCCCGCCGCCGAGGACCCAGGGCACGCGGGTGCGGTCGCCCTCGGCGGACGGCGGTTCGCCCATCCGCCGCTCCGGCGAGGACCAGCGCGCCGCCGCCCGGGAGCGAGCGCTGCGCGGCGGCAGGGCCGGGCCGTAGCGGCCGCGCGGCGGGGCGTGGTCGACCTCCTCGGCGGAGCGGCCGACGATGCTGCGGCGGTTGCCGGGGGTGCCCGGCCACGACTCGTCGAGGGCGGCGGCGCCGTCGAAGACCGCGGCCCCGTCGAAGGCTCCGGCGGCTTCCTCGATCAGGAAGAGGTTGCGCTCGTCGAGGGCGTCCAGGTCGTCCAGGCCTTCGAGGCCCTCCAGGTCGCCCAGCTCGCCGAGGTCCACCGGGTCGGAGTCGTCGTCCGCGTCCGCGTCCGCGTCCGCGTCCGCCCCGGCCGGGCCCGGCTGGGCCTGCCGCTCGTCGACCGGTCCGTCCACCGGCTCCGCCGGGGCGGGTACCTCGCCGAACAGCTCCTCACCCACGACCTCGGCGAAGGAGTCCTCGGCGAAGGGCTCATCGGCGCGGGCCCGCTCGCCCGACGGCGCCCCGGCGCCGGCCGCATCGTCGCCGGCAGTCCCGTCGGCGGGGCCTCCGTGGCCGGGGGCCCCGGCGGCCGACGCCTCGTCAGCGAGGGTCGCGCAGAAACGGTCCAGCAGTCGCCTGGCCGCGACGGCCAGCGCCTCGGGGTCGAGCTCCTCCCACCGGCCCTTGCCGCTCAGCGCGCCGTGCACCCGAATCCGGCTGCCGTCGCCCTCCGGCAGGACGGTGACCCGCACCGTCCCGGTCAGCCCACCGGAGCCGACCACCTGTTCGGCCGCCACGGTGAAAGCCAGCGGCTCGCCGTCCCGCGGCCTCAGCTCGCCCCGGTAGGTGATGGAGGAGCCGCCGACCCGCAGTTTCAGCCGGCCCGCCAGCAGCCCGCCCGCCCGCGACCGGTCCGCCGGCGACCGGTCCGTCCCGTCCGGGGTGAACCCCGGCAGGCAGCGGGCCAGCAGCTCGGGGTCCCGCAGCACCTGGAGAACGGTGTGCGGCGGCAGCGGTACCAGAACGTCATGCTCCATGCTCTGGGAGCCTACAGACCAGGCGCGGCGGAGGGGATGCAGGTGGCCGGAGTTTCACCGGCGGGCATCGGCGCCGTGGTCCGGGCATCGGCGCCGTCGTCGCGTCCGGATGTCACTGTCACAGGGGGTGTCACCCCGGGGGTGACACGCGGGGGCATCACGACCGGGTGTCAGAGCCGTGGATGCAGCAGCGTGGACGGGATCTGGTCGCGGGCGGGGCGCCGGGCGTCGGCGAGTGCCGCGGCCAGGCGCAGTGCGGCGGCGTCCAGGCCGGCCGGGTCCGGGCCGGCCGCGCCGGAGGGGTCGGAGCTGCCGGAGCCCGAGGTGCTGGAGCTCGAAGTGCCGGGCCCCGAGGCGCCCGGTCCCGCGCCGTTCGGTCCTGCCTCACCGGCCCCGACCAGGCCGGTCCCGGCGGGGTCGGGGAGCCGCAGCTGCGGCTGCCGGACGGCGGCCAGGATGAAGCCCCAGTCGGTGGGCCCGCCGCAGGAGCGGTCGGCGGGGACCGAGTACTCGGCGGTGTGCAGGCCGGTGGCGTGCAGCGTGTCGTCCGCGTCCCAGAAGCCGTCGCCCGCGACCGATCCGGCGTGGACGACGAGCCGGCCGTCCGGGGCGAGCATCCGCCGGACCAGCCCGTAGAACTCCGTGGTGTAGAGCTTGCGGCTCTGGTCCAGCCCCGGTTCCGGCAGATCGGAGATGATCACGTCGTATGGCTGCTCCTGGCGGGGCGCGGTGCGCAGCCAGGTGAAGGCGTCGGCGGTGACGGTCCGCACCCGGGGGTCGTTCAGCGCGCCCTGGTTGAGCTGGGAGAGCTCCGGGTCGGTTCGTCCCAGCCACAGCACCTCGGGGTCGATCTCGACCACGGTGACCTGGGCGACCCCGGCGTAGCGCAGCGCCTCGTGCGCGGCCAGGCCGTCCCCGCCGCCGAGGACCAGCACCCGGGTCCGGGGCCCGGCGAGCGCGGGACGGACCAGGGCCGCGTGGTAACGGGCCTCGTCGCTCCCGCAGACGGCCAGCCGGCCGCCCAGGTAGAGCCGCAGCGAGGGAAAGGACGGAGCGGCACTCGGGACGGCGGCGCGCAGCGGATAGCCGTCGTCGGCGGTACGCGGCGGCGGCACCCGGTCCGACCCGTCACCGCCCGGTCCTGCCCCCGGCCCGGACCCCGGCCCCGTGTCCTGCCCCGCCCCCAGTTCGGCCCAGGACTGCGACTGCCCTCCGGTCCGCGCCTGCCCGGCCTGCGACGGCGACCCGTCGCCGCCCCCGTCCCCGCCCGTGCCACTGCCCCCGGACCCGTCACCGCCGGTGCCACCGGACGGCCCGGTGAGCACGATCTCCTGGTAGCGGCTCTGGCTGCTGAATCGGATCGGCGCGCCGTACAGCGCGTGCCGGGCGGCGCGTTCGAACGCGCCGGTGAGCGCGGCCGCCACGGCGAGCAGCACCAGCACCGTGCCGCACAGGCCCCACAGCAGCGACCGCACCCGGCGGCTCGGCTCGGAGGGGAAGAGCCAGAGCACCACCACCGCCCCGGCCACCGCGTTCACCCCGCCGGTGAGCAGCGCCCCGGTGGCCTGGCCCAGTATCGGCAGCAGCAGGAACGGGAAGGCCAGCCCACCGACCAGCGCGCCGATGTAGTCGGCGGCGAACAGGTCGGCGACGGCACGGCCCGCCTCCTGCCGGCGGATCCGCTGGATCAACGTCATCAGCAGCGGGATCTCGGCTCCGATCAGCGTGCCGATGACGAAGGCGACGACGACCAGCGCCACCTGGTAGTGGCCGATCCAGACGAAACAGCCGTAGAGCACCAGCACCGACAACCCGCCGACCAGCGCCAGCGCGCTCTCGACCAGGGCGAAGGAGGTGGCCGGCCGGCGGGTGAAGCGCTTCGCCAGCAGCGAGCCGACCCCCATCGCGAAGACCATGACGGACAGCACCACCGATGCCTGGGTGACCGAGTTGCCGAGCAGATAGCTGCCGAGGGCGACCAGTTCCAGCTCGTACACCAGCCCGCAGGCGGCGCAGATGAACGCCGCGAGCAGCACCAGCAGCCGTGCGGCACGGGTGCCGACGGCCGACAGCTGCGAGGATCCTGCGGAATGGTTGATCACGAACAAACGCTAGGCGACGTCAGGTCACCCCCACTTCCCCCCAACGAGTGATAGAGCCAGGTGTTGGATTGACGACTCGCTCAGTTGATCGATGCCGCTGCTGTGAACTCACCGCCGGAGACGGCCCGAGTTCGTCACGCATTGTGTTGTGCACAGATCAGTCTTGCGCTCTTAGCGAGGATCTCGTGCACACCAGTCGCCCCTCCTGCGGATAGGCGTGCCAGGTGCGCCAGAAGATGTCCCGCTCGTTCCCTCCGGCGAGCAATGCGGTGAACGCGTTCGGATCCCCCGGGAACACTCCGGCCAGGCCGTCCGGATGCTTCTCGACGAGTGCCAGCAACTCCTGTGCGCGTCCGGCGAAATTCTGCGCCGAGAGGGTTTCCACGCGTGCCGCGAATTCGTAGTCCCAGCCCTGCACCCGTTCCGCGACACGGGCCGGGAGCGGGGTTCGGCGCCCGGGCAGGCAGGCCACCGTCTCCGAGCAGTAGCCGGCCGCCGCGCCCAGGACGACCTGGTGCGACGCGCCCAGCAGCCGTAACTGCAGGTCCAGCCTGCCGATCTTCATGTCCAGTACGGCGAGCGCGGGCAGTTCCTGGCGACCCAGGCACCACGCCAGGTCACCGGCACGCGTGTCGGTGTAGGAGGTGTGGAGAGTGGTGAGCATTCTGGGCTCCGCGTACTCGGTCACTCGACGAGGGCGCCGGAGGATCCACCCGCCGAGCCCGACCGGGAACCTGGGCATGGTGGAACCTGGGCATAGCGGCCCTGGGCGATGGGACAATCGGGACTCAGGAAGCAGGGAAGCACGAATACTCCGTGTTCGTAGAGCATTTACCCAACTTCGGCGCCCTGCCATCATTCCGGGATGGATTGCTTCGCGTTCTGGTCGCGGACATGACCGACTCTGCGCGCTGACGTGGGAAAACCGTGGTGAACGTGGATATTCGGGAGCCGCCCGGACGGCCCCGGGAACCTTCCCACGGCGTGTCACATGCCCATGGCAGACACCCCGGTCATAAAAGGAGCCGATTCTTCACTCCATCGTGGGTCACCCGCACGGAGTCCCACCCCGTCAACCCTCCACCGCCGCTTGTGACCCCGTGGTGGCCAGCGGGATCGCCGGCCGGCTTCACCGGGCCCGGCCGACACTCCGGACCCGGCAGTCACGGGTGGCAACGGCGGGCGCTGCGAGGCGGGGACTACGAGCCGGCGGGACGGCGCCGGTCCGCCGGGCGAGTGAAGTATGACAACAAATCAGATGAAAGGTAGTCATATTCCCGAGTTGCCCGACTCCTCCTCCGCATGATGGGTCGACAGGCTGCACATCATCAAGGAGGACGCGCCATGGTCAGGGCAAGAGGAAGATACGGCCGATGGGTGGTGCCATGGATCGTATGCGCTGTCGGGCTCGGACTGACCGGAGCCGGTCCGGTCCCTGACACGTCCCCGAGCGCGGGCTCGTCCAGCGACGCGACCGCTGTCACCGCCCCCGCCGACACCACCCGGACGGCCAGCACCCCGGCCGCGGCCGCCCCCTCGGCCGACTCCCCGTCGGCAGGCGCCGGGAGCACCTCCGCCACCGCCGACACCTCGACCGCGCAGGCGCCGGCTGTTCAGGCACCGGCCGCGGACGTACCGGCCGCGCAGGCACCCGCCGTTCAGGCACCGGCCGCCCAGGCACCCGCCGCCCAGGCACCCGCCGCCACGCCGTCGGGCAGCACCGCGAGCACACCCTCGACGTCGTCGGCCGCCACGACGACCACGGCCCCGGCCGCGAAGCCCGCGACCGCCAAGCCGGGCACCGACGGGGTCACCCCCTGCCCCACCGGCTGCCAGATCCAGATCAGCAAGACCGCCGACCGCAGCTACTACCTGCCGGGCCAGACGGTGCACTACACCGTCACCGTCACCGACATCGGCACCGACCCGTGCCCGCCGGCCACGGTGACCGACGACATCAGCGGCGACCTGGCCGACTCGGTCTACAACCACGACGCGGCCACCGCCAGCGGCTCCACCAGCTACAACCAGCCGAAGCTGGTCTGGACCACCGGCACGCTCACCCCCGGGACGCCGGTCACGATGACCTACAGCGTCACCGCCGACTCGCCGGACAACGGCCCGATGCGCCTGATCGACGCCGTCACCGCGCCCAACAGCAACTGCCTGACCGGGACCGAGGAGGGCTGCCACGTCGAACTCGACTCGCCCAGCTGGGTGGTGACCAAGAGCGAGAACCGTGACGACGTCGAGCCGGGCAACCGGATCAACTACACCATCACGGCCCACAACACCGGCACGGTCGACTTCACCGGCGTCCGCCAAGCGGGCCTTGAGGACGACATGTCGCTGATCGTCAAGGACAGCGTCTACGACGCCGACGCCACCGCCTCCAGCGGCACGATCACCGTCAACAAGCCGTTCGTGCAGTGGCGCGGCGACCTGCCGGCCGGGGCCAGCGTCACCATCCACCTCTCCATCACTGCGGAGGCGCTGCCGCCGAACACCAGCGTGCTGGAGAACATCGTCCGGGCGCTCTACCCGCACCACGGCGGCACCGACCTGAGCAACCCGCTTCCGCCGCAGCGCACCGCACTCACCCGGTCGATGGGCCTGGAGCGGCCCATGGCCCAGCTGCTCGCGCGGACCTTCGCCGGGTCGGAGACCCGTTCGCTGCGCGGGGGTTCGACCAGCACCGTCCCGCTGATCGACGCCTGCACCGTCAACCCGGTCACCGACAGCTGCGACGTCACCGCCGACGAGCCGAAGCTGATCGTCAAGAAGTCGGCGGACCGCGGGCACGCGGTCCCCGGCGAGGTCATCACCTACCGGGTGTCGTTCGCCAACATCGGCGACAACGACTTCCCGGCCGGTGAACTCCCGGTCGTCACCGACGACCTGAGCAAGGTCCTGGACAAGGCGTCCTTCATCGCCGGATCACTGACCTCCACCGTTCCCAGCGCCTCCTTCGACCCCGCGCACCAGCAGATCGTCTGGAGCGGCCAGCTGCTCGCCGGCCAGCACGCGTACTTCCAGTACCAGGTGATGGTGCACAAGCCGTTCCACGGCGACGGCACGCTGGACAACCTGGTGATCGCGCCCAAGTCGAACTGCCAGGCCGGTTCCAAGGACGCCGCCTGCCGGGTCCACATCCCGGTGCTGCAGAGGTTCTTCCACCACCTGGGCCGCCTCGCCTCCACCGGAGCGGCGGTCACCCCGGCGGCCACCCTCGGCGGCGGACTGCTGCTCTCCGGCGCCGGTCTCGTCCTCTACCGCCGCCGCCTGCGTCGCAGTTGAGGCCGACGGGATGAGGATCAACCGCTGAACCAGTGAACGGCTGACCCGGCGCGGCCACCGCAGCACCCTGCGGTGGCCGCGCCCTCGCGTTCCCACCCGCCCCGGACAACACCCGCTCAACCGCCCAACCGCTGCAGACGCGCGGCGGCGTCCCGGAGCACTTCGTCCCTTTTGCAGAAGGTGAACCGGACTTGGCTGCGGCCGGCGTCGGGGTCGTCGTAGAAGACGGAGTTGGGGATGGCGACGACGCCGCAGCGTTCGGGCAGGGTGCGGCAGAAGGCGTAGGCGTCCTTCTCGCCGAAGGGGGTGATGTCGGTGGTGATGAAGTACGTGCCCTGCGGTTCGTAGACCTCGAAGCCGGCCGTGCGCAGTCCGGCGTCCAGCAGGTCGCGCTTGCGGAGCAGGTCGGCGCGGAAGCCGGCGTAGTACGAGTCCGGCAGCCGCAGCGCCTCGGCGACGGCGTACTGGAACGGACCCGCGCTGACGTAGGTCAGGTACTGCTTGGCGGTGCGGACGGCCGCGACGAGTTCAGGGGAGGCCGTCACCCAGCCGACCTTCCAGCCGGTGAAGGAGAACGTCTTGCCCGCCGAGGAGATGGCGACGGTGCGCTCGCGCATCCCGGGGAGGGCGGCGATCGGGTGATGGGCGCCCTCGAAGACCAGGTGCTCGTAGACCTCGTCCGTGACGACCAGCAGGTCGTGCTCGACGGCGAGTGCCGCGATCGCGTCCAGTTCCTCGGGGCCGAGCACCATCCCGGTCGGGTTGTGCGGGGAGTTCAGCAGCAGCAGCCGCGTTGCCGGGGTGACCAGGGCGCGCAGCTCGTCCAGGTCCGGGCGGAAGGACGGCGCGCGCAGCGTCAACGGCACCCGCTTCGCGCCCGCCATCGCGATGCAGGCCGCGTAGGAGTCGTAGAACGGCTCGAAGGCGATCACCTCGTCGCCCGGCTCCAGCAGAGCCAGCAGCGCGGCGGCGATGGCCTCGGTCGCACCGGCGGTGACCAGGACCTCGGTGTCGGGGTCGTACGCCAGGCCGTAGAACCGCTGCTGGTGCTCCGCGATCGCGGACCGCAGCTCCGGGATGCCCGGGCCCGGCGGGTACTGGTTGCCGCGCCCCTCGCGGATCGCCCGTACCGCTGCCTCGGCGATCTCGGCAGGGCCGTCGGTGTCCGGGAAGCCCTGGCCCAGGTTGATCGACCCGGTGGCCGTGGCCAGCGCGGACATCTCCGCGAAGATCGTCGTCCCCAGGCCCGCCAGCCGGCGGTTCAACAGCGGCCTCGCACCCATGCGGGACTCCTCGCAGATCGTCGTTGGGGCCATCCTCCGGGGCGAGGGCGAACCACGACAAGCCCGCCACCCCGGACCCGCGCCCGGTCGCGCCTCCGGGAACGCCGAAGGCCGGCGCGCACTGTCGCGTGCGCGCCGGCCTTCGTTCCGCGGGTTCCGCCTGTCACCGCCTCTGGGCGGTCAGTCCCGAGGCCGGTCCGGAGACCGATCCCGAGGCCGGTCCGGGGATCAGTCCTCGGACGGACCGTCCTGGTCCGCCTCGCCGCCTTCGACGTCCACGTCCTTGGCCAGGCCCATGCGCTCGGCCAGCCACTGGTCGAAGGTGACCGAGGCCTGGGTCCAGTTCGCCATCATGGCGACGAAGTAGTTGATGTTGACGCCCATGCCGACGATCATCTGCGACTCGCCGATGACCCGGACCACACCGTCGTCGTGGGTGTGCGAGTACACCTTCGGCCAGAGGGTCTCCCGGTTCCACTCGTCCAGGGCCTCGATCAGCTCGGCCTTCTTCTCGATCGGGTGGGCCCGGTCGTAGAAGGCGCGGACCGCGAAGAGCTCCTTCTGCTCACCGCGGAACATGTAGTACACGCGGAAGCCCTCCCAGGGGGCGAGCAGGTCGCCTTCCTCGTCCTGGGCGTGCTTGATCTCCATCTGGTCCAGGACCTGCTTGATCAGCTCCTGGTCGGGGATGATCACCGGCGGCGGCCCGACCTCGCCCGACGGCTGGGGCTGCTGCTGCGGCGCCCCGAAGGAGGGGATGGAGGACGGGTCGATGCTCATAACTGGCGGGGTTCCCTTCGAGTGGACGTACCACCCCCATCCTGCCTCATCCCCACCCCTCGGCGTAGCCCCGACCGCTCGCTCGAAGCCGTCCGGTCGGGGCCGTCGGCAGAGCCGTCCGGTCGGGGCCGTGGGTCGGGGCCGTGGGTCGGGGCCGTTCCGGTCCGGCCGGTCAGCCGGTCCGCTTCACCGTGTCGACGGCGGCCAACCGGACCGGGCGGACGATCAGCCGGTCGGCGTCGTCCTCGGCGTCGACCTCGACGGTGTCGCCGTCGCGGACCTCGCCGCCGAGGATCTCGCGGGCCAGCTGGTCACCGATCGCACTCTGCACCAGCCGCCGTAGCGGGCGGGCACCGTACGCCGGGTCGTAGCCGGTCAGCGCCAGCCAGTCGCGGGCCGCCGGGGTGACCTCCAGCGTGAGCCGGCGGTCGGCCAGCCGCCGCGCCAGCGAGGCGACCTGGAGGTCGACGATGCGGGCCAGCTCCTCCATGCCCAGCGGGTCGAACACCACGATGTCGTCGAGCCGGTTCAGGAACTCCGGCTTGAACGCGGTCCTGACCGTCTCCAGGACCCGGTCCTTCTTGGCGGAGTCGTTCAGCGTCGGGTCGACCAGCCACTGCGAGCCGAGGTTGGAGGTGAGGATCAGGATGGTGTTGCGGAAGTCCACCGTCCGGCCCTGGCCGTCCGTCAGCCGGCCGTCGTCCAGTACCTGCAGCAGGATGTCGAACACCTCGGGGTGGGCTTTCTCCACCTCGTCCAGCAGCACCACGCCGTACGGGCGACGCCGTACCGCTTCGGTGAGCTGGCCGCCCTCCTCGTAGCCGACGTAGCCGGGGGGCGCGCCGACCAGGCGGGCGACGCTGTGCTTCTCGCTGTACTCGCTCATGTCGATCCGGACCATGGCCCGCTCGTCGTCGAAGAGGAAGTCCGCGAGCGCCTTCGCCAGCTCGGTCTTGCCGACGCCGGTCGGCCCCAGGAACAGGAAGGAGCCGGTCGGACGGTCGGGGTCGGAGATGCCGGAGCGCGAGCGGCGCACCGCGTCGGAGACGGCCTGGACCGCGGTGGTCTGGCCGATCAGGCGGCGGCCCAGCTCCTCCTCCATCCGCAGCAGCTTCGCGGTCTCGCCCTCCAGCAGCCGGCCGGCCGGGATGCCGGTCCACGCGGCGACCACGTCGGCGACGTCGTCGGGACCCACCTCCTCCTTGACCATCGAGGCGGTGGTGGCCTCGGAGCGGGCCGCTTCCTGCGCCTGGGCCAGCTCCTGCTCGGCGGTCGGGATGTCCGCGTACATCAGCCGCGAGGCGGTGGTGAAGTCGCCGTCCCGCTGGGCCCGCTCGGCCTGGCCGCGCAGGTCGTCCAGCCGCCCCTTGAGCTCGCCGACCTTGTTCAGCGTGCTCTTCTCCTGCTGCCAGCGGGCGGTCAGCCCGGCCAGCTGCTCCTGGCGGTCGGCCAGGTCGCGGCGCAGCCGCTCCAGCCGCTCCACCGAGGCCGCGTCGGACTCCTTGGCCAGTGCCATCTCCTCCATCCGCAGCCGGTCGACCGAGCGCTGCAGCTCGTCGATCTCGACCGGGGAGGAGTCGATCTCCATCCGGAGCCGGGACGCGGCCTCGTCGACCAGGTCGATGGCCTTGTCCGGCAGGAACCGGGAGGTGATGTAGCGGTTGGACAGGGTCGCGGCGGCGACCAGGGCCGCGTCGGAGATCTGCACCTTGTGGTGCGCCTCGTAGCGGGACTTCAGCCCGCGCAGGATGGCGATGGAGTCCTCGACGGACGGCTCGCCGACCATGACCTGCTGGAACCGGCGTTCCAGCGCGGCGTCCTTCTCGATCCGCTCGCGGTACTCGTCCAGCGTGGTCGCGCCGACCATCCGCAGCTCACCGCGCGCCAGCATCGGCTTGAGCATGTTGCCGGCGTCCATCGCGGAGTCGCCGCCCGCACCAGCGCCGACGAGCGTGTGCAGCTCGTCGATGAAGGTGATGACCTCGCCCTCGCTCTGCTTGATGTCCGCGAGCACGGCCTTCAGCCGCTCCTCGAACTCGCCGCGGTACTTCGCCCCCGCGACCATCGCGCTCAGGTCCAGCGAGACCAGCCGCTTGCCGCGGAGCGACTCGGGGACGTCGCCGGCCACGATGCGCTGGGCCAGGCCCTCGACCACGGCGGTCTTGCCGACGCCGGGCTCGCCGATCAGCACCGGGTTGTTCTTGGTGCGCCGGGACAGCACCTGGACCACCCGGCGGATCTCCTGGTCCCGGCCGATGACCGGGTCCAGCTTGCCGTCCCGGGCGGCCTGGGTGAGGTCGGCGCCGTACTTCTCCAGCGCCTTGTAGGTCCCCTCCGGATCGGCGGAGGTGACCCGGGCGCTGCCCCTGACCTCCTTGAACGCGGCCAGCAGGGCCTTCGGGGTGGCCCCCTCGGCCTTCAGCGCGTCGGCGACCTGGCCGCCCTCCGCGGCCAAGCCGACCAGCAGGTGCTCGGTGGAGACGAACTGGTCGTCCAGTTCGGCGGCCCGGGCCGCCGCCTCGTTCAGGGTGCTCACCGTCTGCCGGGCCAGCTGTGGCCCGGAGACGGTCGAGCCCTGCGCCTGCGGCAGCGCGGACTGCATCCGCTGGACGGCGGCGCGCAGCCGGGACGGGTCCGCGCCGACGGCCTCCAGCAGCGGCCGGGCGATGCCCTCGGGCTGCTCCAGCAGCGCGAGCAGCACGTGCACCGGGGTGACATCGGGATTGCCCGCACCGGAAGCCTGCCGGATCGCAGCCGACAGGGCTTCCTGCGCCTTGGTGGTGAGCTTGCTCGCGTCCACGCTTCCATGACCTCCTGTGCTCAGCCGTCAGCAGTACCACTCTGCGAGATACAGCATGACATAAGTTGAGCCTATTCCACTCAAGTCAGCGAGAGTGGTTGTGGTCAGTGATGGTGCTCGTGCTCCAGCCGTTGCAGGTGGTCCACGCACACCGCGACGCACAGCAGCAGCGGCACGTCCTGGCCGTCCTTCACGTCGATGCCGTAGGTGTCCCGGAAGGTGAACCACTTCCTGCTCACCCGCGCCACCCGATGCCCGCCCTCGTCGATGTCGAACTCGTGGTCGAAGAAGTCGCCATGCACCTCCAGCTCGCGCCCGTCATGGAGCTGCGCCTCGTACTTGTCCCGGAACGGCGTGAACAGCTTCTTCTTCACCGTCGCCAGGGTCTCGCCGCCGCGCTCGATCTTCATCGCGTCACGGACGCTGACCAGCTTCTTCTTGATCACCGCGACCGTGTGGCCGTGCGGGTCCTTGAGCTCGAAGGTGTCCGAGATCCGCAGCACCTTCCCGTCCACCAGGTAGGCCTTCTCGCCGTGCTCCGTGGTGATCCAGTGGTCGTCGCCGATCGAGAACATCCGGTCCCGCATCAGGAACTTCATCGCGCTGCCGCCTCCATGGGTCGCCCTGTACCGACTCTGACGCCTTCCCGCTCCGCGGAGTTCCTACCTCCCCCACCCCCGGAACCACCCCCAGGGAGCGCGATGACACTTGCGCGGGCCCTCGACTGTTGTACGCGGTGCAGCTCCGCGGCCACAGCAACCGCCGAAGCGCCGCCAGGCGATGCTACCCATGCTCCCTACCACTGGTAGCACTCCCGGTAGTACCGCAGTATGCTTTCTGGTATGAAGATCAGCGTCAGCCTTCCCGAAGGTGATGTCGCCTTCCTCGACCGATACGTGGCCGAGACGCCCAGCGACTCGCGCTCCGCCGCGATCCACGCGGCCATCGAACTCCTCCGCGCCGCCCAGTTGGAGGACGACTACGCCGAGGCCTGGCAGGACTGGGAGCAGCACGAGGACGCGACGGCGTGGGACCGCGTGACGGGAGACGGCCTCTCCGATGCGACGCGGTGACATCTACCTGATCGACTTCGACCCGGTTCGCGGCAGCGAGGCGAACAAGGCACGGCCGGCCGTCATCGTCTCCAACGACTCCGCCAACCAGTCCGCCGCCAGGCTCGGCCGCGGCGTGCTGACGGTCGTACCGATCACCTCGAACACGGGCCGGGCCTTCCCCTTCCAGGTGCTGCTCGACGCCGCGTCCTGCGGTCTGGACCGCGACTCCAAGGCCCAGGCCGAACAGGTCCGCGCAGTGGCCGTCGAGCGCCTGCGGCACCGCATCGGAACCGTCCCCGCAGAGCAGCTCGCCCGCCTGGACGCCGCCCTGCGCCTGCACCTCGCCCTGTAGTGGAGGCGAGAGGCTCGCGTTCGACAACGTCGAGGGACTGGGACCACTGCTGCACCGAGGAGGGATAGCCTCGTCCAAGACGCGAGGAGTGACGCCATGAGTTGGCAAGGGCACGACGGGGCCGAGCTCATCCCCCGGCCGGAGAAGACTCCCGCCGCACTGAAGGCCGCGCTCTCCGTCGTCGCCGCCCACCACCTTCCCGCGATGTCGGCACAGTGCAAGGCCATGGCGGAACCCACGGCCGGCAGCATCGATCCCGTCCGGGCATTCGTCGCGCACTGGGCCGCCGTGGTCGAGATCGAGCGCTGCCCGGAGATTGCCAGGGCCTACCACCGGGCGAACTACCTCGCCAACCACAGCGAGACGATCGACGACTGCCGAGAGCAGGCCACCATCGTCGCCGAGCTCTACCGCTCTGCCTTCGCGGCGGTGAACGGATGAGCTGGAGCTGGGAGTACCTCCCCAGCGAGGAAAGGCTGAAGCAGCCAGGCTATTGATGTTCGATAGCCTCGAAAATATCGGAGTTGGTCTCCCGCTGCCAGGCTGGCTGGTCGACCCAATCGGCAACGTAACTCGGCTTCGGGTCCTCAAAATGCCTGTAGATCTGAGCAATCCAACACAGGGATACGAATCGCCCCTTCTGTTCGCGGCTCAGCTTGGCTGCACTGCCCGAGCTGGCGTTGAGGAACCCTCGAACCTGCTCATAGACAGTCGTCGCGGCCTCCTGCTCCCACACCGGCATCTCTTCCCACGGGGAGACGTACCCCGCCTTGGGTTCCCCGGGGAAGTGCTTCAGCACTCCAGCGATCCAAGCTTCCCGAAACACCTGTCCGCTCATATCAAGCTCCTCAGCTCGCGTTCAAGACGACGATCTCAGAGTCCAGTTCAGCGATTCGTGCGTCACTGACCACGGGGGGCCAACTCGGTTCGTAGCGACTGGAGTCTACGGGCGATGTACCCGACCCTGAACGCCTTGCGAGGTCTACAGCTTCGTGTGCGTGCACCAGCGGCTCTTCGATGTCCCCGCGCTTCGCCCCGACCCATACCCGGACCCAGCCCCAGGTGCCGCGCACGCCGCCGCGAAATCATGACCGGGAGCCTGGCGGCTTTTCTTCGTTGGCTTGGCGCGCGAATAATCGAGAATCACGGCTGACTGGCCATCACTCACCGCTCATCCTGGGCATGTCCCGTCCAATGAAAGGGGAGCGATCATGGCACGGCGTTTGAGGGTGCTCGGCAGCACGTCAGGGGTGGGCGACTGCCCGACGCTCTACGAAGACCTGGACACTGGGGAGGTGGTCGTACAGGGCGACGTAGTGACCGATCCCGACGACGTGTCGCAGCTCATGTATGTCAAGGAGGGGGAGGGCTTCGTGGTCGTCCCCCGCGCACTGCTGGTGAACTTCGCACCGAAGGAGGCGGAGGACTACGTGCCGGAGTTCGTCCCGCAGAAGAAGATCAGCGAATTCATCAACGACGGCTTCGAGCACACCGCTTGGCGTCTGGAGACCAGGACTGGCTATCTCTCCGACCAGGAGATGCCGTCCTACCAGGAGTTCCTACGGACCGGCGATACGGCGGGGGAGGTCGGCCACCCCTGGTTCGACAACGTCCGGCGCATGGTCGGCAACGGCAAGCAGTTCGAGCGGGTCCGGCTCGTGGACTCCCCGCCGACGATCGGTCAGCGGTATCTCTTGGCGTGCGCTCGGACCAACGTCGCGGCAGGTGAGGACATCCGATACCTGTGGCGTGCCGACGCTGAGCGATGCGGCGTGAACCTGTCGGACTTCTGGCTGTTCGACTCGCGGACTGTCGCGCGCTTCCACTTCGAGGGAGAGCGCACCATCGGCATGGAGCTGGTCACGGACCCTGCGGAGGTCCTGCGGGCCTGCCAGGTACGAGACGCCGCTTGGCATCACGCCACGCCGTACAGCGAGTTCAAGGCTCAGGTACCGTCCGCTGAGTGAGCACCGATTTCCAGCAAGCCCGACTATCCCTCGGCGTACGGCTTCGAGAGCTGCGCGTCGAGGGCGGGTTCACTGGCCGGCAACTCGCCGACCGGTTGGGCTGGACACAGTCCAAGGTCAGCAAGCTGGAAAACGGCAAGCAGACCCCGACCCTCACTGATCTCGCGGCATGGGCAGAGGGCACCGAGCGCCCCGAAGCGGCAGCGGAACTGACTGGCCGACTTCGAGGACTCGAAACGCAGTACCGATCGTGGCGTCGGCAACTCGCAGGTGGGTACCGCGCTGTCCAGGAAGCTCACTGGGTGCAGGGTCGGAAGACCCGGACGCGCAGGAGCTTCGATCCGGCGTTGATCCCTGGGCTTTTGCAGACGGCTGATTACGCCCGTAGCGTCCTGTCAAGGTACTCGGCGATCCACACCGCCCCGCATGACATTGAAGCGGCTGTGCAGGCGCGCATAGGCCGTCAGGACATCCTCAGCGACCAGACCCGGACCTTTCGCTTCCTCGTCTGGGAAGGCGCGCTGCTTGCTCGTCCGTGCTCCCCGACTGTCCTGTCGACACAGCTCGACCGTGTCGCCGCTCGACTCGGCGCGGGGCATGTGCGCGTCGGCATCGTTCCCTTCGAGGCGGACATGAACGTTCCTGCTGGCGTCGGTTTCTCCATCCACGATGACGAGCTGGTGATCACGGAGGCATGGCACGCCGAGATGTGGCTTGACGATCCGCAAGACGTGGCACTGCACGTCCGAGCATGGGAAGCGCTTGAACGCAACGCTGTGTACGGTCCCGACGCTCACCGGCTGATCCTCCGGGCAAAGCGTGCTTTGGGGCCGTGAGAATATCCACGAATCAAGCCACATCCGGATACCTCGCCTTGCCTACTGTGCTGTTCAAGGAATCCCAAGGCAGCGGGAGCGGCGTCATGACGACCGGTCAGCAGGACATCAAGAACGACCCGTACCGGCTCGCCATAGTCGCCGCCGAACGCCTACGGAACGCGCTCTCGGCGCACGGAATCACAGTCCCGTCACTGCGCGGCAGCCACCCCGTCATGACGACTCCCTTTGTGGAGCTGGGGGGCTGCTCCGATGGCGTGGCCGAAGCCCTCTCCGCCGTCCTTGAGAAGGTCGAGCCGGTATGACCGCCCCGGCACCCGCTTCCCGTTCCGGGGCGTGCAAGTACGACGATCACCCGGCACTGCACGCTGCCTGCTCCGGCGAATTCACGCACTACCCGGTGACGGCCAGCCCGGAGCAGCGGGCCTGCGCGTGTCTGTGCCACACGCCGGAAGGTGCAGCCATGCGACAGAACCAGCCGACGAGGACGGTGGCTCGCTGATGGGTACTACGACGACCATGCGGTTTCGGAACTATGAGATCAAGCCCGACCCGTCTGGGCTGCCGATGCTGGCTGCCATCTGCGTGTCCGGTGACGAGTCGGAGTGCGGAGCCGTGTCGGATGAACAGGTCGACTCGGAGAAGGTGGGGTGCTGGATCGCTCAGCACCTCCAGGACACTGGACACAACCGCTATCAGCGCCGATACGCCGACTACGTCACGGCTGAGCTGGGCGAATGGCTGTGATTCGGGAATAGGCGCACAGGCGCATACGGTTTGGTATCGGCATGGCTTCTCGTGCACGGGTGCGCGCCCCCGAACTTGTCGGCGCTGGTGGATGGATCAACACAGGTGGGAAGACCCTCACGCTTGCCGAGCTGCGGGGGAAGATCGTCGTTCTCGACTTCTGGACCTTCTGTTGTATCAACTGCCTGCATGTTCTGGACGAGTTGCGGGAGTTGGAGGAGAAGCACCGGGACACGCTGGTGATCGTCGGGGTGCACTCGCCCAAGTTCGTGCATGAGGCGGAGCACCAGGCCGTGGTGGACGCCGTCGCGCGGTACGACGTGCGGCATCCGGTGCTGGACGACCCGGAGCTGGCGACCTGGAAGCAGTACGCGGTGCGGGCCTGGCCGACGCTGGTGGTGATCGACCCCGAGGGGTATGTGGTCGCGCAGCACGCCGGCGAGGGCCATGCGCACGCCATCGCCGCGCTGGTCGACGAGCTGGAGGCGGAGCACGCCGCGAAGGGGGCGCTGCGGCGCGGGGACGGGCCATACGTGCCGCCGGTGGCGGAGCCCGGGGCGCTGCGGTTCCCCGGCAAGGCGCTGCGGCTGGCGGGCGGCGGCTACCTGGTCGCCGACTCCGGGCATCACTCGCTGGTCGAGCTGGCCGAGGACGGCGAGACCGTGCTGCGGCGGATCGGCAGCGGTGAGCGCGGGTTCCTCGACGGGACGGGCGAGCAGGCCCGGTTCAGCGAGCCGCAGGGCCTGGCGCTGCTCCCGGACGGGAGCGTGGTGGTGGCCGATACGGTCAACCACGCGCTGCGCCGCTACGACCCGGTGTCCGGCGAGGTCAGCACGCTGGCCGGGACCGGCCGGCAGTGGTGGCAGAACTCACCCGCCTCCGGGCCGGCCCGCGAGGTGGACCTGTCCTCGCCGTGGGACGTCGCCTGGTTCGACGGCGCGGTCTGGATCGCCATGGCCGGCACCCACCAGCTGTGGACCTACGACCCGCGGTCCGGGACGGTCGGCGTGGCCGCCGGCACGACGAACGAGGGCCTGGTCGACGGGCCCGCCGCCGAGGCCTGGTTCGCGCAGCCGTCCGGGCTGGCGGCGGGTGCGGACCGGCTCTGGATTGCCGACTCGGAGACCTCGGCGCTGCGCTGGGTCGAGGCCGGGACGCACGAGATCCGCACGGCCGTGGGAACCGGCCTGTTCGACTTCGGCCACCGCGACGGCGCCGCCGGGCAGGCGCTGCTGCAGCACCCGCTCGGGGTGACCGTACTTCCGGACGGGTCGGTCGCGGTCGCGGACACCTACAACCACGCGCTGCGCCGCTACGATCCTGCGTCCGGCCAGGTCAGCACGCTGGCCACGGACCTGCGCGAGCCCAGCGGCGCGGTCGTCGCCGACGGTGACATCGTCGTGGTCGAGTCGGCCCGGCACCGGCTCACCCGGCTGCGGCTGCCCGAGGAGGCGCTGAAGGTCGCCGCGACCGCGCACCGTACCCGGCGGCCACCGACCGAGGTGGCACCGGGCACGCTCCGGCTGGACGTGATCTTCACGCCGCCGGCCGGGCAGAAGCTGGACGGGACCTACGGGCCCGCGACCCGGCTGCTGGTCAGCTCCACCCCGCCGGAGCTGCTGCTGGCCGGGGCGGGTGCGGACACCGTCCTCGCCCGGGAGCTGCGGCTCAACCCGGAGCTGGCCGAGGGCGTGCTGCACGTCAGTGCGATGGCCGCCTCCTGCGACGACGATCCGGCGATCGAGTACCCGACCTGCCATGTGCACCAGCAGGACTGGGGGGTGCCGGTGCGGATCGTCGACGGGGCGGCCGACCGGCTGGTGCTGGTCCTGGCCGGGATGGACGACTGAGGGCCGGCCCCAACCAGCCCCCGGCCTGCCCTGGCCCCGGCCTGCCCTGGCCCCCCGGCCCGCACCGGCCCCGCACCGGCCCGAAGGGCGCGCGGCTCGGTCGAACGCGACGGAGCCCCGCGCCCCTCGGCCCTGGGACCGGGGACCGGGCTGAGGTCAGCTCTCCAGGAACGCGCTGAGCGCGGCGGCGAGGAGGTACGGGTCGTCGGCGCCGCAGAGCTCCCGGGACGAGTGCATGGACAACGCGGCGATGCCGCAGTCCACGGTGGCGATGCCGAGGCGGGCGGCGGTGATCGGGCCGATGGTGGTGCCGCACGGCATGGAGTTGTTGGAGACGAAGGTCTGCCACGGCACTCCGGCGCGCTCGCAGGCCGCGGTGAAGACGGCGCGGCCGACGCCGTTGGTGGCGTAGCGGTTGTTGACGTTGACCTTGAGGATCGGGCCAGCGTTGGGCACCGGGTGGTGGCCCGGCTCGTGCCGCTCGCTGTAGTTGGGGTGCACGGCGTGGCCCATGTCCGAGGACAGGCAGATGGTGCCGGCCAGCGCGCGGGCCCGGTCCTCCAGGGTGCCGCCCCGGGCGAAGACCGAGCGCTCCAGGACGGTGCCGAGCAGCGGTCCCTGGGCGCCGGTGTCGGACTCGCTGCCGTTCTCCTCGTGGTCGAAGGCGGCCAGCACCGGGATGTGCCGCAGCGCCTCGCCGGTGGTGGCGACGGCGGCCAGCGCGGCGGTGCCGGCGTGCACCGACAGCAGGTTGTCCAGCCGGGGGGCGGCCAGCAGCTCCCGGTCGCGGCCCAGGTAGGAGGGGCGCTGGACGTCGTGGACCATCAGGTCCCAGCCGGTCACCTGCGCGGGGTGCAGGTCGGCGGCCTCGGCGACGTAGGAGACCAGATCGCCCTCGGTGGGCCGGCCCAGGCCCCAGACCGGGGTGAGGTGCCGCTGCTTGTCGAGGACCATGCCGTCGTTGACGCCCCGGTCGAGGTGGATCGCCAGCTGCGGGATGCGCAGCAGCGGCTCGTCGAGGTGGACCAGCCGGGTCGAGCCGTCGCGCAGGGCGAGCCGCCCGGACAGTCCCAGGTCGCGGTCCAGCCAGGAGTTGAGCAGCGGGCCGCCGTAGATCTCCACCGCGACCTGCCGCCAGCCCTCGGCGCCGGTGTCCGGGATGGGCTTGACCCGCAGGTTCGGCGAGTCGGTGTGGGCGCCGACGATCCGGAACGGGGTCGCCGGGGTGGTCTCCTCCGGGACGTACCAGGCGATCAGGGCGCCGCCGCGGATGAGGTAGCGACCGCCGGTGGTGGCCTCCCAGGCCGCCGTCTCGTCCACCTGGCGGAAGCCTGCCTTCTCCAGCCGCTCGGCCGCACTGGCCACCGCGTGGAAGGGCGAGGGGCTTGCCTGCAGGAAGGTGATGAGATCGTCGGTGTGGCTGCGATCGAAGGCGATGCTGCCCGCGCCGGCTGCGCTGGTCAATGCGGCTCCAGGGGTGAGGGGGCCTGGGCGGTGACGGGTTGCGCACTACCGCCTCATGCGGTCCGAGCCTACGCCCGGGCGTGGCCGGGGGTGTCGCCTCGCAGTTTTGTGGATCAGTGCCCCGGCCTGCGCGGCGGCCGTGCACGGGCCGTGCGGGGACGAACAGGGGCGCGGGGGGGGGGGGGGGGGGCGCCCCCCCCCCCGGGGGGGGGCCCCCCCCCCGGCGGACCGACAGGGCCGGGGGCAGTGGGAGAGGCGGCGGGGTGTTTGTGTTCTACCGGCCGGCGGGGGGGGGGGGGGGGGGGGGGGGGGGGGGGGGGCCTTCGGGGGGGGGGGGGGGGGGGGGCCCCCCCCCCCGCGCCCCTGTGGCGCACCTCTCAGTGACGACAACTCTTGGTGACGGTGCCGATCAGCCGGATCAGAACGCGGCCTCGGGCAGGTCCATGATCGAGTTGTCGATGCCCTCGGCGATCAGCCGCTGCGCGTGGACGGCCGGCAGGACGGTGGCCGTGAAGAAGCGGGCCGCCGCCACCTTGCCCTGGTAGAACGCGGTGTCCTTCTCGGACGCGGCGCCCGCCGCCAGCTTGGCCTGGGCCACCGCGGCCTGGCGCAGCAGCAGCCAGCCGATGACCACGTCACCGGAGGCCATCAGCAGCCGGGTGGTGTTCTGGCCGACCTTGTACATGTTGCGGGTGTCCTGCTCGACCGAGGCGAGCTGGGCCAGCATCGCGCCGACGATGGCCTCCAGGTCGCCGGCCGCTGCGGCCAGGTGCTCGCGCTCGGCGGCCAGGTCGTCGCCGCCGAGGCCGGAGGCGATGGCCTTCTGGATCTGCTCGGAGAGCGCGGTCAGGGCCTGGCCCTGGTCCTTGACGATCTTCCGGAAGAAGAAGTCCTGGCCCTGGATCGCGGTGGTGCCCTCGTACAGGGTGTCGATCTTGGCGTCCCGGATGTACTGCTCGATCGGGTACTCCTGCAGGTAGCCGGAGCCGCCGAAGGTCTGCAGCGACTGGGCGAGCTGCTCGTAGGACTTCTCCGAGCCGTAGCCCTTCACGATCGGCAGCAGCAGGTCGTTCAGGCGCTCGGCTGCGTCGGCGGACTCGCCGCGCGCCTTGAGCAGCTGGATCTCGTCCTGGACCGACGCGGTGTACAGCACCAGGGCGCGCATGCCCTCGGCGTACGCCTTCTGCGTGAGCAGCGAGCGGCGCACGTCGGGGTGGTGGGTGATGGTGACGCGGGGGGCGGCCTTGTCGAGGAACTCGGCGAGGTCCGGGCCCTGCACGCGCTCCTTGGCGTACTCCAGGGCGTTCAGGTAGCCGGTGGAGAGGGTGGCGATGGCCTTGGTGCCGACCATCATCCGGGCGAACTCGATGATCCGGAACATCTGCCGGATGCCGTCGTGCTTCTCGCCCAGCAGCCAGCCCTTGGCGGGGTGGTTCGCGCCGAAGGTCATCTCGCAGGTGTTGGACGCCTTGAGGCCCATCTTGTGCTCGACGTTGGTGGCGTAGACGCCGTTGCGCTCGCCCAGCTCGCCGGTCTCCCGGTCGAACTCGTACTTCGGCACGATGAAGAGCGAGAGGCCCTTGGTGCCGGGGCCGTGGCCCTCGGGGCGGGCCAGCACCATGTGGATGATGTTCTCGGACATGTCGTGCTCGCCCGAGGTGATGAAGCGCTTGACGCCCTCGATGTGCCAGCTGCCGTCCTCCTGCTGGACGGCCTTGCTGCGGCCGGCGCCGACGTCCGAGCCCGCGTCGGGCTCGGTCAGCACCATGGTGGAGCCCCAGCCCTTCTCGGTCATCAGCTGGGCGATCTTGAGCTGCTCCTCGGTGCCCTCCTCGGCGATCACGCCGGCGAAGGCCGGGCCGGAGGAGTACATCCAGACGGCGGGGTTGGCGCCGAGCACCATCTCCGCGTAGGCCCAGATCAGGGTGCTGGGGGTGGGGGTGCCGCCGATGGACTCCGGGATCCCGAGCCGCCACCACTCGGCGTCCATGTACGCCTGGTAGCTCTTCTTGAAGGTGTCCGGGACCGGCGCCGTGTTGGTCTCGGGGTCGAACACCGGCGGGTTGCGGTCCGCGTCGGCGAAGGAATCGGCCAGCTCGTTCTCGGCCAGGCGGGATATCTCGGCGAGGATGCTCTTCGCCGTCTCCACGTCCATGTCGGTGAACGGCCCGCTGCCGTAGACCTCGTCACGGCCGAGAACCTCGAAGAGGTTGAACTCCAGGTCGCGGAGGTTGGACTTGTAGTGACCCATGGAACCTTCTCCGGTCATCGCGTCGGTAGGTGCCGGGTGTCGGTCGGCGGGCGGACAAGCCCCCTACCCAGCGGTAAGTCCTATGATGCTACCCACAGGTAACTTATTTCAACCCCGGCAGCCCAACCGGGTGGCCCCGGCAGTCGATAGCCTGGGGTCCGTGTACGGCTACGAGCAGACGACGACCGGTCCGGGCCCGGGCTACCAGGGCGGCCCCTACCAGCAGCAACAGCCGAATATGGGCATGGGCGACGCCATGGGCGGAACCCCCGGCATGGGCGCGCCCAACGGGATGAACGCCGGATACGGGCAGCCGCAGCAGCCGCTGTACCCGGAACCGACCCCGCCCTCACTGGCCGACGCCGTGCGCGCCTTCACCACCGGCGGGCTGCCGGTCGAGGACTTCCAGTCGATCTTCATCACCTCGAAGGTGTACTGCCCGCGCGGCGAGCGCCCGGGCTTCCTGGCCCTGCACAACACCCCGCAGCCGGTGATCCCGATGTTCAGCTCGCTGAAGGAGCTGCGGCGCTACGCGGGCAAGGAGTCCAAGTACTTCACCGTGACCGGCGCCGAGGTGCTGGACCTGCTCCCCACCGGCTACGGCTTCGCGATGGACATGGAGGGCGAGCACCGGATGGTGTTCGACGCCAAGGCCGTGGAGCAGATGGTCGACTTCACCATGCGCCGGATGTACGGCTGACCCGCCGCCCGGCAGCCGTGCGGCGGTAGCCGCCCCGAGCGGTCGCTCTCAGCAGTGGTCGCTCTCAGCAGTGGAGCGACGACGCTGAGCCATGGAGAAGTGGTTGAAATTTCAACTTGCTTTATGTTGATGCTTCAACTACTCTCGTGGTTGTCGGTCCCTCCACCCCCGCCGGGGCCGCAGCACAGACCGAGGAGGTCGCGATGCCCGCAGTGACAGTCGAGAACCCGCTGGTTCTGCCGCGGGTCGACACCCCCGACCCGACCACCGCCGTCCCGCGCCCGGTGCTCCAGGTCGCCACAGCGCCCGAGGGCTACGAGGGCGAGGGGTTTCCGGTCCGGCGCGCCTTCGCCCGGATCAACACCAAGTACCTCGACCCGTTCATCATGATGGACCAGATGGGCGAGGTGGAGTACGCGCCGGGCGAGCCCAAGGGCACCCCCTGGCACCCGCACCGCGGCTTCGAGACGGTGACCTACCTGATCGACGGCAAGTTCGTGCACCAGGACTCGACCGGCGGCGGCGGATTCCTCGGCGACGGCGACACCCAGTGGATGACGGCCGGCGCCGGCATCCTGCACATCGAGACCCCGCCGGAGGACCTGGTCGTCTCCGGCGGCCTGTTCCACGGACTGCAGCTGTGGGTGAACCTGCCCGCCGCGGACAAGATGATCACGCCCAAGTACCAGGACATCTCTGGACAGAACGTCAAACTGCTGACCACCCCGGACGGCGGCGCGATCCTGCGCCTGATCGCCGGCGAGATCGGCGGGGTCCAGGGACCCGGCGTGACGCACACCCCGATCACCATGATCCACGCGACGGTCAGCCCCGGTGCGCGGATCACGCTGCCCTGGCGCAGCGACTTCAACTCGCTGGTGTACGCGCTGAACGGGCGCGGTACCGTCGGCGAGGAGCGGCGGCCGTTCGGGATGGGTCAGTCGGTGCTGTTCGGGGACGGCGACAGCATCACCGTCCAGGCCGACGCCACCCAGGAGTCGCGCTCGCCCAACCTGGACCTGGTGATCCTGGGCGGTCAGCCGATCCGGGAGCCGGTCGCGCACTACGGGCCGTTCGTGATGAACAGTCACCGGGAACTGCAGCAGGCGGTCGAGGACTTCCAGGCCGGCCGCATGGGCACCATCCCGGCCGAGCACAACTGAGCGGCTCCGGGCTGAACGGATTGCAGACCGGGGGCCGGAACGCCATGGCGTTCCGGCCCCCGGTCTGTCACAGGATCGTCACAGGCATCCCCCGGCCCCCATGTGTCAGAACTGTGTCGTAATCTCAGTTCACTGATCGCGACTGCGAGGGCGCAGGGGTCCTTCCCTGCCCGCGTCGCGCAACGTGCTGATGCACGCTCAACAGGGGGCTCGTCAACAGTGAAGCTTCGTACCTCTTTCGGCACCGCGATAGCCACCGCCGCCACCGCCGGTGTGCTCGCCCTGTCCGCCGCCCCGGCCATGGCCGCCGCGCCCGTCTCCCACCAGACGCAGGCCGCCGCCACCCAGGCGAAGATCGCCACCCACCTCTCCGTCGCCGTCAGCGCGCACTGGGTCAACCCCGGCCAGGCGGTCACCATCACCGCGCACCTGGACCGGCACGGCAGCAACGGCACCGTGACCATCTGGGGCCAGGACTGGGCCGGCGGCGGCCGCTACGTCGTCGCGCGCGGCAACGTCGACCGCCACGGCAACCTCTCGGTGCGCTACACCAGCTACCAGAACCACACCTTCTGGGCCACCTTCGACGGCGGCAGCCGCTACGGCGCCTCGGTCGCCAAGGGTGCGGCCGTCCACGTCTCCACCCGGGTCAGCGCCTGGCTGTCGGGCTCCTACAAGACCGAGACCCTGCAGGGCCAGCGGGTCCAGGTGTTCCACAAGAACCAGAACATCTACATCGAGGGTTCCGTCAGCCCCAACAAGGGCCAGGCCTTCATCGACATCCAGGCCCTCTACAAGGGCCACTGGGTGGACAGCGGCAAGAAGCCGGTCGGCACCTACGCCAACGGCGCCCTGTACGTGAACACCGGCACCGACACGGCGGTCGGCTACGAGTTCCGCGTCCAGGTCTCGTCCCCGGCCGATGCCCGCAACGGCGGCGGCGCCAGCAACTGGATGTACCTGACCTCCACCAACTGAACCGAGGCCGACTGAGCCGAGGCCGACTGAGCCGAGGCCGACTGAGCCGAGGCCGACTGAACACCGCTCGATCCGAGGGGCCGTCGTGTGCGCACACGACGGCTCCTCGGCGCGTCCCGTCCCGGCGCGTGCGTCCTCACTGCGTGCGTCCTCACTGCATGCGGGCGAAGACGACGGTGGCGTCGTCCCTGGTCTTGCCGCGCGGCCAGCGGCTGCAGTCCAGGTCGGTGGCCTCGCTCTGGCGCACCCGGCGCAGCAGTTCGGCCGGTCCGCGATCGGCCAGCAGCGCCACCGCGTCCGGCCAGCTGCCCAGGTCGAAGCGTTCGACATAGCGTGAGGCGCCGTCGGTGAGCGCGGTCAGCGAGCGGAGGTCCGCGAGCGGCACGCTGCCGGTCTCCGCGTGCTCGGCGGCCTTCGGCAGTGCCGCCGCGATCCACGGACCGCGCCCGGTGTTGCGGGCGGCGCGGACCGCGAGGGCGTAGCGCATGTGCAGCGCCGCGCGCTCCGGCGTACCCGGGCGCATCGCGTGGACCTCCCGGCGCAGCGCCTCACCGGCCGGGAACGGCTGGTTGTCGCCGATCACCGCGATCGTGCCGAACCGGTCCAGCACCAGCAGCGAGTCGCCCAGCACCAGGTACTGCAGGGCCGCCCCGTGACGCCGGACCGCGACCACCATGGCGGCCGGGGTGTTGGGGTGCGCCAGGTCGCAGCGCGCCCCGTGCAGCGAGGCCGTCTCGGCGATCGAGTCGCTGAGGCACTGGGCCATGGTGCGGTCCGGCCGGTCCACCAGCCGGGCCAGCAGATGCACGCCGAGCCTGCGCGCGTACCAGGCCGTGCCGTGCTCGCAGCCTGACTCCATCGCCGCCGGCGAGCTCGAACCGTCCAGCAGCACCAGGGCCTCGGGCGTCGCCGCCGCGTAGTCCTCGCTCACCCGGTCCGGGCGCTGTGCCTCCCCCGCCATCTCCACCCGCATGGTCATCAGTGTGCGCGCGGCGGAGCGAACCTGACAGTACTTCAGCGGACTGTCCCCCTCACTGATGCACGGTGGTACGGCTGTACGCCTCGGGGGATCTCCTGGGCCGGACGACCCGCAGTGCCCCGCGCAGCCGTCCCAGCGCCGGACCGCTGGACCGGGCGACGGCGGCGAGGGCCGGCAGCGGATCGTCCAGCGCGGCCCAGGCCAGTTCGGCGGTGACCCGGTCGCCCCGGCCCGGCGGCGCGGCCGCACCCTCGGGCAGCTGCGCGGAGCGGTGCCCGCGCCGGGCGGCCACCCGGGCCGGGGCGTCCAGGATCTCGACGGTGAAACTGCGGCGGGCGGCCGACGACCCCTGGTCGACGCGGCGGCCGGTCAGGTCGAGGTGCAGGGCGCGGACCATGTCGATGCCCCGGTCGGTCTCGAAGAGGCGGAACTGCGCGCCCAGCCGCGGGTTGAAGTCCAGCAGCTTGTAGCGGCGGTCGCGGCGGTCGAAGCGCCAGTCCAGGTCGCAGATCCCGCGGAAGCCGAGGGCCCGGCAGAACCGGCGGCTCAGCTCCGCGAGTTCGGGATTGCCGGCGCTGTAGGCGTACGCGGTGACCCCGCCGCGCGGCGGCCAGGCACGGACCTTGACGCCGGTGCAGACCAGGTCGTCGACCGGGTCGTCGGCGCAGTAGAGGTGGCAGATCCAGTCCTCGGCGCGGTCCCCGGGCAGGTACTCCTGGAGCAGCAGGCTGGGCAGCGGGGCCCGCCGGTCCCAGTCCCGGGTCAGCGCGTCCAGCGCGGACCGGTCCGCTAGCAGGGTGGTGGAGCCGACGGCCGGGCGGCTGAGCCGGGTGTAGGCGTCGGCGTTCTTGGCCACCAGAGGGAACGTCAGCAGCTGCTCCACCGAGGCGAGTTCGTCGAAGTCGGCGGGCAGCAGCGAGCGCGGCGAGGGGACCCGGTGCTGCTCGCAGAGCCGGTGCAGCGACTGCTTGCCCGCGGTGGCGCGGGGCAGCCAGGACGGGACGGCGGGCATCAGCAGCAGCCCGGTGAACGCCTCGGCCTGCTCGGCCAGCAGCACGGCCGCCTCGTCGTCGGTGGGCAGCACCACAGCCGGGCGTCCCTCCCGGGCCAGCACCCGGCGGGCGATCCTGGCCAGGCCGTCCACCAGCGTGGCGGTGTCCTCGGCGCCGGTGGTCGGCCAGACGAAGCGGCCGCGCAGATGGCGGGAGAGCGCCGCCGGGGTGAACCGGTCCTCGGTGACCGCGTACACCGGGACGCCGAGGCGGCCCAGGCTGCGGATCGCCCCCACGCCGCCGTGGTGCAGCGGATAGTGCCCGATCTTCACCAGAAGCACGGGTGCGCCGATATCGAATCCCACGAATACCCCCCGGAAACATGCGTCCCCACCGCATCAGAAGCATCCGGGAATGTCGGACACTCCGCAATCATGGTGCCCTCGGGGCGTTGGCAGGGAAAGGGTTCGCGTAGCACCATGGAGCGACGGCTTTTCCGGGGGCGGAACCGTCGGAACGGCACAGAAGTGAATACACAGGGGGGAATCTGGCCATGGGCGGGAAATCGACTGTTGTGGTGATCGGGGCCGGACCGTACGGTCTGGCGACCGCCGCACATCTGTCCGAACGAGGGGTTCCGGTACGGGTGTTCGGCGGGGTGATGGACAGCTGGCGTTCTCGGATGCCGGTCGGCATGTACCTGAAGTCAACGCCCGATGCCTCGGACCTCAGCGCACCGGGGCCAGGCAGTTCGCTTGCGGACTTCTGCCGGATCGAGGGGGCCGACCCGGTGGACGACCTGCACCCGATCCCGGTCGACCTGTTCGTCCGGTACGGGCAGTGGTTCCAGCGACGGCTGCTGCCGGAGGTGGAGGACCGGACGGTGGTGCGGGTGGAGCCGCGGGCCGGTCGTTCCGGGGCGCAGCCGGGGGCACGGTCCGGGGCGGGGTTCCGGGTGACGCTGGCGGACGGCGCGGAGCTGGACGCCTCGGCCGTGGTCGTCGCGGCCGGGCTGGTCGCCGCCGCCCATGTGCCGCCGGAACTGCTTCGGCTGGCCGAGAAGGGGCCCGACCCCGACGGCCCGCTGTCGCACAGCTCGCAGCACGCCGACCTGTCCCGCTTCTCCGGACGACGGGTCGCGGTGGTCGGCGCCGGGCAGTCGGCGCTGGAGAGCGCCGCGCTGCTGGCCGAGGCCGGCGCCCGGGTGACCGTGGTCGCGCGCGGCCACCGGGTGCTCTGGGGCAGCCCCCCGCCGGCCTCCCGGCCGGGGGCGTCCCGCCTGGTCAAGCCCCGGTCGCCGCTGGGCGAGGGCTGGTCGCACGTGGCGGTCAGCCAGATGCCGGAGCAGGTACGGCGGCTGCCGGCACCGACCCGGCTGTGGCTGATGCGCACCGTGCTGGGCCCGTCCGGGGCCTGGTGGCTCAAGGACCGGGTGGACGGCCTGGTCCCGATCGCGACCGGGCGCACCGTCGGCGACGCCGCGCTGAGCGGCGCCGAGGTCGAGCTCACCCTGGACTCCCCGGTGGCGGCCGCGACCCGGTCGCCCGCGGCCGGGCCGCACCGGCGCAGCCTGGTGGTGGACCACGTCCTGGCGGCCACCGGCTACCGGGTGGACCTGGACCGGCTGGAGTGGCTGGCGGCCGATCTGCGGCACCGGGTGCGCCGGGTCCCCGGCACCGGCTCGCCGGCGCTGGACCCGTGGTTCCAGTCCAGCGTCCCGGGGCTGTACTTCACCGGTCTGTCCTCGGCACCGACCTTCGGACCGCTGATGCGGTTCGTCGCCGGGACCGGATTCGCCGCCCCCAGGCTCGCGGCGGGACTTTCCGCTATTCGCACATGAATTCCCACGGACTTGGGAAATCCGTTTGTGAAGACCGTCACAAGAGATCGTAATGATCTCGGGTAGGCGGAGATTTTCCGTGCGGTCGACCGATGAGAGCCGGAATTCCCGCGCCACGCCTTACCAGACGCACGGCCGGAAGGTACCGTTCCCTACGGGGGCGTCCGGAACGACCTCCGGCGGTGCGGGGAATCATCACCGATCCGTTCCGGACGCGACACAAGGGAATCAAACGCGAACGTCATGACCATCGAGTGCCGCGGCTGTTCGCCGTGGGGGGAGCCCGGGTGTGCTTGTGAACGTCTCCATGACCGATGCCGAACACACGGTCAGCCTGATCGTCCCGGCCCGTAACGAGGCCGCCAACATCAGCTGGGTGCTGCGCCATGTCCCGGACTGCGTCGACGAGGTGATCCTGGTGGACGGGGAGTCCACCGACGCCACGCTCGACCTGGCCCGGGCCAGCCTGCCCTCGCTGCGGGTGGTCCCGCAGCAGGGCCCCGGCAAGGGCAACGCCCTGCGGACCGGCTTCCTCGCCGCCAAGGGCGAGTACATCGTGATGATCGACGCGGACGGCTCGATGTCGCCCCGCGAGATCCCGCGCTACGTGCACTTCCTGGAGAACGGCTACGACTTCGTCAAGGGCTCGCGGTTCATGGGCGGCGGGGGGTCGCTGGACATCACCGCGCTGCGCAGGCTGGGCAACCGGGCGCTGCTGGCGCTGGTCAACGTGCTGTACCAGAGCACGTTGACCGACCTGTGCTACGGCTTCGTCGCCTTCAACCGCAGCGTCCTCGACCGGCTGGACCTGCGGTCCTCCGGCTTCGAGATCGAGACCGAGATGACGGTGCGGGCGCTGCTCACCGGTCTGCGGGTGGCCGAGGTGCCCACGCTCGAACTCCCGCGCCGGACCGGGCAGTCCAATCTGCGCACCTTCTACGACGGCCAGCGGGTGCTGCGGACGCTGCTGCGCGAGCACCGGGGGCGCGACGACGCCCACCCCGCGGCGGACGACCGGACCGCGCCCGTGGAGTCCGTCGAGCTGCCGGCAGTGGTGCCGACGGCGACATCGCCGTCGCCGTCGGGCGAATCGTCGCCGGAGGGGTCGGGCCACGGCGGGTCCGGCGCCGCGTCGCAGCGCGCGCAGCAGGTCAGCACGGACGCGGACGAGCCGGTCGGGGCACTGCGGTGAGCCCCGGACCGGCCGTGACCGGCTTGCTGCGACTGGATCCGGCGCAGGCGCCGATCGAGGTCGTGGACCTGGAGCTGGACGGCCCGGACGGACGGCCCGAACTGCGCGGCATCGGGGACACGAGCCCGCCGGACGGCCTGACCGGCGGCGGGGCCGTGCTCGCCCTGGTCCGCGTCAGCGGGCGACCGGTGGGCCTGCTGCAGACGGTTCTTGACGGTGCATCGGATCCGGTACTGGCTCTCGCCAAGGCGGCGGAGCCGGTGTGCGACCGCCATCGGGAACGGCGCGACGCACCCGAGGCGCTGTCCGCGCCGGACCCCGCGCCGCTGGTCAGCGTGGTGGTCGCGACCCGGGAGCGGCCGACCGCGCTGGCCCGCTGCCTGGACTCGCTGGCGCGGCTGCGCTACCCGCGCTTCGAGGTGGTCGTCATCGACAACGCGCCTGTCAGCGAGGCCACCTGGGAGCTGGTCCGGACGCGCTACGCCGATCAGGTCCGCTATCTGCGTGAACCACGGCGCGGCCTGGCCGCCGCGCACAACCGCGGCCTGGCCGAGAGCCTCGGCGAGATCGTCGCGTTCACCGACGACGACGTGCTGGTCGACCCCGACTGGCTGGACGCCCTGGTGCGGGGCTTCGCCGACCCGGGCGTCGGCTGCGTCACCGGGCTGATCCTGCCCGCCCGGCTGCGCACCCCCACCCAGATCCTGCTGGAGGCCCGCGGCGGCTTCGCCAAGGGCTTCGAGCAGCGCCGCTACCGGCTGGACCGGCCGCCCGCCGACCAGCCGCTGTTCCCGTTCACCGCGGGACGCCTGGGTTCCGGGGCCAACATGGCCTTCCGGACGGACGCGCTGCGGGCCGTCGGCGGGTTCGACCCGGCCACCGGGACCGGCACCCCGGCGAAGGGCGGCGACGACCTGCTGTCCTTCTTCCGGATCGTGGTGCACGGGCACGAGCTGGTGTACCAGCCGACCGCGCTGGTCTGGCACCACCACCGCGACCAGCCGCAGGACCTGGACGGGCAGGCCTTCGGCTACGGCGCCGGCCTCGGCGCGTACCTCACCGCCGCAGTCTGCGGCGAGCCGCGGATGCTGCCCGCGCTGCTGCGCCGGCTCCCGAGCGGGCTCCGGCACGCCCTCGCCAGCACCGCCCCACCGGACAGCGGCAGCGTCCGGAGGAGCGGCGCGCGGAGGAGCGGCGCCCCGCCGGACGACGGCGGCCGCACGGACGGCGACGACGGTGCCGCCTGGTCGGCCAGGCTGTCGTGGCGGCAGCGCCGCGGCATGCTCTACGGACCGCTCGGCTATCTGCGCGCCCGCCGCCTGCGCGCCGCCGAGGCGACCGGGGAGGTGGGCGCCGATGTCCGCTGACGGTCCCCTCTCTGCCGACGGTACGGCGGCACCTCGGGAGCAGCTCCACGTCGTCCTGCGGAGGCTGGTCGCGGCGGCGGACCAGGGCCGGGCGCTGCCGGCGTTCGTGCATGCCGCCGGGGCCTCGCAGATCGTCGCGGACCGGCTGCAGGGCTCGGTGCCCGGGCCTCGGTTGCTGGTCGGCCCGGCAGCCGCGGCGCGGGGGCGGCTCGGGCTGGCCGCCTGGCATGTGCTGCTGCGCGACCTGGCCGTGGTGCTGGCCGAGGCCGTGGTCAGCGACACCCCGGAAGAGGAGGCGATCACCCTGGTCAGCGTCCGCAGCGCGGTCGAGGGCCTGCGCGGGGGGCTACGCGGTCCGGCGGCGCTGCTGCACGCGTCCGCGCCACTGCGGCCGCCGACGGTGTTCGGCGCCTCGGGGCTGCGGCCGGAGGACTCGCTGGCGCTCGCGGAGCGGTTCGCCGCCGTACACCCGGACCGGGACCGGCCGCTGCTGGTGCTCGGACTGCGCACCGCCGGGGCCTACCTCGCGCCCTTGCTGTCCGCCGCGCTGGGACGGCTGGAGTACCGGCATCTGGTGACCAGGACCACCCGGCCGGGCGGTCCGCTGCTGCCCGAGGAGAGCCGGCTGCCGGAGGCCGTGCGGCGGGTCGGCGGGCTGGTGCTGCTGGTCGCCGAACCGCCCCGGAGCGGGGCGCGGCTGGCCCAGGTCGCCACCCGGCTCGCCGCGGTCGGCTTCGCGGCCGAGCGGATCGTCCCGGTCTACGCCGCGCTCGACGAGGCGGTCCGGCGACCGGTCCCGCTGCGCGGGTACGGGGTGGTGGCGCTGCCGGCGTCGCAGTGGGCGTTCCGGCAGGAGCCGCTGGCGGCTGGCGGGTGAGTGCGACCGTGGCCGTCCGCCGTTCGCCGCTGCTCCGGCTGGTGCCCGGGGACGCGCTGCTGCGCAACGGCGCGCTGCTGACGCTGGCCTCGGTGGCGACCTCGGTCCTGGGCGCCGGGTACTGGTCGCTGGCCGGGCTGCGCTACGACGTGGCCACGGTCGGCCGGAACTACTCGGCGATCTCGATGATGATGTTCCTGGCCGGGGTGTCCCAACTGAACCTGGCCGACGTGCTGGTGCGGTTCACCCCGTCGGCGGGGCGGAACACCAGGCGGCTGATCGGCCTGGCCTACCTGACCGGCATCGGGACCTCGCTGGTCACCTCCACCGCCTTCGTGCTGCTGGCCCCCTGGGTCTCGCCGGGGCTGTCCTTCCTGCACGCGCCGATGCTGGGCACCGTGTTCGTGGCCGCCACGGTCTCCTACGCGGTGTTCGTGCTGCAGGACGGGGCGCTGACCGGGCTGCGCAGGCCCGGCTGGGTGCTCGCGGAGAACGCGCTGTTCTCCGCGGCCAAGCTGGTCGCGGTGCTGCTGATCAGCCTGGCGCTGGTGCCCTTCGGCATCCTGATCTCCTGGGAGCTGGCGCTGGGGGTGTCGCTGGTCTTCACCAACAGCTACCTCTTCGGCGTCGCGGTACCGCGCCGGGAACGGGAACTGCGGCAGGCGGACCCCGGTGTCCCGGCCACCGCAGGCGTGGTCCGCTACACCGGGCTGACCTACGTCGGCGGGCTGTTCTGGCTCGCGGTGTCGACACTGCCGCAGGTGCTGATCCTGAACACGCTCGGGGCGCGGGACAGCGCCTACTTCTCCATCAGCTGGGTCATCGTCACCATGCTGTACGTGGTCAGCACCAACATGGGCTCCTCGCTGGTGGTGGAGTCGGCCGGGAACCCGGGCCGGCTCGGCCCCGCGGTGCGGACGGTGCTGCGCAGCACCGGGGCGCTGCTGCTCGCCGCCGTCCTCGCCCTGGAGTTGCTCGCACCGCTGGTACTGCGGTTGTTCGGCCCCGACTATCCCGCGCACGCCACCACCCTGCTGCGGCTGCTGGCGCTGTCCGCGCTGCCCAACCTGGTCACCGCGACCGCGCTGGCCTCGTTCCGGGTACGGCAGAGGCTGTGGCTCTTCGTGCTGGTCTACGGGGGGCTCTGCGGCGGGGTGTTCGGGACCTGCGCCCTGCTGGTGCCGCAGCTGGGGCTGGCCGGGATGGGGCTGGCCTGGCTGTGCAGCCAGGTCGCCGTCGCGGGCGCGCTGCTGATGTTCCGGTCCGCCTGGCTGCCGAAGGCGTCCGAACCGGAACCGGCCGACGGCGGGGAGCGCGAGCTGGCCACGACTGGGGAGGGGACGCAGCGGTGACCACGCCGGAGGCGATACCGGTACTGCTGTACCACGCCGTGACGGACGACCCGCCGGGGTGGATCGCCCCGTTCACGGTCCGGCCTCGGGAGTTCCTGGCGCAGCTGGACGCGATCGCGGCCAGTGGACGCACCGCGATCACCGCGACCCGGCTGCTGGACGGTCTGACCGGGCGTGAGCCGCTGCCGGAGCGTCCGATCGTGATCACCATCGACGACGGCTTCGCCGACCTCTCCCGCTTCACCGCTCCGGCGCTGGCCGCGCGGGGGCTGCCGGCCACGGCGTATCTGACCACCGGCGCGATCGGCGGCAGTGCGAGCGGTGGCAGTGCGAGCGGCGGCAGTGCGAGCGGCGGAGCTTCGGGCGGCGGCGCTCTCGACTCCCTGCTGCCGCCCGCTCCGATGATGACGTTTGATCAGGTGCCGGAACTGGTGCCGATGGGGATCGAGGTGGGCGCGCACACGGTCTCGCACCCGCAGCTGGACACCCTCCCCCGGCACCGCGTCCGACAGGAGCTGGCGAGGCCGAAGGCGCTGCTGGAGGACCTGCTGGGGCTACCGGTCCCGGCCTTCGCGTACCCGCACGGCTACAACAGCCCGGCGGTGCGCCGGCTGGTCAGGGAAGCCGGTTACTCCTCGGCCATGGCGGTGCGGAACGCGCTCAGCTCGACCCGGGACGAGCCGTACCGGATCGCCAGGATCATGCTGCGGGCCGGGGACACCACCGCGGACCTGTCCCGCTGGCTGGCCGGCACGGGGGCGTCCGTGGCCCCGTACCCGGACCGGCTGCGGACGGTGGGCTGGCGCTGGTACCGGCGCGGCCGCAGGCTGGTCCGCGGCGACACCTTCGCGGGATGACCGGAGCCGACACGCGGCGGCAACGCCCCGGGGCCCGGCCGGGACGACAGGGGTAACCCGGCGCGGGACCGCGGGGTCAGGGCAGCGGCTGGTGGAAGTACGGGTCCCGGCCCGCGGCCGCGTATCCGGCGGAGGCGGCCGGGGAGTCGACCGACAGGTCGCAGTCGGGGCCGGGCACCGAACTGTCCCACTGCACCACCGCGCGGACCCCCGGCAGCTGCTGCCGCACCACCTGCGGGACCTGTTCGTACCACTGCTGCTGCCGCTGCGGTTGGCTCGGGTCGGCGGCGGTGCCGTACTCCGCGATCAGCAGCGGTTTGGTCGCCGAGATGTGCTGCCGCAGCCAGATGTAGCTGGGCAGTTGGGTGTCGGCGAAGGACTGCCAGGTCGGCACGGACTTGCAGAGGTAGTAGTTGTACTGGTCGTAGCCGATCCAGTCGACGTAGGCGTCCCCCGGGTAGGAGGCCGCCATCTGCGCGGCGCGCGGCAGATAGCCGGTGACCGTCCAGACCCAGCGGACGTTGGTGACACCGAGCTGCTGGAACCGGTCGTGCAGGTGGCGGTAGGCGGCGACGTAGTCGGCGGGGCTGCCGTCGGCCGGGGTGCGGTCGTCCATCTCCTGGTCGAAGGCGAGCAGGACCGGCTTGCCGTAGGCCTTGATCCTGGCGGCCTGCGGGTCGATGACAGTGGCGTCGTAGGCACCGGAGGCGATCCGCTGCCAGCCCAGGGGCCGGTCGGCGGTCGAGCCGCCGGACCCGGAGCCGCCCCAGACCTCGGACTCCCAGGAGAGCATCAGCAGCCGGGTCCGGCCCAGTGACTGTTCGTCCGCGTCCATCAGCTGGCCGTCCGTGCCGGTGCCCATGTCGTGGTAGGTGTAGACGAGGTCGAGCCGTCGGCCGATGCGCTGCTCGAAGGCGGTGACCGAGGCCGCGAGCCCGTTCGGACCGGGCGGGACGTACGCGCCCCACCAGGCGCCGCAGGGCGGCGCCAGCGCGGCCGAGGCGGCGCAGCTGCCGCCGGACGGCGCGGACCCCGCGGTCGCCGACGAGCCGGACGGCGGGCCGCTGTCGTCCGACTGCCGGGCCACCAGCAGGGCCAGCGCCACCAGCAGGCCGACCAGCAGCAGCGCGGCACGCGGCAGCACCGAGCGTTCCGGCGGCCCCCCGCCGGAGCCGGACAGGGTCATCGCCGGACCGGGAGCAGCGCCGCGACGGTGGTGGTCACGGCGAGCACCGCCAGCGTCCGCAGTCCGGTGAACCATCCCGGCAGCATCAGCCCGGTCGCCGCGACGACCAGGAGGGACAGGCTCAGCAGCACCGTCAGCAGCAGCGTCTGCGCGGGCCCGGACCGGTCCCCGGTCGGCTCACGCGGCAGCAACGGACCGAGCAGGGCGTAGCCGGGGCAGAACGGGACGAAGGCCAGCACCACCGCGATCCGCAGCGGGGCGGCGTCCGCGAGGTAGCCGGCGCAGAGCACCGCGGCCCAGCCGGAGCCGGCCAGCGCCACCCGCACCGGAAGCGTCCGGGCGCTCACGGCAGGGCCGGGACGGTCGAGGGCGTGGTGGTGGGGGTCGGGACGTACTGGTACACGACACCGTCCTGGTTGCTGAGGATCAGTCGGAACGACGGGGAGCCGGCCACCGCGCGCTGGATCCGGTCCACCGTGCCGGGCGGCAGCAGGCCCTGCATCGAGATGTCGGAGCGCTGCCCCCGGGTGATGACCAGATAGGCGTGGGCGGGGTCGCGTACCCAGGCCATGTCGCGGGTCAGGTAGCCCAGCGGGTCCGCCATCAGCGACCGCAGCGCGGGGCCGGAGGCGTCGGTGAGCCATTCGTATGTGTACTGGTCGTAGTGCAGGTAGGCGTCGGGGTAGTTGCCGTCCGCGCCGACGATGAACGAGCCGGGCGGGGCGGTAGCGGCCAGCTGGTCGGCCAGCCGGATCTCCGCCCTGGGGAAGTAGTCCAGCCGGTCCTTGCCGGTGTAACTGGGGACGAACACCGCCGCCAGCACCAGCAGTACGCCGCCGGCCAGGGCGGCGGTGCGGACCTCCGCCCAGCGGGTCGGCGGGGTCCCGGCCGGACGCGGCCTGGGCAGCAGCGCGGCGGCGGCGAAGAACGACAGCCCGGGCAGCGCGAACATGAACACCCGGAAGACCATCTCGCCGCCGTAGTTGTTGGCGACCACCAGCGGCATCGGCACGACCGCCACCAGCAGCAGCGGCAGCCCGGACCGGCGCAGCGCCGGATGCCGCAGCGCCCCGGCCACGGCCGCGGCCGCCACCGCCGCCGACAGCCCCCGGTCCACCCAGGAGACGAAGACCGGACCGGCCCCGGTCGGCGTGGCCCCGCCGCCCGGCTGGGAGTTGGCCAGCAGGTTGCCGAAGCTCTGCGCCATGGCCGGGAGTTGCAGCCGGAAGAAGTCCAGCGCGGAGCCGGCGTCCCAGGCCGCGGGGATCAGCAGTCCCAGCACCGCGAGCCACGGGTTCCGGTAGCGGCGGGTGCAGCCCAGCACCAGCAGGCCGAGGCCGAGCACCACCGGGGTGAGCTGGTGCGAGGCCGCGTCCGCGGCGATCGGCAGGACCAGCAGCCAGAGCCACCTCCGCCGGTCCGCGCGCGGGAGTTCGGCGCGTCGCGCCGCCCCCAGCGGGTATCCGGCGTCCGCCTCGCCGTGCCGCCCCCAGGGCGCGTCACGGGCGAGGTTGCGGAACACCAGGGCCAGCACGCCCAGGTACAGGAAGAAGCCGAAGGCCTGCGGGGAGAGGTAGTCCTGGCCGACCCAGTTGCCCAGGAAGAAGATCCACACCGCCGTCCAGACCAGCCTCTGGTCCCGGCTGAAGACCTGGAAGATCAGCAGCAGTGGCAGCACCAGCAGCAGGCTGGACACCAGCGGGGCCCAGGCCGCGTAGTCGAGCGCGCCGTTCAGCCCGATCATGCGGATCACGGCGGTGTTCCCGGCGAAGAAACCGGCCCACTGGTCGTAGGGGGCCAGCGCCGCCAGCCGGTTGCTGCGGTCCAGGTGGCCGCCGTTGCCGAGCAGCCGGTCGATGATGTCGATGTGCTTCCAGGCCCAGGCGTACAGCGGCGAGTTGTAGACCAGGGCCTGGGTGGCCCGCTGCACCAGCAGCAGCGCGACGGTGTAGAGCGCGGGCCAGAGCGCCGAGCGCGGCCGCCCGGCGTACGGACGCAGGCCCGCGCCGGGGTTCCCGGGGCTGGAGCCGTCGGCGCCGGTTCGCTCGGGGCCGGTTCGCTCGGGGCCGGTCCTCTCCGGGCCGGAGCGTCCGGAGCGTCCGGGAGCGGAGTACAGGGTGTAGCCGAAACCCAGTACCAGGACGCCCAGGGCCGTCCAGTAGGACCACGGCACCGCCGCCGCCAGACCGACGCCGTTGAGGTCGTCGACCCGGGTACGCGGCAGCGACCAGGCCCAGAGCAGCAGCGCCGCGACCAGCGGCAGCCCGCCGGCCGCCGCAGCCCGCACCTGACGTAACGTCATCGACCGTACTCCGCCGTGCAGATAGCCCAGCATGGTGCAGAGCACGCCGAGCAGCACGGCGGTGGCGGTGGACAGCGGCGGCGACCCGCCGCCGGGGCGGGCGGCCCGGGCCAGTGCCTGCGGGACGGTCCGCAACAGGTAGGAGCGCTCGCTCGACAGTGCGCGCTGCCGTCCGGCCATCAGGGTGACGGCCGCCTTGGACTGTCCCTCGCGCCAGCAGCGGGACAGGAAGTAGCGCCAGGTGCCGCGCGCGGTGGGGACGTGGTGCCGGACCTGGGCGTCCGGCAGGTAGAGGAACACGCCGTCCCGGTAGTGGCGGCCGGCCCGGATGCAGAGTTCGGTCTCCTCGCAGCCGAGTGGCAGCGTGCCGGTGCGGCCCAGCTCGTTGCTGAAGCCGCCGACGGCGTCCAGGACGTCGTGGCGCAGCGACATGTTGGCGCCGATCATGTTGCGGATCGACGCGGGCTGCTCGGGCAGCCCCCGGTAGCTGCAGCCGACGACCCAGTCGAACTCGGCCGGGAACCAGCGCGGCCGGCCGGACTCCCAGCGCGGAGTGATCCCGCCGCCGACGCCCAGCACAGCGGGGTCGTCGTAGCCTTCGAGCAGCCGCACGGTCCAGTCGGGCTCCGCGGCCGCGTCGTCGTCGAGGAAGGCCACGACGGTGCCCTCGGCGGCCGCGATCCCGGTGTTGCGGGCCCCGGAGAGCCCGCGCCGCTCGGCGTTCGGGACCACCAGCACGTCCCGGAACGCCTCGCCGGCCCGGGCGTTGAGCTCGTCGTTGTGGTCGGTGACCAGGATGACCTGGTCGGGTGGACGGTCCTGGTCGCGCAGCGACTGGAGCGCGGCACTGGTGTCGTCCCAGCGGTCCAGGGTGTAGGCGCACACCACCACGGTCAGAGTCGGCGTCGCAGGGCCTCCGTTCGGCTGGCCCCCGGTGGACGGCGGGTCCTCACGAGCGGCGGCACCGGTGCTGAAGTTCTGCATTCTCGCGTCGTCCCCCCACAGGCCCGCGTGACTGCCCCCGGTTGTCCAGCATACGGAGGAGGCGCCCGGGAAACAGCCCGCTTGCACGGTCCGATCCCTTGTCAGCAGCTGTGGACGGTTTGTAACGTCGTTTCAGGACGCGTGCACTGATCGTTCGCACGCGCACTTCCGGGGGGAACGGAACCATGCGCAATACCGAGCATGTACACATTCAGTTATCCGTGGTCATCTGCGTCTACACCGAGGACCGTTGGGAGGCACTGCTGGCGGCGGTGGACTCCGCGGTCACCCAGGACCTTCCGCCACTGGACGTCCTGGTGATCGTCGACCACAATCCGGCCCTGCTGCGTCGGCTGCAGGACCGTTACGCCACAGACCCGTTGGTACGGGTGCTGGCCAACGCGGGACGGCGCGGACTGTCCGGGGGACGCAATACCGGGATCGCGGCGGCCCGGGGCGAGATCGTGGCCTTCCTGGACGACGACGCGGTCGCCGAACCCGACTGGCTGCGCTGGTTCGCGGACGGCTACCGGGACCCGGCGGTCCAGGGCGTCGGCGGGCTCACCCTGCCGGTCTGGGAGTCGGGGCGGCGGCCCCGGTGGTACCCGGAGGAGTTCGACTGGGTGCACGGCGCGACGTACCGGGGCATGCCGACCGGGCGGGCCCGGGTCCGCAACGTGCTCGGCGGCAACGCCTCGTTCCGCAGGACCGCCTTCGCCACCGTGGGCGGCTTCGACGCCGGGATCGGCCGGGGTGCCGGCGCGGACGCGTCCGACGGCGTCGGCATCGGACGGGCCGGACGCCAGCACGAACGGCGGGGCGACCGGCGGGGCGACCGGCGCGCGGGGAGGCTCCAGCCGCTGGGCGGCGAGGAGACCGAACTCTGCATCCGGATCCAGCAGGACGATCCGGGAGCGGTCTTCCTCTTCGACGACCGGTCGGTGATCCACCACCGGGTTCCGCACGAGCGCGAGCGGTTCGCCTACTTCCGCACCCGCTGCTGGGCCGAGGGCCTGTCCAAGGCGAAGGTCGCCGGGCGGGTCGGCGCGGGCGACGGCCTGTCCAGCGAGCGCCGCTACGTCACCCGGACGCTGCCGGCCGGGATCGCCCGGAGCCTCGGCGGCATCGCCAGGGGGGATCTGGCCGGCCTGGCCAGGGCCGGTGCGATCGCCGTCGGCGGGCTGATCACCGCCGTCGGCTTCCTGGTCGGCAGCCTGCGCCGGCGCTCCGGGCGGCGCCCGTGATCCCGGTGCTGATGTACCACTCGGTCACCGACCGGCCCACCGCCGGAACCCGGGCCCTGGCCGTGCGTCCGTCCGAACTGGCGATGCAGCTGGAGCTGCTGGCGGAGGCCGGGTTCAGCACCGTCACCATGGCGGAGCTGGTGGCCCACTGGCGGGGCCGGTCGGCCATCCCGTTCCCGGCCCGGCCGGTGGTGCTGACCTTCGACGACGGCTACGCGGACTTCCACAGCGAGGTGCTGCCCCTGCTGCGGGAGCACGTCGCGACGGCGACGCTGTACGTCACCACCGGCTGGCTCGCGGACGCCGGGGCGGAACGGGCCGGATGCCCGCTCGCCCCGACGCTCTCCTGGAGCCGACTGGCCGAGATCGCGGCGCAGGGGGTGGAGATCGGCGGCCACAGCCACAGTCACCCGCAGCTGGACCGGCTGGCCCCGGTGCGGCTGCGGGAGGAACTGCACCGGAACCGGGGGCTGCTGGAGCAGCGGCTGCAGCAGCCGCTGCGGACCTTCGGCTACCCGTACGGCTACTCCGACCGCCGGGTCCGGGCGGCCGTGCGCGAGGCCGGATACATCGGCGCCTGCGCCGTGGCCAACGCCCTGGCCGCGCCGGTCCGGCAGTCGCCGTACGCGCTGGCCCGGCTCACCGTCCACGGCGGCACCTCGGCGGCGGCGTTCCGCGCCCTGGTCGAAGGGCGCGGACTCGCCTGGCGTTACGCCAGGGACCGCGCCCTGACCAGGGGCTACGCCGTCGTCCGCCGCGCCACCGCGTTCGGCTGGGCGCGGAGCTGAGCTGAGCTGAGCGACCGCACCGGACCCGGCGCGCCCCGGGTCCGGTGCGGGCCGGCGTCCACGGCCCGCCTCTCCGGTCCCCGTCACCGGCCCGCGTCAGTGGCCGCCAGGGGTCGGCGGCGTGCTGGGGCTGGAGTTGGAGACGGGGGCCGAAGGCGGCAGCGGCACGGTGTTCAGTGAGATGTTGGAGTCGCCGGACAGCGCCCCGGTCATCGCGTCCTGCCAGATCGGACCGGCCAGCGTGCTGCCGAAAGCGGTGTCGACATACTGGCCGCCGATGGTCTGGCCGCTGAGCGACTGCAGCGGCGCCTTGGTCTCGCTGACCACCGTGGAGGCGGAGATCTGCTTGGTGAAGCCGGTGAACCAGACCTGCAGGTGCGAGTCGGTGGTACCGGTCTTACCGGCGTCGTCGTAACCGAGGCTGAGGTTGGTGGCGGTACCGCCCGGGTCCGAGACCACGCCCTTCAGCATGGTGGTGACCGAGTCGGCCGTGGTCTGCGACATCGCCTGGTTGCAGTTGGCCTGGGGCACCGGCAGGCTCTTGCTGCCGCTGGTGACCGAGGTGATCGCGGTCGGCGAGCAGTACACGCCCCGGGCCGCGAAGGTCGCGTAGACGTTGGCCATCTGCAGCGGGGTCAGGTTGTTGACGCCCAGGGTCAGCGACTGGACCTGCTTGAGCGGGACCAGCTTGCCGGTCTTGCCGTCCATCACCGCGGTGTTGGACAGACCCAGCTTCTGCGCCATCTTCACCACGTTGCACAGCCCGGTCTGGGCCTCCAGTGCGACGAAGTAGGTGTTCACCGACTTGGCCATGGCGTCCGGCATGGTGAACGGGCCGTGCAGCGAGGTGCTGTCGTTCCGGTCGTTGGGGGCCGGCAGCAGTCTGCCGCCGGTGCAGGTGGTCATCTCCGGGTAGTCGTCCTGGTACGGCGACGCGTACTGCTGGTCCATGCCGATGCCGTTCTCCAGCGCCGCTGCGGCGGTGACCGGCTTGAAGTTGGAGCCGGTCGGGAAGCCGTTGCCGCCGCCCATCGAGCGGTCCACGTTGTAGTTCAGCTCGGTCTGGTGGTCACCGGGGCCGTAGGGGCGGCTCTGGCCCATGGCCAGGATCTTGCCGGTGCCCGGCTGGACCATGGTCATCGCGGTCGCGGCCCTGTCGCTCGCATAGACGTGATTGGTGACCGACTTCTGCAGCGCGGCCTGGTCCTTCGGGTCGATCGTGGTGTGGATCTGCAGACCGCCCTGGTCCCAGAGCGCCTGCCGCGCCTGCGCGGTGGCCCCGAAGGCCGGGTCGTTGAGGACGATGTGCTGCACGTAGTCGCAGAAGAAGCCCTCGCCGTTCTTCGCCGTGATGCAGCCCTTCTGCGGGCGGTTCACCTTGAGGTTCAGCGGCGTCGCCTTCGCGGCGGCGGCCTGGGCGGCGGTGATGGTGCCGTACTTCGCCATGTCGTCGAGGACCTCGCCACGCCGCTGCAGCGCCAGGTCCGGGCGTACCAGCGGGTCGTAGCCGCTCGGCGACTGCACCATGCCGGCCAGCAGGGCCGCCTGCGGGATCGTCAACTGGCTGGCGTGGACGCTGAAGTACCGCTCCGAGGCGGCCTCGATGCCGTAGGCCTGCTCACCGAAGAACGTGATGTTCAGGTAGTCGGCGAGGATCTGGTCCTTGGTGAGCTTCTTCTCCAGCTCGATCGCGAAGCGCAGCTCCTGGATCTTGCGGGAGAAGGTCTGCCGCTGCGCCTCCTTGACCTTGACCGGGTCGTCGCCGGCCATCTCCACGAAGACGTTCTTGATGTACTGCTGGGTCAGCGTCGATCCGCCCTGGGCCACTCCGCCCGAGCCGGTGTTCTTGGTCAGGGCGCGCAGGGTGCCCTTCGGGTCGATCGCGCCGTGCTGGTAGAAGCGGTTGTCCTCGATGTCGACGAGCGCGCTGCGCATGACCGGCGCGATCTGGCTCAGCGGGACCACGGTGCGGTCCCGGGCGTAGACCTTGGCGATCACCCCGCCGTTGGCGTCGTAGATGGTCGAGGCCTGCGACAGCGGCGGTATGACGAAGGTGTCCGGGATGCTGTTGAAGTCGTTGCTGGCGGTCTTGGCGCCGATTCCGAGGCCGCCGACGGCGGGCAGCGCGAGCCCGGCGACGACGGCTCCGGCCAGCGCGCTCACCCCCAGCAGACGTGCGCCGAGGCCGACCTGGCGCAGCGGGGATCGAAAGCGGGAGGCGGTGAACTTCAGTGCCATGGGTGAGGGGAGGACGCGGCCTCCGCCCCCTTTCCGGTCGTCTCGACGGGTCGTTACAGGGAACTCGACACCCAAGAACCCCACCCGTTGTATTGACTCCCTCGAACCCCTCATCGGTTGCTGTCACCCGAGCAGGTAATTCGCACAGGATCAGCCTGCGGCCGCCAGGTGGTGGTGGGCCAGCGGCGCGTGCGGGTCGGCTCCGTCCGGCAGGGCGGGGTCGGCGTGCACCAGCACGGCGGTCAGCCGTGGGACGGCGTGCAGCAGGGCGTGCTCGGCCTCGACCGCGATGCCGTGCGCGGCCAGGACGTCCAAGCTGCCGTCCACGGTGATGGCGACCTCCGCCCGCAGGTGGTGGCCGATCCAGCGCATCCGCAGCGCACCCACCGCGCGCACCCCGTCCACCGCGAGTACGGCCTGCTCGGCGGAGTCGATCAGGGCCGGATCGACCGCGTCCATCAGCCGACGGAACACCTCGCGGACGGCGTCCCGCAGGACGACCAGGATGGCGACGGTGATCAGCAGGCCGACCAGCGGGTCGGCGAGCCGCCAGCCGAGGGCGGCGCCACCGGCCCCGAGCAGCACGGCCAGTGAGGTGAACCCGTCGGTACGGGCATGCAGACCGTCCGCGACCAGCGCGGCCGAGCCGATCCGGCGGCCGGTGCGGATCCGGTAGCGGGCGACCCACTCGTTGCCGACGAAGCCGATCAGCGCGGCGGCGGCGACGGCCGGCAGGTAGCCGATCTCGCGCGGGTTCAGCAGCCGGTCGACGGCCATGAAGGCGGCCAGCGCCGAGGAGGCGGCGATGGTCAGCACGATCACGATCCCGGCCAGGTCCTCGGCCCGGCCGTAGCCGTAGGTGAACCGACGGGTGGCCGCCCTGCGGGCGAGCAGGAACGCGACCCCGAGCGGCAGCGCGGTGAGCGCGTCGGCAGCGTTGTGAACGGAGTCCCCCAGCAGCGCCACCGAACCGGACAGCACCACGACCACCGCCTGCAGCGCGGCCGTGACCGCGAGCCCGCCCAGGGAGATCCACAGCGTCCGCATGCCCTCGGCGGAGGCCTCCAGCGCGGAGTCGACCTTGTCGGCGGCCTCATGGCTGTGCGGCCTGAACAGATGCGCCCAGCGCCGCCCCGGATGCGGGTGGCCATGGCCTGCGCCGTGGTCGAGGTCTTGGTCGTGGCCGTGGCCGTGGCCGTGGCCCGCGCCGTGGCCGTGGTCTGCGTCGTGAGCTTCGCCGTGGTCGTGGCCCGGCGCGTGGTCATGGTCGTGGCCGGGTTCGCCGGCATGCGGGTGGGCGTGGGTGGGGTCGCTCATGGCTGCTCGCACCTCTCGGCTCGGGGTCGCCCCTGCAGTGTGCCATCATGTGCGTATGGATGCACGCATGCACCTGTCACCTGCTTATGATGCGCAGGTGCGAGACGACAGCGAACGGTTGACGCTGGCCGCCGAGATCCTCGGCCTGCTGGCCGACCGCACCCGACTGGCCCTGCTGCAGCGCCTGGCCGAGGGCGAGGCGGACGTGACCACCCTCACCGAGGCCTGCGGCGTCGCCCGCCCCTCGGTCAGCCAGCATCTGGCCCGGCTCCGGCTGGCCGGACTGGTCAGCACCCGCAAGGAGGGCCGCCGGGTGGTGTACCAGTTGCGGCATGGCCATCTGCGCCGCCTGGTCGACGAGGCACTGAGCGTGGCCGAGCATCAACTCGACCACCTCCCGCCCCACGACTGACGCTCTCGCCCAGCATCTGTCCAATCATCAGAAACTACTCAGCGTAGGGATGGTGAGTTCCCGGCCCGGACGGGGCAGTATGGGAGTGCAGGTACGTGGCGACTCGACGCCGACCTGAAACCCGGGGGCGTCACACTTCGTAATCGCGTGGGGGTCGCCTGCCGTGCCTGCGGACAGGTCGGGACAGCGAGAGCAGTGGGCCAATCGCCATGGGCGCGGACGAGGTTGCATTCGGGGTGCGGTACCGGCTGGCGGGTGCCGCGATCGTGGTCGAGTTGCGCGGAGAACTGGACATCATGGCGCACCAGCGCCTGTCCCCCGGTCTGGACTGGACGCTGGACTGCCATGACGGCGACATCGTGGTGGACCTCCGCGCCGTGACCTTCCTGGACGCGAGCGGGATGAAGCTGCTGGTCCGGATCCACCAGGAGACGGTGCGGCGCGGACGGCGCCCCGCGCTGGTGCGCGGGAACGCGCAGGTGTCCAAGGTGATGCGGATCGTCCGGCTGGAGCAGGCCTTCGACCTCGTCGGGGATCTTTTCGTCGACCAGCCCTTCGCCGAGGACGGTGACCAGGACATTCACAGGGCCGGCTGATGGCGCCCCTACCCCTTTCGTCCGCACTATGGAGGGAAGGAGCTGAGGGACGCCGCACGCGCCCCCGGATCCGGGCAGGAGGGTGTCTCGGCCATGAGCGACATCCAGCAGCAGCCGCCGCAGCCGCCACAACAGCCGCCGCCGCCTCCGTACCAGCCGCGGCCGCGCCGTCGGCGCCGGCGCACCGCGGTCGGGCTCGCCCTGGCCGTGGCGGTGGCCGTCGCCGCCGGCATCGTCGTCGACCACGCCTTTCTGCACTCCGGTACGTCGAGCGGCCCGGTGGCGGTGCAGTCGAGCACCGGCACGGCGTCCCCCGAACGGGTCAACGCCGGACTGGTGGATATCGAGGTCGTCCTCGGCTACCGGGGGCTGCAGGCCGCCGGCACCGGAATCGTGCTGTCGCCGGACGGGGAGGTGCTCACCAACAACCACGTGATCACCGGCGCGACCCGGATCACTGCCACCGACGTGGGCAACGGCCGCAGCTACACCGCCACCGTCTCCGGCTACGACCGTTCGCACGACCTCGCGCTGCTGCGGCTCCGGGGCGCGTCCGGCCTGACCACCGAGCAGCTCGGGGACTCCGGGACGCTCGCCGTGGGCGACGCGGTGCGCGCGGTCGGCAACGCCGGCGGCACGGGAGGCACCCCGACCGTGGCGAACGGGTCGGTGATCGCCCTGGGGCAGTCGATCGTCGCCGGGGACAGCTCGTCCGGTGACTCGGAGCAGCTGAACGGTCTGATCGAGGTGAACGCCAACGTGCAGCCGGGCGACTCCGGCGGTCCGCTGGTGAACGCCTCCGGCGCCGTCGTCGGCATGGACACCGCCGCGGCGGTCGACTACCAGTCCCAGATCACCGGGGGCCAGGGCTACGCCATACCCATCGACCAGGCGGTCCTGGTGACCAGCCAGATCGAGGCCGGGAAGACCTCGGCCACGGTGCACCTGGGCAGCACCGCCTTCCTCGGCGTCGACGTCAGCCCGCCCGCCGCACCGGGGTTCGCCGGAGGCGCGGCGAACGGCGCCGAGGTGGTCGGGGTGGTCGCCGGATCCCCGGCCGCCCAGGCCGGACTGGCGGACGGCGACGTGATCACCGCCGTGGACACCCAGACCGTGACCACGGCCGACTCCCTGACCGGCCTGATCTCCGCGCACCACCCCGGCGACCGGGTCCAGCTGCACTGGACCGACACGGCCGGCCAGCAGCACACCGCCGCCGTCCCTCTGGCCAACGGCCCGGCGGCCTAGGCTCGATTCCCCTTCGAAATTGTGCGAACTTTCGTTCACGGATGATTGTTCGTGAACATTCATAGTCGGCTGGAACTCGTCGTTACACCTCCCGTCGCGGCCTCCTAGGTTGAGGGCGTTCGATCAGCTGTGCACAGTCGTGCACCACGGCTCTGGAGGTCCCATGCCGACCATTCCCGACGGCCAGTACCTGATCAAGAACCCCGACAGCGGCCAGTACATCGACCTGGCCGGGGGCAGCACGGACCCCAACACCCCTGTCATCGCGATGGAGCTCACCAAGAGCCCCAGCCAGCAGTGGCAGGTCACCACGCTCAACGGCGTCAACGAGTTCTTCCTGAAGAGCTCGGCCGGCGACGTCTTCGTCAACCTGAGCATGCTGCGGATCTACCCGCCCCGGATCGCAGTCCTGCCGAACCCGATCCCGTGGTCGATCGAACCGGTCGGTGACGGGATCTTCCGGATCCACTTCCCGTACCAGGACGGGGTGATCACGGTCCTCGACGGGGCGCCCGGCAGCCAGCTGCTCTCGCTGCCGTGGAGCGGCGAGCCCGGCCAGATCTGGACCTTCGAGGCCAGCTGACCGAAGGCCCGGCGGACGACGCCGGCGTTGTGCGGCCGAGCCGCACGGCGTCGGCGTCGTTCCCGTTCCCGGCCCCGAGCGCCCCCGCCATGGCGATGATCCGGAGCTCCGCGACACACCGGGGCGGTTCCGATCAACCTCCGAAACCTTGCGAAAACGATATAGACCCGTGCCTGTCCATGAACATGACTGTGCGTCAGACTCTGGGAGGCATTGGAAGCCACAACCACGACGTCGTGGGTCGACGAGGGGTACGGCATACCTGCGGCCACGCCCGGTACCCCCGGTCGGAGCCGCGACGATCACACGGCGCCACTTGTGCATCGAACATCCATCGGTCACAGGAGGTGCACCATGACACCCTCATCAAGACGGAGGGCACACCGCTCCACGTCTCGTACCACTCGGAAGCTCGGCGCCGTCGCGCTGCTGGCGACGGTCTCGCTCACCGCCGCCGCCTGCAGTTCGGGCGGGACGCCCGCCCCTGCGGGCAACGGCGGCAACCAGAACGCGGTCGGATCCCCGGTCCAGGGGGGCACGTTGAAGCTGCTCGGCAGCGGCGACGTGGACCACCTGGACACCGCCAGTGGCTACTACACGGCGACCTACACCCTGGAACGGGCCTACACCCGCCAGCTGTTCACCTACCCCACGTCCACCGACACCGCGACCCAGACCGAGATCGTCCCCGACCTGGCAAGCGAGCTGCCGACCACGGCCAACGGCGGCATCAGCGCCGACGGCCTGACCTACACCATCCACCTGCGCTCCGGAGTGATGTGGAACAGCTCGCCGGCCCGCGCCGTGACCGCGCAGGACATGGTGCTGGGACTGAAGCGGCTGTGCAACCCGACCAAGAACGCGGTCGGCGCGCCCGGCTACTACGAGGGCGTGATCGCCGGGTTCCAGCAGTACTGCGACGCCTTCGCCAAGGTCAACCCGACCATCCCGGCCATCCGGGCGTTCATCAACAGCAACGAGATCTCCGGCGTGAAGGCCGTGGACGCCTCGACCGTGCAGTTCACCCTGGTCAAGCCGGCCAGCGACTTCCTCAACATCCTGGCGCTGCCGTTCTCCTCGGCCACCCCGCAGGAGTACCTGAACTACCTGCCGGACGACGCCAACTTCCGCACCCACACCCTCTCCGACGGCCCGTACGCGATCACCGGGTACACCGCCGGCCAGACGATCACGATGGCCCGCAACACGGCCTGGCAGCAGTCCACCGACCCGGTCCGGCACCAGTACGTGGACAAGATCCAGGTGACCATGGGCCAGGACGAGGGCCCGGTGCAGGAGCAGATCCAGGCCGGCACCGCCGACCTGGAGTGGGACACCATCGTGCCGACGCCGAACATCCCGGCGCTGCAGGCCGCCAACGACGCGCGGCTGGGCATCTTCCCGGCCGGGGACAGCAACCCCTTCCTGGTGTTCAACACGCAGAGCCCCAGCAACAACGGTGCCCTGGGCAAGGTCGCGGTGCGCCAGGCGATGGAGTACGCGGTCGACAAGGTCGCCATCGGCAAGATCTACGGTGGGGCCGCCCTGAACACCCCGCTGGACCAGGCGATCCCGCCGGGCAGCGTCGGCTACCAGCCGATCGACCCGTACGCCACGCCGAACAGCTCCGGTGACCCGGCGAAGTGCAAGGCGATGCTGGCGGCGGCCGGCTACCCCAACGGCCTGGTGCTCAAGGACGTGGCCCGCAACGCCGGCAACCACCCGGCGGTGGCGCAGTCCATCCAGGCCGACTTCAAGGCCTGCGGCATCACCACGCAGATCCTGTCGGTGAGCCAGGGCGACTACTACGGCAAGTACCTGAACGACCCGGCCAGCGCCAAGGCCGGCGGCTGGGACATCAGCGAACCGGGCTGGGTCCCCGACTGGTACGGCAACAACGGCCGGGCCACCATCGAGGCCCTGTTCGACGGCCGTGGCTACGGTCCCGGCTCCACCGACTGGGGCGACTACAACAGCACCGCCACCAACGCCCTGATCGACCAGGCCCTCAGCGCGCCGACCGTGGCCGCGGCCGGGGCCCTGTGGCACCAGACGGACGTGCAGATCATGCAGGACGCGGCGTTCATCCCGTTCGAGACGCAGAAGACCGCGCTGTTCCGGTCGACTCGCGTCCACAACGCGATCTTCTTCCCGCTGTCGCAGGCGTACGACATCACCCAGGTCTGGCTCTCGCCGACCAGCTGACGCACCACCACCGTCCGCCGCGGGCCCGCACCGGCCCGCGGCGGTCCCATCCGACCCAGGAGGGTGCATGCGTCTGCTCTCGGTCCGCGACCTCACGGTCTCCTTCCGCAGCACCGACGGTCTGGTCCAGGCGGTCCGCGGCCTCTCCCTCGACGTCGACAGCGGCCGGACCCTCGGCATCGTCGGCGAGTCCGGTTCCGGCAAGAGCGTCGCCACGCTGACGCTGCTCGGGCTGACCCCCGGCGCACACGTCACCGGCAGCGCCACCTTCGAGGGCCGGGAACTGCTGGGCATGGAACGTGAGGAACTGCGCCGGCTCCGCGGCGACCGGATCGCCGCCGTGTTCCAGGACCCGCTGTCCAGCCTGCACCCGCACTACACGGTGGGCTGGCAGATCATCGAACTGATCCGCGCCCACCGCCCGGTGAGCGGCCGGGCCGCTCGCGGCCGGGCCGTCGAACTGCTCTCCCTGGTGGGCATCCCGCACGCCGAACGCCGGGTGGACGACTATCCGCACCAGTTCTCCGGCGGGATGCGGCAGCGCGCCCTGATCGCCATGGCACTGGCGCTCGACCCGGCCCTGGTGATCGCCGACGAGCCGACCACCGCCCTGGACGCCACCGTCCAGGCACAGATCCTGGACCTGCTGACCCGGCTGCAGCGGGAGATGGGCATGGCCCTGATCATGATCACGCACGATCTGGGGGTGATCGCCGGAATGGCCGACCAGGTGCTGGTGATGTACGCCGGACGGGCGGTCGAGGTCGCGGACCGGCGCACCGCCTACTACCAGCCCCACCACCCCTACACCAAGGGCCTGCTGGAGTCGATCCCGTCCTCCAGCGGGGCCCGGGGCCGGCTGCGGCCGATTCCCGGCCAGCCTCCCAGCCTGATCCGGCTGCCCGGTGGCTGCCCGTTCCACCCGCGCTGCACCTTCGCGATGGACCGCTGCCGCAGCGAGGAGCCGCCGCTGCTGCCGGTGGCCGGCGGCACCGGCCACCGGTCCGCCTGCTGGCTGCCACCGGACCTGATCGGGCTGAGCGACGCCACCGAGCAGGCCCGCCAGGACGCCGCGGCCAGGGGCCGCACCACCACCCCCGCTCCGGGCGGCGTCCGGAGCGGCGATACCAGCCCGGGCACCACCACCGGCGACGACCGGAAGGGGGCCGCATGACCACCGCGGACACCGCCGACCCGCTGCTGCAACTGCGGGACCTGGTCAAGTACTTCCCGATCCGTCGGGGCATCGTGGTGAAACGCGAGATCGGCCGGGTGCACGCCGTGGACGGGGTGAACCTGTCGGTGCGGCGCGGCGAGACCCTCGGCCTGGTCGGCGAGACCGGCTGCGGGAAGTCGACGCTGGCCCGGTGCGCGGACCGGCTCTACCCGGTCACCTCCGGCCAGGTGCTGTTCGACGGCGAGGACATCACCCGGCTCGACCGGCGCCGGCTGCGCCCGTACCGGCGGCAGATCCAGATGGTGTTCCAGGACCCCTACGGCGCGCTCAACCCGCGCCGCCGGGTGGGCTCGATCATCGGCGACCCGTTCGCGATCCACGGCACCGCCGACGGCGAGCAGCGCAAGCGGGAGGTGCAGCAGCTGATGGAGCTGGTCGGCCTCAACCCCGAGCACTACAACCGCTTCCCCGCGGAGTTCTCCGGCGGGCAGCGGCAGCGCATCGGGGTCGCCCGCGCGGTCGCGCTGCGGCCCCGGCTGATCATCGCGGACGAGCCGGTGTCGGCGCTGGACGTGTCGATCCAGGCGCAGATCATCAACCTGCTGGCCGACCTGCAGAGCGACTTCGGTCTCACCTACGTGTTCATCACCCACGACCTCTCCGTGGTACGGCATGTCAGCGACCGGATCGCGGTGATGTACCTCGGCCAGGTGGTGGAGCTGGCGCCGACTGAGGAACTGCACCGGCGGCCGCGCCACCCCTACACCAACGCCCTGCTGTCGGCGGCCTCGGTGGCCGACCCGGACGCCGCCGCCGCGCGTCAGCGGATCGTGCTCACCGGGGACGTGCCCTCGCCGGTGGCCCCGCCCCGGGGCTGCCGCTTCCATCCGCGCTGCCCCAAGGCCCGGCGGCGCTGCGTCGAGGAGGCCCCGGTGCCCCTGGCCCGTCCCGGCGACCCGGACAGTCACCTGACGGCCTGTCACTTCCCGGTGGAGCCGGGCGAGGACCTGACCGCGCTGACCCCCGACCTCACCGATGGAGGCGCCTCGTGACCGCGCTGTCCGGAGGGGCCGAACTGCCGCTCGCCGCCGCCGAGCAGGACCCGTCGGACCGGATCGAGGGACGCAGCCCCTGGCAGCTGGCCTGGATCAGGCTGCGTTCGGACCGGGTCGCGATCATCTCCGGGGTGTTCGTCGTGCTGCTGGTGGCGGTCGCGCTGGCCGCCCCGCTGCTGTCGCACCTGATCGGCTGGGGTCCGGCCGACCAGGACCGGGACCAGGGCCTGAGCGCGGCCGGACTGCCGATGGGCCCCAGCGCCCGGCATCTGCTCGGCACCGACAACCTGGGCCGGGACGTGCTGATCCGGGTCATCTACGGGACCCGGGTGTCGCTGCTGGTCGGGGTGGCCGCCACCGGCCTGTCCATCGTGATGGGTGTGGTGGTCGGCCTGGCCGCCGGATACTTCGGCGCCCTGGTGGACAGCCTGCTGTCGCGGTTCATGGACGTGGTGCTGTCGTTCCCGTTCCTGCTGTTCGCCATCGCCCTGGTCTCCATCTACGGCAGCAGCCTGACCCTGACGGTGTTCGTCATCGCGTTCTTCTCCTGGGCCGCGGTCGGCCGCATCGTGCGCGGCCAGACCCTGTCCATCCGGGAGAAGGAGTACGTCGAGGCGGCCCGGTCACTGGGGGCCGGCGACATGCGGATCATGTTCGTCGACGTGCTGCCGAACCTGCTGGCACCGGTCATCGTCTACGCGACCCTGCTGATCCCCATCGCCATCGTCTTCGAGGCGACCCTGTCCTTCCTCGGACTGGGCGTGGTGCCACCCACTCCCACCTGGGGAAACATGCTCAACGACGCACTGCCCTTCTACCAGGTCTCCTGGTGGTTCGCGCTGTTCCCCGGGCTGGCGCTGCTGCTGACCACGCTCGCCTTCAACCTGCTGGGGGACGGCGTGCGCGACGCGCTGGACCCGCGCACCGAACGCCTCTTCGCCGAGCAGGAATAGCCCCGGAATACGCAATGGAATAGGAGTTGCCGTGCTGCGCTTCCTGGTCCGCCGGGTCCTGTCCGGCGTGCTGGTCGTCTGGCTGATCAGCGTGTTCACCTTCGGCCTGTTCTTCGTCGCCCCGCAGAACGTGGCCCGGCTGCTCTGCGGGCGGCTCTGCTCGACCACCCAGCTGCAACTGATCACCAAGCAGCTCGGCCTGAACGACCCGGTCCTGGTGCAGTACTGGCACTTCCTGGACCGGCTGCTCCACGGTGACCTGGGCTACTCGTACTACAACTCCGAACCGGTCAGCTCGCTGGTCAACGCCGCGCTGCCGGTGACCGTGTCCCTGGCGGTCGGCGCCGGGGTGCTCTGGCTGGTCGGCGGGGTGGCCATCGGCGTGCTGTCGGCGATGCGGCCGCGTAGCGTGCTGGACCGCTCCGGGACGGTGTTCGCGCTGCTCGGGCTCTCCATGCCGTCGTTCCTGGTCGGACTGCTGCTGCTGTACTTCCTGTTCTTCCGGCTGCACCTGGCCGGGGTGGACTGGTTCCCACCGTCCGGGTACATCCCCTTCACGCAGAACCCGGCGCTGTGGGCGCAGCACCTGATCCTGCCCTGGCTGACCCTGGCCTTCGTCACCGCCGCCACCTACGTCCGGCTGACCCGCAGCCAGATGCTGGAGGTGCTCGGCGAGGACTTCATCCGCACCGCGCGCGCGAAGGGCGTGCGCGACCGACGGGTGACCTACCGGCACGCGCTGCGCGCCGCGCTCACCCCGGTGGTCACCCAGTTCGGCATCGACCTGGCCACGCTGCTCGGCGGCGCGATCGTCACCGAGCGGATCTTCGGACTGCCCGGCCTGGGCCAGCTCTCGGTGACCTCGATCGTCCGCGAGGACCAGCCGGTGGTGATCGCCCTGGTGCTGCTGGCCGCGGTGTTCATCGTGGCGGCGAACATCGTCGTCGACCTGCTCTACGCCGCGCTGGACCCCCGGGTCCGGCTGAGCTGACCGGCTGCCGGACCGTGCCCGCAGCGGGTCGCGCCCGCGGCGGGCACGGTCCGGCCGGCACGGTCCGGCGGCTACCGGCGGCTACTGGGTGAGCGCGGCCAGGTCGTCGGTGAGGTCGTCCAGGCCGAAGGAGCCCCGGGACAGTGCCCGCATGTGCCAGGTCTTCAGGTCGAACTTCGGCCCGGAGGCCCGGCGGGCCGCCTCGCGTCCCCGCAGCCAGGCGCGTTCGCCGAGCTTGTAGCCGATGGCCTGCCCCGGCATGCCGAGGTAGCGGAGGATCTCGCTGTCGCGGCGCGCCGCCGGGCTGCCGTGGTAGGTCGCCATGAACGCCGAGGCCAGCTCCGGGGTCCACCGCTCACCGGGGTGGAAACCCGAGTCCGCCGGGATGGCGAGCCGCAGGTGCATACCGATGTCGACGATGACCCGGATGATCCGCAGCATCTGCTTGTCCAGGTAGCCGAGCCGGCGGGCCGGGTCGGTGAGGTAGCCGAGGTCGTCCATCAGCCGTTCCGCGTACAGGGCCCAGCCCTCCACGTTGGCGCTGACCTTGCCGAGGGTGACCTGGTAGCGGCTGAGGCTGTCGGCCAGCGAGGTCCACCGCGCGATCTGCAGATGGTGTCCGGGGACGCCCTCGTGGTACCAGGTGCTGACGATCCGCCAGGTGGGGAAGTGCTCGCGGCCCTGGGTCGGCAGGAAGGTCCGGCCGGGACGGCTGAAGTCCAGGCTGGGGCCCATGTAGTAGGGCGCGCCCGCGCTGCCGACCGGCGCGATCATCGACTCGACCCGGCGCAGCGGACCGCTGATGTCGAAGTGGGTTCCGTCGAGGTCCTCGATCGCCTCGTCCATCACCTGCTGCAGCCAGGCGCGGATCTGCTCCACGCCGACCACCACGTGCCCGTGCTCGTTCAGGTGGTCCATGGCCTCCAGCACCCCGGCGCCGGGCAGGATCTGGCCGGCCGCCTCGCGCATCTCGGCGGCGGTGGTGTGGAACTCGGACCAGGCCCAGGCGTAGGCGTCGTCCAGGTCGATGTCGGCGCCGGTGTAGTAGCGCGCGGAACGGAGGTAGCGCTCCCGGCCGACCGCGTCCGGAGTGCCTTCCGTGGCGGGTGCGTAGCTGTCCCGCAGCCAGTCGCGGAACGCGGCCACCGCCGCCGTCGCCCGGAGCGCGGCCGCGTCGAGTCCGGGGCGGAGCTGCTCCGGGGCGGGCGCGACGAACTCCGCGAACCAGCCGGCGCCGCCGGTGTCCTCCCCGGTCCACGCGGTGAGCTGCTCGACCACCACCGCGGCCTGCCGGGGCGCGGACAGCAGGCCGCGGGCCATGCCCTCGGTCAGCGTGGCCCGGTAGCCGTCCACGGCCGCGGGCAGGTTCCGCAGCCGGCCGGCCACCCGGGACCAGTCCTCGTCGGTCGCGGTGGGCATCACCGTGAAGATCTGGCGCAGCTGGCCGTGCGACGAGCTGATGTTCCGCAGGCTGCGGTAGTGGTCCCCCTCGTCGTGCAGCCGCAGCTCGGCGGTGAGCCGTTCGCGCAGCAGCCGGGCGCAGGCCTGCTCGTCCGGGTCCGCGACGGCCTCGGCGGGGAGCGCGTCCAGCGCGGCGAGTGCGTCCCTGGCGAGCGCCGCCTCGGCGGCGAAGCCCTCCGGCGACAGGTCCGGCTGCCGGTCGTCGTCCGGGTTCAGACCCAGCCAGGCCCCGACGCCCGGATCCAGGGCGGCGACCCGCTCGACGTAGGCGTCCGCGAGACGGCGGGGAGTCATCGGTTCTGTCGGCATGCCGACATCCTGCTGCATGGACCGAAGCCTCCGCCATGCCCGGTGGCGACGCCCTTCCTGCACGGAGGCGCCGACACCGCCGACCACCGGCAAATCTGACGCACCGTCATTGACTTCTCACGATCCCGGCTGGATCCTCTCCCTCACCGCACCCGCCACCGGCGGCCGGTCGGCCTTCGGGACGTCCGCCGATCCCCCGCCCTCAGCGCTGCGACCCCCACCACACCGTCACTCCTCCGTGCGGCCGGCCGCACCAGCGAGGAACGCCCGCGCAGCCGCACCACTGCGCAGTATCCGTACGCCGCTCACGGTTCCGCACGCCGACTCACGGTTCCGCGCATCCCGCACCCGTCTGCCGACCCCGCTCGGGCTTGCCTCCGCACAGGCGCACAGGCGATCACCTCCGCATGCCTGCATCCCCACGCCCGGTACGGCTCTGTGGCAAACCCGTATGCCTGATTCCACCCGTCACGCATGCCCAAGCACCCCGCGGAGGGTACCCATGGCCTCATCCCAGCACCCCGACCTGCCCGTTTCGCCGCTCTCCCGGCGTGCGTTCCTGGGCGCCGCCGGAGCCACCGCCGCCGTCACCAGCCTGTCCTGGACGCCCGCCTTCAGGGTGTCCCCGGCCGAGGCGTCCACCCCCGCACCACCGAACTTCCCCAGCGGCATCAGCGTCTACCAGCAGGCCTGGACGAACTGGTCCGGCGAGATCGTGCTCAGCCCGCAGTGGACCTGCGCCCCCGCCTCGCCCGCCGACGTGGTCACCCTGGCCAACTGGGCCCACGGCCAGGGCTGGAGAATCCGCGCCCGGGGCATGGGCCACGGCTGGTCTCCGCTGCTGGAGCCGACCGGCGCCTCGGGCGACATCCTCATGGTCGACACCACCCAGCACCTCACCGCGGTCACCGTGAACAGCGGCAGCCCGGCGAGCGTCACCGCGCAGACCGGCGTCACCATGGTCACCCTGCTCACAGACCTGGAGAACGCGGGCTACGGCCTCACCAACACCCCGGCGCCCGGTGACCTCAGCCTGGGCGGGGTGCTCGCCATCGACGGTCACGGCACTTCCGTCCCCGCCTCCGGGGAGACCCGGCTCGCCGGACACACCTACGGCTCGGTCAGCAACCTGGTCACCTCGCTCACCGCCGTGGTCTGGGACTCCAGCCAGGGCGCCTACGTGCTGAAGACCTTCCAGCGCGGCGACCCCGACATCGGCGCCTTCCTGGTCCACCTCGGCCGCGCCTTCGTCACCGAGGCCACCCTGCGCGTCGGCGCCAACGTCCGGATGCGCTGCCAGAGCAGCTACACCACCAACGTCGGCACCCTGTTCGCGCCGCCCGCCTCGGCCGGCTCCAACTCCTTCGCCGCGCTGCTGAACCAGAGCGGGCGGGTGGAGACCATCTGGTTCCCGTTCACCACCGTCCCCTGGCTCAAGGTCTGGTCGGTCAGCCCCGGCAAGCCGTTCTTCTCCAAGGAGGTCGACAGCCCGTTCAACTACAGCTTCTCCGACTCGGTGAGCACCCAGGAGTCCCAGTACATCTCCGACATCGTCAGCGGCAACGTCTCGGTCACCCCGACGTTCGAGAACCTGGAGATGAGCATCGTCGGCTCCGGACTGATCGTCACCGGCACCTGGGACATCTGGGGCTGGGCCAAGAACACGCAACTCTACGTCCGGCCCACCACGCTCCAGGTCACCGCGAACGGCTACGCCATCCTCTGCGCCCGCTCCGATGTGCAACGGGTCGTCAGCGACTTCTACACCTACCTGAACAACGCGCTGAACAGCTACCAGGCCAGAGGCCAGTTCCCGATGAACGGACCCTGGGAGGTCCGCGCCACCGGACTGGACAACCCCGCCGACTGCGGGGTGCCCGGCGCGGTCCAGCCGCTGCTCAGCGCGGTCCGCCCGCGCCCGGACCAGCCCGCCTGGGACACCGCCGTGTGGATGGACGTGCTCACCATCCCGGGGACCCCGCAGTCCCAGCAGTTCTACCGGGAGACCGAGCAGTGGGTGCTCTCCACCTACACCGGCAGCTACGCGGCGGTGCGGCCCGAGTGGTCCAAGGGCTGGGGCTACTCCGGCACCGCGGGCTGGGCCGACCCCACCATCCTCGGCAGCACCATCCCGGCCGCGTACCGGGCCGGCCAGCCCTCCGGCGCCGACTGGGACGCGGCGCTGGCCATCCTCGACCGCTACGACCCCGCCCGCATCTACAGCAACACCTTCCTGGACGGCTTCCTGCCCTGACCTGCGGCGTCCGCCTGCGCGTCCGCGTCCGCTCACGCGTCGCCGGGCGCGCCGGTCGGCGGGCGCGCGGGTCAGCGGGCGCGCGGGTCGCTGAGCGCGCCGGTCGCTGGGCGTATGACCGGTGCGCGCGTTCCGGTGCGCGCCCGGCGCGCCCGCCGCGGCCGACCGGGCTGGCGGGCGCGCGGTTGCGGGTGTGGACTGGGTACCCGGCGGTGCTCACGGTTGCCTCCCGCACCGCCGTCGGTCCCGCACCACCGTCGGCGCCGTGCTGTCAGCGGCACCGCGCCGTCGACAGCGTCGCGCGCCGGCAGCACCCGCACCGCCAGGAGGTCCCCCTATGCAGCCGCCGTTCGGATTCCGCGTACGCCGCGTCTACGACCCGCCCGAGGAGGGTGACGGACCGCGCGTCCTGGTGGACCGGCTCTGGCCGCGCGGCCTGTCCAAGGAGCGGGCCGCCGTCGACCTCTGGCTCAAGGACGCCACCCCGTCCTCGGAACTGCGCTCCGGCTACCACCGCCACGAGCTGGACTACGACGCCTTCGCCGCCCAGTACCAGGCCGAACTCGACGAACCCGCCGCCGAAGCCGCCCTGCGGCAACTGCTGGACCTGGCCCGGGAGTCCACCGTGACGCTGGTGACCGCGGTGAAGGACCCGGAGCACAGCCACATCCCGGTGCTGCTGGAACGCCTGCACGGCTGACCCTCGGGGACTGGCAGCATTCACCGGACGACGGGACCCGGGATACTTGACGCGCGCCGCCCATCGCCGTCACGCGACAGACGCGGCGGACGGGCGACGTGAACCGGCGCGGTCCCTCAGCCGGGCGACCGATCGGCGGAGGCGAGCAGCACGGCCGCGACGGCGCGGGCGCGGGTGGCCGGTGCCGCCGAGCGCTCGCGGAGCGCGGTGACGATCGCGCCGTCCATGAGGAGTGTGAACTCGGCTGCCAGTGAAGCGGGTTCGGCCACGCCAGCAGTACTGAGCAGCGTCTCGACATACCCGGTCACCGCCGACTTGTGCTGCGCCGCGACCCGATGCGCGGGGCTGTCCGGGTCCGCGGCTTCGACCATGGTGTTGATGAAGGCGCAGCCCCGGAAGTCCTGGCGTACGAAGCGTTCGGCGAGCGCGTCGAACACTGCGAGCGGCCCTCCACCGTGCGCGGCGACGCGGTCGGCGAGCCAGGCCCGCCAGCGCTCGTCCCGCCCCCGCAGCACGGCCACCACCAGGTCGTCCTTCGCGGCGAAGTGGCGGTAGAACGAGGCCCGGCCGACCCCCGAGGCGGACAGGATCCGCTCGACGCCGACGGCCCTGACGCCCTCGGCGTAGAAGAGCTCCTCGGCGGTGGTCAGCAGGCGCTGCCTGGCGTTCACGGGCATACCGCGATGGTAACCGCCCTTGACCCAGAACGGTACCGATCGGTACCGTCTGGCCATCAACCCAGTCGGTACCGATCGGTACCGACCTGAGGACGGAGGCCCCGCATGCCCCGGCTCCCCCAGCTCACCGAGGATCCCGGCGGTCTTCTCGACCGCACCAGTGCCCAGCTCGGACGAGTACCCAATCTGTACGCCGCACTGGCCAACGGCCCGGCCGCACTGGCCGGCTACCTGGCCATGCAGGACGAACTGAGCCGCGGCACCCTAGGCCCACGACTGCGCGAGCAACTGGCTCTGCTGGTCGCCCAGGAGAACGGCTGCGACTACTGCGTCAGCGCACACACCCTGCGGGCCGGCCGCATGGGCCTCAGCGAGAAGGAACTGCTGCGCACCCGCGAGGGCGCCGACGACACCGACAGCCATGCCGACGCGGTCCTGTCACTGGCCCACGAGATCATGCACACCCGGGGCCGCGTCGACGACGACACGCTGGCCCGGGCCCGTGCGGCACAGGTCACCGACGCCGAGCTCGCGGAGATCGTCGCGCACATCGCCCTCAACACGCTGTCCAACTACTTCAACCACCTGGCCCGGCCAGAACTCGACTTCCCCGAGGTGAAGGCATGAAGGCACAGTGGCGCGAAGCGTCCGTCGAACTCGTCCCCGGCTACCAGGTGACCGGCCCGGACGGGCTCCCCACCAGCACCGTCGCCCACGCTCTGGTCACCTTCGAGGGCGGATTCGTGCACCTGGACATCCCCGGCACCGCCGCCATCCAGACCGTCTCCGCCCCTGCCGTCCGCCTGATCACCACGCCCCGTCCCACCCCGTCCCAGCCCTGAGTGCGGGCAACGGAGGAATTGGTCCACCCAACGGAGAACCCCCCAGGCCGGCGGCCTGGGGGGTTCTCCGTTGCGCGGTTGCCGAGCTTCGAACTCCCGCTCTGAGCTTGGAGGAAGGGGACGTCCTCGGGCTTCGCAAGCCCTTCGGACGATTACCGGCGGGCAGTCAGGTGGAGGTCGCCGTAGGAGATCGGGCCGCGGTTCGCGATCCCGGCGACGGCCTCGATCGTAACCTTGGTGCCGGCCTTGACGGCGCCGGTCTCGCGGACCCGCAGCCGGTAGTCGACGTGGGCGCCGTTGGCCAGCCCGTGGTTGAGGACGGCCAGCTCGCCACCGTCCCGGACGGCGACCCAGCGGCCGCCCTTCCAGACGTCCACAGCGGTGGCCGGGCCGCCGAAGGGGGCCTCGTCCAGCCAGAAGTCGACCGGGCCGTTCAGCGCGGCACCGGTGCGGTTGGTGACCGTCAGCGTCTCGTAGGCGGGGCGGCCCGGGGCGATGGTGGTGCCGCCGGTGAAGCGCTCGGTGACCGGACCGCCGGTACGGCGGTGCCCCACCGTGAAGGCGAGGGCCTTGACGGTCTGATAGCCGTTCGCACCCACAGTCAGGCGCAGCGCGTCGTCGTTGGCCGGCCAGTTCTTGGTGATCCCCAGGGTCAGCTTCCAGGTGTAGCTGGTGTGGGCCGGGATCGTGAAGGAGTTGCCGAAGTGGCCGCCCTTCGGATAGAAGGACCCCATCAGCTCGCCGTCCTGGGTGAACAGGACGCCGCTGGTGGCCGGGGCGTGCACCGGGGCGACCTTGAAGGTGTAGTCGCGCTCGGTCAGGCCGAGCGCACCGTCGGCCATCCCGTTCAGGTTCGCGGTGAAGCGCGCCGCCTTGCCCGAGGTGTTGCTCGCGGTCACCGTGATGGTCTTGGTCGCGCCACCGGGCATGAACGCCCCGGCCGGGCTGGCCGAGCCGACCTTCAGCGTGATCGGCGAGGCCGGCGCCGAGGACGCGGTGGCGGCCTGCGCCGCACCCGGCAGGAACGCGACCGCGCCGGTAACGGCTGCCACGACGGTCACAACGGCGGTACGGGCGAAGCGGGCGGCGCGTGCGGACATTGCTGGTCCCCCTGGACTGAATTCCCCTGGTGCGGCGCCTGCTTGCCCCGCTGAAGAGAACACTGTCAGCCCAAGATCCGCAATCTGTGCCCCCACCGTCACAGCGGAGCAACAAGCACATCATCCGACCGGAAAGCTGCGAACTACCGCCGCTGGCGTTCGGCGAGGAACGCGGCCATTGCCGCAACCAGCTCCGGCGCGGAAAACGCGCTCTCATGACCCCCCGGCACGCGTACGAACCGGCCGTCGCCGAGGAGTGCGGCCAACTCGTCGGCGTCGGAACGCTCATCCCGATCGCCGATCGCGACGAGCGTCGGGATGCCGATCTGACGCAGAGCGTCCTCGGGAGTCGGGAGGAGCGAGTCCAGCACGAGCAGCAGCGCCCTGGGGTCGGCGCCGAGCTTCGAGATCCATTGCGCAATGAGCTCATCACGCGAGCCGGGCTCGAACGCGACCCCGTCGACGAGTGCGGTGAGCACGCGGTAGCTCGCCTCGCCCTGGGGACCGGTCACCTTCGCCAGTCCCTGCCCGGCCACGATCGCGCGGCCCGGCCTGGCGCCCCGCACGAGCATGCGCAGCACGATCCGCGCTCCGAGCGAGTAGCCGCCGAGGTCGTACTCCCCGTCGCCGAGCCCGAGATGTTCGACGAGGGCGAGCCCGTCATAGGCCAGTACGTCCGGCGGATAGGCGGCCGGATCATGCGGCCTCGCGCTGTCCCCGTGACCACGGAAATCCGGGAGAACGACGCGGCGCCCCTGCTCGACGAACGTGCCGGCCCAGCCGTCGAGCATGTGCGAAGCCGCACCCATGAAGCCGTGCATCAGAATCAGCGGTCGCCCGGCCCCAGTCTCCTGGCACGCCAGCTCCACGCCGTCACGGCCGGCGAATCGATACCTCTCCATAGTGCGGTCGATCCTAGGCCATCCGCCCCCGGCAGACCCGGCCCCGCAGTACCGGGGACAGGTCAACACACCAGCCCCGACATCGCAGTTGACCATGCCTGTCTGGTGCATCCGGCACGGAACTTGCACGCGCATCGGCCCTACCACTGTCCACTCCGGAAGCCGAGTCGCCTTCGCTCACCCCGGCGTCCACCTCATGGCGGGGTGGACTGCTCCGTAGACTCAAGCTATGACCAATCCGGACTTCACCCACCTCCTTCGCATCGCCGAAGAGCTGAGGGAGAACCCCCCTCCGCTCATTGGCAAGATCGAGATCAGTCGCGGTGAGATCGTCATGATGATGTCGCCGTCCACCCGGCACGGGTTCAACGCCAACCGGGTGCAAGTCCAGCTCATCCATCAGATCCCGGACGAACTGATCGCCGCCGCTGAGCCCGACATCACAGATCCGGTCCACGGCATCAGGCGGACCCCGGACGTCGCCGTCGTCGACGCGGAGGCATTGAAGGCGGACGAGAAGGCGCTGTCTGCCCACGCTGTCCACGCTGTGTTCGAGATCGTGTCGCCCTCGAACCCCGAGAACGACCACAAGGACAAAGTGGTCGACTACGCGCAGATGCGGATCCCGATCTATGTGATCATCGATCCTCGCGACGGCACGGTCCTCGTCCACGACGGTCTGTCCGAGGCTGGCCATTACGACGGTCTGCAGTCACACCGTTTCGGCGATACCGTCCGCGTCGGCCCTTGGACGCTCCGCACTGACGGCCTGGAGCCTTACGGACCGACCGTTATGGCCGGCTACCCGAAGCCCTGATCAGCCGGGACGTTGGCGGTCAGCCCGTCTGCTCGCCGGATCAGCCAGAGTTCATTGTCGCGCACGACGATGCGCCTCCAGACGTGGCGCCCGTTCTCCGTGGACGCTTCCCCGGGCCATCAGTGCTGCCGGCACAGCGATACAGCCCCAGAATCCATGATCGTCACGAAGGCACGTAGGGGCGTGGCTTCCGATCCAGGATCGAACAACAAAGAGGCCCAGTCCGGGGATCATGTCCCTGGCCTGGGCCTTGGTTGCTGGAGCGGGTGATGAGAATCGAACTCGCGCTCTGAGCTTGGGAATCTTGGCGCCTTGACCCGTTCTGCTTCTCTGACCTGCTGCGATGCCCCCTGGCCACAGCGTCTACTGAGGGCCGACGGTCGTCAGGCGCCGGGTTCTCGGAGCCGTCCGGGCGCTAGTCTTGCGCTGACCTCAAGGATCGAGAACGCGAAGTGCGGAGGAACGTGGTCGGCACGCAGGTCAGCGGTGTTCCTGATCCCGGTAAGGCGGCGGATCTGGCCGAGTTCGTGCGAATGCTGGAGCAGCTGCGGTTGAGCATGGGCGCTCCGCCGCTGCGGGATCTCGCTCACCGGGTCGGGGTGTTGCTGCGGCCGCCGCGGCAGGTGTCGAAGTCGACACTTGCCGACATGTTCCAGCCTGGCCGGCGTCGCCTCAACCACGCCCTGGTAGCCGCAGTGGTGCGCGCTCTGTGTCCGGACGAGGACGTGGTCCGCCGGTGGAGTGCCGCGTGCGTGCGTGTGCATGCCGAGGCGAAGACCGGTGGCCCGGCTGGGGTCTTCAGTCAGCTCCCTGCGGATCTGGCGACCTTCACGGGTCGCCAGGAGGAGCTCGCGCGGCTGATCACGGCCGCGACCTCCCGGCGTGACGCCGACAGCACGAGTGCGAAGACGGTGGTGGTCTCCGCGATCGAGGGCATGGCCGGTGTCGGCAAGACCCAGCTCGCCGTCCACGCGGCGCACGAGCTCGTTCGCGGCGGGCACTTCGCCGAGGTGCAGCTGCACGTGAACTTGCGTGGCTTCGACCCGGACCCTTCCGCCCGCGGACCCGTCTGCCGTCCTGGAGGCGTTTCTGCGGCAGCTCGCCGTGCCCGCGCAGCAGATCCCCTCGGGCCTGGACGAGCGGGCGGTGATGTTCCGGAACCAGCTGCGGAACCGCCACGCTCTGGTTCTGCTGGACAACGCTGCTGACGAGATGCAGGTCCGTGATCTCATCCCCGCCAGCCCCACGTGCCTGGTCCTGATCACCAGCCGCCGCAGTCTCGCCGGCCTGGACGGTGTCACCCCTTATCTGCTCGACACCTTCACCGACACCGAGGCGTTCGACCTGCTCGCCCGGATCGTCGGACCCGACCGCGTCGCCGCCGAACCCGGGGCCGCCACTCGGATCATCGACTACTGCGACCGGCTCCCGCTCGCACTGTCCCTGACCGCGGCGCGACTGCGTTCTCGTCCGGCGTGGACCCTTGCACAGCTGGCTGACCGCATGGAGGCCGGTCGTCTTGACGCGCTCCGCGCCGGGGGACGCTCGATTCGCCCGGTGTTCGACCTGTCCTATCGAGAGCTCGCCGAGCCGATGCAGCGCGTCTTCCGGCTTCTCGGCCAGCATCCGGGACCTGATTTCACCGCGGCGATGGTGGCAGTGCTGGCGGACATCTCACCCTCGGCGGCCGAGGACTGTCTTGAGCAGCTCCTGGATGAGAACCTGGTCCGTCAGAGCACGCCGGGCCGTTATGAGTTCCACGACCTGCTGCGGGCGTATGCCGTCGAGGTGACGGCAGAGAGCGACGGCGGTGACGCTCCTGCTGCCCTGGAGCGTCTCGCCCGATGGTTCCTGCACTGCGCCTACCGTGCGGCGCAGGCCATGAAGGCCCCGGTCCTGCCCGAGCTCGGGGATGGAGGCGAGGCCGCATCCCTCAGCTTCGACTCCTACGCGGCGGCTTTGGCTTGGTGCGACGCGGAACACGCGAATCTGGAGGCCGTGCACCGTGCGGCGGTGGAGAAGGACATCTACGAGGTCATCTGGCAGCTTCCGGTGGTCCTCGCGCATTTCAGGAATATTCGGTTCCACCGGGTGAACAGCGTCGTAGCACACGGTGCCGCGGTCGAGGCCGCGCGGGCACGTGGGGACAAGACGGTGGTCGCATGGAATCTGCTCGGCGCCAGTACCGCGCTGGCGGATCTGTCCCGGCAGGGGGAACAGGAGGAAATGATCAGCGAGGCGCTCTCTCTGTATCGCGAGGTGCGGGACAGCCGGGGTGAGGGCTGGGCCCTGCTGGAGCTCGGGCGGCTCCACAACCTGCGAGGCCGCTCAGCTGAGGCGATTGAGGTTCTCGAACGCAGCATTGCCTGCAACGGCAGTGATCCAAGACACGTGATGATCTGTCACGTGAACCTCGGTGTCGCGTACTACGGACTCGGCGACGTGCAGTCGGCGTACCGCTACACCGAGCAGGCGCTGACTGCCGCTCGCGCGGTTGGCGAGCAGCGTGCGGAGTGCATTCTCCTGAGCAATCTCGGCGATCTGAACCTGGACCTGGGCCGGGCGGAAGGCGCGCACGACTTCTACACGGAGCAGCAGCTGGTCGCCGAGCAGATCGGTAATGAGGATCAGCAGGGGCGGGGCCTGATCGGCCTCGGCAAGGCCTTCGAGGCGATGGGACGGCCGGAGCAGGCCCAGGCGTCCTGGCGGGCGGCGTACGAGATGCTGCGTGGCATCGGGAGTGCGCGGGCTGACCAGGTCCGGGAGCTGCTGGAGAGGAGCGGGGCGGGTGCCTCCGTTCCGACAGCTGCCGCCGGCTGAGGCGCGTGATTGCCGGGTGCGTCAGCTCCGCGCTGAAGCGCCGCGCCGGTGACGGCCGAGGCCGGACCGTGCCTTGGGGTCGCGCTGTCGTGTCACCTCCTACTCGGAAACCGGCCCGTGGGGCCGCGCCGCCCGGTCGCTGGCAGGGCTGCGCGGCCCAGGGGACGGTGCGTCCCGTGCGGTGCGTGCGCCCGAAGGCGCGATGTCATCCCCCGTTCGAGCTCGGCTCGTCCCCCGTTCGAGCCGGGCTCGTGCTGATCACTGTGCCGGTGAGAGTCGGGCGGAGGCCAGTTTCCCGGCCAAGTCCGGACGCTGTGGCTGCTCTCCCCGCCCCAGCGCCTCGCGCGGGTGCGCCGTCGTCTCCGGGCGCGCGGCGAAGCCGGGTGCTTTGAACCGTAGAGAAGGTTGTTACTCAAGCTCGGTGCGCCGCTGGGCACCGGTGCAGAGCAGCTTGTAGCTGATGATCGGCGTGTGGGGTGGCGGGAGCAGGGGGAGGAACACGACTGGCCGTGCGGTCCACTCAACGCGGACATCGGCGTACTCGGCGCCGAGGTTGAAAGGCCGGCCGCTTACCAGGTCGGCGAGGGCCTTCTCGTGGTCGGCGTCGATCCAATGGGCAAGGCGCTCACGGGCGACGGAGTCGACGGCCAGGAGCAGGATCGTCAGGGAGCGGCGAACCCAACGAACGCCCTGGGCCGCACTGGTGGTGTCGAAGGTGTCGACCAACGCGGGTGCGCTGCCGGTGCTGGGGCTCTGCACCCTGCATTCGCAGCGGTAACCGTGGCGCACGAGGGGCGCGGTGGGAGTGGTCACGGGATGCCTTCCGAGGGTGTGGGAGCTGGGGGCGGTGGGCAGGCGTCGGCTCGCCGCGCACTCCTGATGGGGGATCAGCACGGCGGCTACCGTCCGGCCGTTGTGATTGCCACAGACCGCGACACCGTCGGCAAGCGCAGTGGCGATGGCGAGTCCACGACCGTGGATGCTGTCGGCCCCGGGGCGCTGAACCCGCAGGGCGCTCGGACCGCCTTTGTCGTCGGCGAGGGCAAGGCGACGTGGAAGGTTCCTGTCTGGTCGCCGCTGGCGGTGTGGCGGATGGCATTGGCGGCCAGTTCGCTGACGATCAGCTTGGCGTCGTCGGCGCACGGGTGCCCATCCAGAAGCCTGCGGAGCCAAGCACGGGCGGCGCCGAGTACCTCGGGGACTCCCCGGAAGGCGCGGCGGTGAGTGGTCATGGCGGTCCTCTACGGCGTTGACCTGCTCGTTTTCGTGTCTGCTGTGCGGTTCGGCCGACGCCGACCAGCACGAGCAGTACAATTAGTACTAGTACCGTACTCAATATGCGCGTACTTCAAGTGCGGGATCGCACTTTTCGTGCGGTTGAATGCCCGTGATGGCTGGCGGTGCCGATCACGATCACGACGGGGAGAGGAACTGGCATGTTCGGACTGGTGGTGCGGTTCACCTGCAAAGACGAGACGGCGGCAGCCGCGTTCGATGACCTGGTGGCGCGGACCGGGGAGCAGATCCGTGCGAACGAGCCGGGGACGGTGGTCTACGCGGTACACCGGGTTGACGGCCTCCCGCTTCAGCGGATCTTCTACGAGCTGTACCGGGACAAGGCGGCCTTCGACGAACACGAGTCCAACGACTACGTGCGGGCCTTCCTCGCCGAGCGCGACGACTACCTGTCCGCAACCGAGGTCGATTTCCTCGACTTGGTCTCCGCCAAGGGCGTCGACGGTGAGCACTGAGTACGAGAAGTCACTCGGCCGGAAGATCGCCTTCCATCGCAAGCGCCGTGGCCTGTCGCAAAAGGAGTTCGCCGGGCTGCTGAGCCGCTCCGAAGCGTGGGTGTCCCAGGTTGAGCGCGGAGTGCGCCGGGTCGACCGCATGACGGTGCTGGAGAAGGTCGCCGAAGTCCTGGAAGTGCCGGTTGGCGAATTGGCGGCCGATGCGCCCATCGTGGCCTCGGTGGCCGAGGGGGAGGTGCCCGGGGCGAGTCGCCTGCGGCTCGTGCTGAGCGCGGCGCACTCCCTCAAAGCGTTCCTGGGTCCACACGAAGTCCCGGATGTGCCCGCCTTGCGCGCCGAGGTCGAGCGGGCCTGGACCCTTACGCATGCCGGGGCCTACGCCGATCTCTCCGAACTCCTGGAGCAACTGGTTCCCGCCCTGGAGTCGGCGACGCGCGCGCCGACCAATGGCGAACGCGCTGAGTTGTTCCGACTGCTGGCCGCCATGTACCACGCGTGCAGCGCGTCGCTGTCCACCATGGGGGAACCAGAGGCGGCCTGGATCGCCATCGATCGCGCGGTGGTCGCCGCCGAACGCGCCAATGATCCGCTGCTGATGGCGGCCGGCGAGTTCCGGCTGTCCATCGTCTTCCTCGGTGCGCGGCACTTCGCGCAGGCCGAGCAAGCCTCCGGTAGCGCTGCCGACGCGCTGCGTCCACTGGCGGAATCGGGGCAGGTGGAGGCGGTGGCCATGCGCGGTGCGCTGACCCTTCAACGCGCTCTGGCCGCTGCGCGCTTGAACCACGCCGATGCCGCATACGCGTATCTGCGCGAAGCGCGCGCTATGGGCGAACAGGTCGGCGAGGGGCGCAACGACTACAACACCGAGTTTGGCCCGATCAACGTTGCGGTGCACGAAGTGGCGGTTGCCGTCGACCTGGGTGACGCCGGGGTTGCGCTGCGAGCGGCGATGTCCGTCGACCCCTCCGGGCTCTCGACCGAGCGTCAGACGCGCTACCACATCGACGTGGCGAAGGCCTACGCGCAGCGTCGGCAGGTGGATGCCGCCGTCACGTCGCTCATGAACGCGCGTCAGCTCTCCCCTGAGATGGTGCGGGCGATCCCGCGAGTAAGGCAGCTGGTTGCCGACCTGCTGACCATGAGCCAGCCGCCGTCCGATCAGCTCCGAGCCCTCGCGAACGAGTTGGGTGTACTGGAAGTACGGACTGGCACCTCGCCGGTAGGGGAGTGGTGACCACCCCGTCGGTGTTCCTTGCCGGAGGTGAAGCACCTCCTCGATACACACCTTCGCGGAAGCGCCCGGCCGGTTTGGTCTTCATCGGCCCCGAGGGCAGCGCGTTCCGCCGCTCGTCCTTCGGCCGGATCTGGCGCAGGGCCCACGACAGGGCGGGAATGCCGGGGTTCCGCTTCTACGATCTCCGGCACACCGGCAACACTCTGGCCGCAGCGACCGGGCCCGCCTCAAGGAGCTGATGGCTCGCATGGGGCAGTCCTCGGTCGGGGCCGCGATGATCTACCAGCACGCCAGGGCAGAGCGCGACCAGAAGATCGCGGCGGGCATCGACGACGCGGTGAAGAAGATCCGCCATCCGGCATCACCCGATCGGGCCGATTCGGCATCTGGTGCGCGACGCTTGAATTGGTCTGGACAACAAAGAACCCCCGGGCCTCTGGCCTGGGGGTTTCCGTGGAGCGGGTGACGAGAATCGAACTCGCGCTCTGAGCTTGGGAAGCTCATGTTCTACCATTAAACTACACCCGCGTGATCAGCCATCAGGTATGGCCGTCGGCGTTCACTCTACCCCATGGCCGGTGTCAGCTGCATCGACCCGCGCGAGGTGGTGGCCGTGGTGGGCGTGGGCGTACTGTGGCGGGCGGATTCCAGGGCTGGGATGGTCGGCGCGTCACTGGGTGCAATGTCCGGAACATCCCCTAATGTGACAACGCCGCGCTCCGTCGCGGACAGCCGATCACACGCCCGGATCCCAGTACAGCGAAGCGAGTTGGGGTAGGCGAGCCGCTGTCCGCACGGTCGAGGCACGGCGAGTCGTCCGATGGGGAAAGGAAGCAATGGAGCGCACTGTGGTCCGTTGTGCCGAGGGGCACCTGTTCAGCACCGCCACGTTCCCGATGCAGAATCTCGGGCCGAAGCGGCTCGGTCCCGGGCGGCTCATCCGCTGTCCCCTCTGCGCGCGGTTGCGCAGTTCCGTACCGGCCGATCTGGGCAGCCTCACCCGGGCGCAGATCCAGCTCGCGCTGAGGAGGGAAGCGGTCGAGTTCCTGGCCTGAACATCCCCTTCACCACGCGTGTCGGCAGCGTCGGCCCCCGTCATGATCCGAGCCGGATTGGGCGGGGGCCTGCTCATGCACGTAACCTCGTGGAGTGCTGCTCTCAGACAAGGACATCCGGGCCGAGATCGAATCCGGGCGCGTGGTCCTCGACCCGTACGACCCGCAGATGGTCCAGCCATCCAGTATCGACGTACGACTCGACCGGTTCTTCCGGGTGTTCGAGAACCACAAGTACCCCCATATCGACCCCTCCATGGAGCAGGCCGACCTGACCCGGCTGGTGGAGCCGGAGGGGGACGACGCCTTCATCCTGCACCCCGGTGAGTTCGTGCTGGCCTCCACCTACGAGGTCATCACGCTGCCGAACGACCTCGCCTCCCGTCTGGAGGGCAAGAGCTCGCTGGGGCGGCTGGGCCTGCTCACCCACTCGACGGCCGGCTTCATCGACCCCGGCTTCAGCGGCCACGTGACGCTGGAGCTGTCCAATGTCGCCACCCTGCCGATCAAGCTCTTCCCCGGCATGAAGATCGGGCAGCTCTGCCTGTTCCGGCTGACCTCCGCCGCCGAGCACCCCTACGGCTCGGCGAAGTACGGCTCGCGCTACCAGGGGCAGCGCGGGCCGACGCCGTCGCGTTCGTTCCAGAACTTCCACCGCTCGAAGATCTGAGCCCCGGCAGCGATCACCACCCGGCGGCCGCCGGGCCCGGCCGGAGCAGGCCGCCGAGCCTGGTCAGAGGCGCTTGGGCGAGGTGACGGCGGTCAGCTCGGTGCCGTCCTCGCTCAGCCGCAGTTCGGTCGTGAGCGCGGCGAGCTGACCCAGGTGGCTCAGGTGGGTGCCGCCGCAGAAGATCGACGCCGGGCCCTCCGGCAGGTCGCAGCTCCAGCGACGGCGAGCGGTGAGCTCGGGGCCGGGGGCCTCGACCCGGACCGCGGCGTCGGCCGCCACCCATGCGGCGAGCTGCTCGTTCACGGCCGTGGTCAGCGCCGGCAGGTCGGCCGCGAGGTCGTCCGCGGTGAAGCCCTTCTTCCGCAGCGACTTCCCGATCCGGTAGACGTCGGTGCTCGCCGCGGTGTCCATCCGCGAGGAGTCCATCGCCAGGCTGTCGAAGTCCGGGTGACCGAGGGCGTCGCTGCGGCCCGGGTCCTTGCGCCAGCGCGAGGCGAGCGCCGCGTTCAGGGCCAGCGCCAGCAGGTGGCAGCCGGTGTGGGAGGCGCAGAGCGCGGCGCGCCGGTCGGCGTCCACCCGCAGCTCCACGGTGGCGCCGACGGCCACCGGCTCCTCGGTCACATGGACCGCCAGCCAGGCCCAGTCCTCCTCCCCGCGCCGCACCGGGATCTCGGCGCCGAGGAAGAACTCGCCCTCCGGGCTGACCGCTCCGGTGACGCAGTCCAGCACCGGCCGGCCGTCCAGGGTGCCGGTGTCGGCGGGCTGGTCCGGCCAGGTGTGGTCGAGCGGGTGGAACGGGGTGGCCTCGGTGACCACGCCGTGCCGGCCGTCGGGCAGCGGCAGCACGGCCAGCACCGTGGAGCTGCCGTCGACCGCTCCGGCCGGGAAGGTCACGTGGGTGGACGTGGTGGGGAGGGTCATGGCTCTCGCTTACTCCTGATGGTGCGGACCGGTCTCCACCATCTTCGCCGATGCCGCGACGGGCCGTGGGACGGCCGCCTCAGCCCAGGATCGGCAGTTTGATCACGATGAGCAGCGCCAGCAGCTGGATCGCCGCTGCGGCGGCCGCCTTGCCCCAGGGCAGGTCGTGCAGTTGCCGGACCATCGCCGTCAGCAGCCAGGCGCAGAGCAGCCAGGTGCCCCAGCCGAGCAGTTGCACGAAGCCGTTGCCGCTCGGCAGGAAGAACGAGAACAGCAGCCGGGGGGCGTCCGTGGTCCAGGCGATGAGCATGGCGAAGCCGATGGTCGGCGCCCAGGCGCCGTCACCGCCGAGCTGACGGGCCAGCGCGTGGGTCACCGCGCCGAACATCAGCCCGGCGAGGATGATCCCGACCGCGCTGGAGACCAGGATGGTCAGCGCCAGCGAGAAGGTCGAGTGCACCACCTGATCGCGGCTGGTGCCGAAGCCGAAGACCACGAGCGCCCCGTACACGGCGGAGACGATCAGCGCGGGGGCCCACACCTGGTGCCCGCGCATCTGCGCGAAGGTGCGGGTGGGGTGGCGGAACATCCCGGCCAGCAGCGGACGCCAGGCCAGCCGGGAGCTCCCCACTCGGGGATGGGGCTGACCCGCGCGGTAGGTGGTGATCCGCTCCTCGCTCACGGCGACACCGGCGCCGCCGCCGGGCGGCACCTCGCCCGCCGGCATCTCGCCGAGCGTGAACGACCGTGTGTGTCCGGGCACATCGTCGTCGCCGGGCATCCTGCCCCGGCCCCCGGCCCCGCCCCCGTCGGACGCGCGGGGCGGCTGCGGCGCGTCCGCGCCCGGACCGCCCTGCCCCCTGCGCCTGAGACTGAATCCCTTGGTACCCACCATCAGAAGGTACCCGGAGCATGCCACCGGGCAAGCCCGTTCTCTTCCCCCGCTGGGACTGGACCTATGCTGAACCGCGTGGTGAAACTCTCCGGTATACGTCAGAGGCTGCTGATGGCCCTGGTGGCCTTCTCCGTGACCGCGTGCGCGACGGTCATCGCGGCATCCTCCTCGGCGACGCCGAAGCAGTCCGCGGTGGCTGACGCGCCCACAGCTGTCGCGCCCGCGACGGAACCCCGGCAGATGCGGATCGGCATCGCCTACGGCGACACCCTGGTGTGGATGTCGGACAAGGACCTGGCAGCGGGGCTGGACGACGCGGTGACCCTCGGGGCGCACTGGATCAGGGTCGATCTGTCCTGGGAGGACATCCAGCCGGACTCGGCCGACAGCTACCAGTGGCCGCGCTTCGACCGGATCGTCAACGCCGCCCGGGCCCGCGGCCTCGACGTCCTGCCGACCCTCGGGTACACGCCGGCCTGGGCCCGCAAGGCGGGTTGCGACAGCGCCGCGTGCGCCCCGGCGAACCCGGCCGCCTTCGCCGCGTTCGCCGCCACCGCCGCCAGGCGCTACGCCCCCCAGGGCGTGCACACCTGGGAGATCTGGAACGAGCCGAACATCACCCCGTTCTGGGCACCCAAGCCCGATCCCGCGGGGTACACGCAGCTGCTCCGGGAGACGGCCCAGGAACTGCGCAGCGTCGACCCGAGGGCCTACCTGCTGATGGGCGGGCTCGCCGCGGTCGGTTCCAACCCCACGACCGGCTGGATGTCGCAGACCGCGTTCCTGACCGCGGTGTCCAAGCTCGGCGCCAACCACCTGGTGGACGCCCTGAGCTACCACCCGTACACCTATCCGATTCTGCCCAGCGCGGTCACCCGGTTCGGCACCGCCTACGAGCGGATCAGCAGCTACAGCGACAACCTCGTCGCGGTCCTGGACAAGTACGGCACCCCCAACCTGCCGATCTGGATCACCGAGACGGGAGCAGGGACGAACGGTCCAGGGGTGGCCTCGGACGGGAAGACCATCCCGCCGAACACGACCCATGTGACCGAGGCGTTCCAGGCCCGGATCGCCACCGACACGGTGACCGCCACAGCCGCGAACTCGCATGTCACGGCCCTGTTCTGGTTCGCCGACCGGGACTCGGGAACACCCGCCCAGAAGGCCTCCCGGTCCCTGTTCTTCGGTCTGCGGCGCCTCGACGGCAGCCCGAAGCCGGCCTTCAACGCGCTGAGGGAAGCGATCGCCGCGTACGAGCGGGAGCACCACTGACGAGGGCGCGCTCGAAGACCTCGGCGGTCCGGTCGCACTGACGGTCCCAGGAGAGCTCCCGGGACACCAGCGCGCGGCCCGCCGCACCCAGCGCGCCGGCGAGGGCGTCGTCGTCCAGCACCGAGCACAGCGCCCCGGCCAGCGCGGGCCCGTCGCCCACCGGCACCAGCAGCCCGTTCACCCGGTCCGTGACCAGCGAGGGGATACCCCCGACCGGGGTCGTGACGACCGGTCGCCCGCAGGCCATCGCCTCCACCAGCACGCTGGGAAAGCTGTCGTAGGACGTGGGCAGCGCGAGGACCCTGGCCCGCCGGTAGGCCGCGGCCAGTTCCTCGCCCTCCAGCCGCCCGCTGAAGACCACCTGCCCGCCGATCCCCAGCTGACGGGCCAGCGCGCGGTACTCCTCGGCGGCCGAGCCGGACCCGACCACCTCCACCCTCAGGTCGGGACGGTCCGCGGCGAGGACGGCGGCGGTCCGCAGCAACTCGGCCAGCCCCTTGTAGGAGGTGGCCCGGTCGAGCGAGCCGACGAAGGCGATCCGCGGCTCGGCGGGAACCGGTCCGGACGTGAAGCGGTCCAGGTCGACCCCCGGGGAGACGGTCGTCGCCCGCCCCCCGAACAGGCGTGGCAGGTCGGCGGCGACATAGTCCGAGGAGCAGACGACCTCGCGTGCCCGCCGGGCCGTCCCGGCCAGCAGGGTCCGCTCGTACAGCGCGCACACCGCGTCAGGGAGCAGCTGCCCCTTGCGCATTCGGCCGGTGTGGTAGGTCAGCACGAACGGGACGGCCGGGCAGGCGCGTGCGGCGGCGTCGGCGAACAGCGGTACCGGAGCGTGTGCGTTGACCAGATCGACCTGCTCCGCTTCGACGATGGCGCGCAGGCTGCGGCGCCAGCCGGTTCCGAGCGGCGTGTTGGAGACCCTGGCCAGCGATCGCAGCCGGTGCACCGTGACGCCGTCGGGGCCCTGGCCCCGGCCCGGGGCCTCCCCCGGCCTCGCGGTGGTCGCGACCACCACCTGCCAGCCGTTCCTGGCCCGGAGCACCCTGGCCAGGTGCCAGACGTAGTTCTCCACCCCGCCGACGTCCGGCGGGAAGTAGGGAGCCGCCAGCAGTACCGTGCGTTCCGGGTCCGCCATCAGACCAGCACCCCGTCCCGCCCGGTGGCCGGACGGTCGCCGGCGCCGGTGGTCGCGGCCCGGAGCAGTTCCGGGAACCGCTCGGCCCGGGCGATGTAGCCGGGCAGTCGCTGGTGCATGGCCTCGCGGTACTGCTCCGGATCCGCGCGCAGCGCGGACACCAGCGCCCACAGCCGCGCGTGGGTCACCTCGGCGATCGGCAGGACCCACTCCCCGAGGCCGAGATCGGCCATGATCCCCCGGGTCTTGTGCTCGTACTCGATCGCGACGCAGGGGACCCCGCTGGTGAGCGAGAAGATCACCGAATGGAAGCGGGTGCCGATCAGCAGGGAGCACTCCCGGTACATGCCCTTGAGGTCGCGGTAGTCGACGCGGTCCTCGATCAGCAGCGGCTGCCGGGCGCAGTACCCGGCGATCCGGCGCTCGACGATGCGGTCGTCGTCGTCCAGGTAGTCGGTGCTCACCTGCGGGATCAGCACCACCCGGACGCCGTCGGCGTGCAGCGAGTCGACGGTCGCGGCGAGCGCCCGCTCGTAGCCCTCCTGGGCTGCCGGGGCGAGCCAGCGGCGAGCGGTGATCCCGACCAGCGGCTGCTCCGGGTCCACACCCATCCGCGCCCGCCAGTCGGTGGAGACCGGGGGGTCGAAGGCGAAGCCCGAGTCGACGGCGCGCCGCACCTGTGGCTCGGTGACCCCGCAGTCCGCCAGGATGCCGACGCTGACGTCCTCGCGGGCGAGCACCAGCACCGCGCGGCGCAGCACCCGGCCGACCAGCCAGCGCTGCGGCCGTGCCGGAAACGGCCCGAAGGACTGCGGCGCGAAGACGACCGGCACGCCCGCCTTCTGCGCGATCAGTGCCGGGAGCAGCACGAAGAAGACGTTCTGGTAGCCGTCGAGCCCGGGGCGTGCGTACAGGTAGCCGCCGCCCATGGACACCACCAGGTCGGCGCCGGCCACGGCGTCGGCCTCACGCCTCACCTCGGCCGGAAGCAGGGCCAGCAGCAGCCGGGCCACCGGCCGAGGCATGAGCAGAGCGAGGACCGCGAGGGAGCCGACGACCAGCCTGCGCAGGATCCGGCGTAGCTTCGGGACCCCGCCGTCGGCGACGTAGCGGCAGATCGAGCCGAGGTTCGGCACCCCCTCGAAGTCCGGGCGGACGGCGGCGTCCTCCATACCGGCGATCTGCACCCGGCCGTCCGGGAACGCCTCGCCGACCTGCCGCAGGCAGACGGCGAGGAGGGCGGCGTCCCCCGCGTTCTCCCGCACATAGGCGTTGATCACGACGATCTTCATCGGTAGTACCCATCGGCCGGGAGCATCTGCGGTTCCTGCAGGACAGGTTCCTGCAGGACGGGATCGTGCAGGACGGGATCGTGCAGGACGGGATCGTGCAGGACCAGGGCTGGCGGTGCGGCCGGCACGGCCACCCGGACCCGGCCGGCGAGGAGGGCGGCCGCGGCGTACACGCCGGAGGCGAGGTTGCCGGCGCCCCAGGCCCAGCCGATCCACACCAGACCGCGCGGGGCCCAGAGAACGGCCAGCCCGATGGTCACCGCGGCGTAGACCACGTTGCTGAGGATGAGGTGCTTCATCCTTCGGGCGATCTTGAGGGCGAAGCTGGCCCAGGTGTTGAGGCCCACGGCGACGGCTCCGACGGCCAGCACGGCCAGCAGCGACTGGGCCCGGGTCGCGTACGCGCCGCCGAACATCTGCAGCAGCAGTCCGCTGCCGACGGCCACGACGGCGGCGGCCGGGATCTGGACGCCGGCGATGATCCCGCCGGAGCGTCGCAGCAGCTCGGGGAAGCGCGACTCGTCGTACGAGGCCTCGGTGAACATCGCCTCTCCGACCGAGTAGGACAGCGCCGTGAGCATGCTGGAGATCTGGAAGGCCACATAGTAGTAGCCGGCGTCCTCGGCGCCGCGCACCTGCAGCACGATCAGCGGGACCACCATCAGCGGCGCCAGATTGAGCAGGCTGGAGGCGTAACTGGCGACGGAGAAGCCGAACTGCTCCATCAGCCGGGTGCCGCGGGTGCGGAAGTCGAAGCCGAAGCCCAGCCGACGCCGCATCAGGAAGAGCGAGGCGGCGACGGCCACCGCGTAGCCGCCGCCGGTGGCCCCGACGATGCCGGCCGCGCCGAAACCGACCAGGGCGAACGGCAGGGCCAGCTTGGTCAGCCCCTGGATGAAGCCGTCCACCAGGACGTTGTACTGCGGCATCCGCGCGCTGATGAAGACGGAGTCGGTCAGCTGGTTCAGCCCCGCGCACGCGCAGAACAGGACGAACGCGGCGGCCAGCACCAGGTGGTCCCTGACGAACATCAGCTTGTGGCCGTACCAGGGCAGTCCGAGCAGATAGACCGTTCCGGCCACGCAGGCGGTCACCGCCACGAGGGCCATGGACTGCGACACCTGCGAGTTGCGGGCGAAGTCCGGTGCCGGGAAACGGACCAGCGTGCTGTTCAGCCCGAACAGGCTGAGGTAGGCGATCAGCGAGGTCGCGGATATCAGCGAGGTCGACAGGCCCACCTGGCCGGGACTGTAGAAGCGCGCGACGACCACCCAGAACAGGAAGCCCAGGCCGGCCGTCGTCACCGTCGAGGCCATCATGAAGAACGAGCTGCGGTACACCTGGTCGGCGGGGCGGGCGTGCCTGGCGCTGCCCCGCCCGGCGGCACCGGAACCGGCACCGGCACCCGCCCGGCCGCCCGGTCCGCCGCTGTGCCTACCCATCGGTTCCCGCCGCGGCCCGGCGCGCACCGCGGCTGCGAAGCAGGTACAGCGCCACGGCGGAGGCGGCGAAACAGCCCACCGCGGCCGTGCCCTCGGTGGGCACGGTGGCGAAGTGGGTCAGCTGACGTGCGGTGGTCCCGGGGTGGGTGAGCGAGTTGACGCAGAGGTAGGCCCACACCAGCAGGGCGTATCCGACCACGGTGCGCAGCGCCGCGTCCACCGCGCCGCGACGCACGGGGCGGCGCCGGAACGCCTGCTCGCCGGCCTGCAGGGCGAAGGCCGCCAGTCCCGAGACCGCGAAGCAGCACGCGCCGAAGGTGTCCCGGCGCATCGGCAGCACCGAGGCGATGGGCACGGCCATCGCGTCCGGTCTCGTCGCCGCGACGGCGGCCACGTACAGCCAGCCGAGCAGACCGTGCAGCAGGGCGACTTCGAGCAGCGGACGGACCGACGGCCGACCGAGCGGACCGGGGAGCGTCCTCATGGCGCCCCCGTGGGCAGCGCGTCGCGATAGTGCTCGATCAGTGCTCCCACATGCTCCTCCCAGGCGAAGTCCGTCGTGGCGCAGCTACGAGAGTAACGGCCCATCCGTGCGCGCAGTGCCTCGTCCTCGGCCAGCGTCGTCAGCGTGCCGCGCAGCACGGCGGCGTCCCTGGGCACCAGCGTCACCCGGGAGCGGTCGAGCCGGTAGGGCGCGTACCCCGGGTCGTCGGTGGTCACCACCGGCAGTCCGGACGCCATGGCCTCCTGCACCGTCAGCGGGAAGCCCTCCGCGGTCGAGGGCAGCGCGAACACGTCGCAGGCCCGGTACGCGTCGGCGAGCACCTCGGGCCGGAGCGCGCCGAGGTGGTGCACCCCGGCGAGGCCGGCCAGCGCCGGCGCGTCCCCGTCGCCGGCGAACACCAGGTCGTAGTCGGCGGCCGGCCCGCGGGCGGCGAGCAGCAGGTCGTAGCCCTTCTTGGGCACCATCCTGCCCACGAACAGCACCAGCACGCGGTCCTGCGGCAGCCCGAAACGCCTCCTGGCGCCGCACCGCTCCAGCGCCGACGCGGCCGGGCGGAACAGCGCGGTGTCCACACCGTTGGGCAGGTGCCGGGCACGCTCCGGGCGGACGCCGTGCGAGCGGACGAAGTCCGCGACCGTGGCGTTCAGGGTGAACACCCGGCGGGCCCGCCGCAGCAGCCCACGTCCCGCCGTGCGGTACACCGCCCGCTGTACCCCGCGAACCAGGGCGGACGGATGCTGGACCAGCCCGACGTGCTGGGTCAGCACATAGGGGGTGCGGGTGAGCACCGCGCCGAGCCCCGCCGCCCACGAGGTCAGGTAGAAGCAGTCGTGCATATGCACCACGTCCGCCCAGCGCGCCCAGCGCCGGGCGGCCGTCAGCACCAGCGGTGACAGCAGCGGGAAGGGGACACCCGCACGGCGCTCGGCACCGTTCCAGGCGCCGACCCGGACCACCCGCACCCCCTCCTCGTCGCGCACCTCCCCGCGCTCCCCGCTGGTCAGCACCGTGACCTGGACGCCCCGGGCCGCCAGGCGGACCGCCTCCTGACGGACCACGTTCTCGATCCCGCCGACGTGCGGCGGGTAGTAGTGGCTGACGAGCAGCACCCGCAGCGGCTGCGGGCCGGACCCGGTCATCGGTAGATCGACGCTCCCTCGCTGCTGTAGATCTGGTCCTTCTGCAGGTCCAGCAGAGTCACCGGGTACTGGTACGTCACCAGGTCGCCGCGGTAGGAGATGGTCACCTGTCCGGTCTGTACCGTCGTCGTGCCGAGGAAGACATACGAGTACGAACTCAGCAGGGTGGGGTAGATGTCCTCCAGGTTCGGCTCGTCGATCATCGTCTGCAGCCGGTCGAAGGTGAACCGGTCGGTCTGGATCTCGGACTGACCGTTCGTGGCCGGGTCGGCCGCGGTGTGCGCCAGCAGCCAGGCCATCGCCGTGCGCTCCTCCGGATGGTCGTAGTAGATGTCGTAGTACTGGCCCGAGTTGCTCAGGTTGAGCTGGCCCGGGTAGCCGCCGAGCAGCTGCGGGACCACACCGGTGAGGTCCAGGAACATCGCCGCCATCGCGGCGCAGACCAGGTGCGTCGACCGGCGCCCGGCCCAGCGCAGGGCCCACAATGTGCCGGCCGCGATGAAGGGCGCGAAGAAGAACAGGCCCTGCTGGAAGGCGCGCAGCACCCCGTAGTCGACCGAGAGCTGGGGCAGCACCGTGAGGACCGCGATCAGGCCCACCGCGCCCACGGTCAGGGTGAGCTGGTCCCTGGTCGGCCGGAAGCCCTTGCGCCGCCACCTGACCGTCACCACCACTCCGGCCAGCAGCAGCACCTGCAGCAGCCGCGCCAGCGCCTGCCGCACGAACCCGTTCGCCGCGACCACGTCCAGACCGGTGGACTGCAGCACCTGCCCGGCCGCGGTGAGCGGCTGGTTCGGCTGCGGCACCGCGACGGTCTGATAGGTGTTCACCACCTTCAGCGGGATGCGCTCCCCGCGGGCGCGCTGGGCGGCCGTCAACTGCTCCGTCTCGGTCCGGTACTGGCTCAGCCGCTGGTCGGGGCTGACCGCGCCGCCGCCGAACAGGCTGTACGAGGTGTCGGAGGAGCCGCCCTGGCTGTGCCCGGGATGGAGGATGTCCTGCAGGGACTGGGTGAGCGTGCTCTGCAACTGCCCACTGGTGTGCGTGACCGGCCCCGCCCACACCAGCGCCAGCACGGCGGACGCCGCCACCATCCACCAGGTCACAAAGCCCTGCGCCTGCGCCCGGCCGGTACGGCGCCGTCCGCCGCTGCCGGCGCCGCGCCGCCCGGCCAGCCGCCACAGCAGGTCGGCGGCCAGACCGAGACCGAGGGTGGCCACCACCACGTAGGTGGTCGAGTAGTGCGAGAGCACGATCCCCGCGAGCAGCACGGTGACGATCAGCCGGCGCAGCCGCAGCGGACGGCCCGCGTCGGTCAGCACCACCATCGCGCAACCGAGCAGCAGGAAGGCGATCTCCTGGCGCCCCAGGAAGGTCATGTCCGTGAAGAAGGTCGGGAACGCCATGAAGTAGACGGCCGACAGCAGCGCCACGAACTGCGGCGCGACATTGCGCACCGACCGGTACACCAGCACCGGGGTCAGCGCGAACAGCAGCGGGAACAGGACCTTGAAGACATAGACGCCCGGGATCGCGGTGAGCCGGGCCACCTCCGCCGGCAGCAGGGTGATGCTGAGGCAGGCGTTGTAGGCGTCGGCCAGCGAGCCCACGTTCCAGCGGCTTGCCTGGTACGCCAGCTGGAAGACCTGGTACTCGCGCTGGATGTCGTGCCCGGTGATGAACCAGCCGCGCAGCGAGGTCAGCAGCAGCAGCGCCGCGGCCGCCAGGAACAGGCCGAACTCCAGTACCTCGGCGGGATAGCGCCGTCGCCGCACCATCAGCAGCACCAGCAGTGCGGCGACGGCCGTGAGTGCCACCGTGCTGACCGCACCGCTCAGACCGTTGTTGAGCCGGATCGCCCCGGCGACCGAGAGCACCAGCGTGACCGACCCGAGGGCGGCCACCGCGAACAGGCCCTGCGGCGCGCCCCGGCCGGACGCTCGCTGCTCCGGCTTCTCCCGTTCCTCCTCGGGCAGCAGCGCCCCGAGGGCGATCAGCGCCATCCCCGAGGCCCCGGCCAGCGGCACCCTGGTGAGCGGATGCACCATGCCGACCAGCGGCAGGACGGTGTTCAGCAGCAGCGCGACCAGCAGGTCGGTGATCACGGCCAGACCCAGCGCGAGCAGCAGGCTGCTGTCCCGGCGGGAGACGGCGCGGGAGGCGACACCACGCCACAGCAGGGTCGGGGCGCCGAACAGCAGCCACAGTCCGGCCATGGTGAACGGGACCGCGGGCACCCCCGGGGCCAGCTCCAGCAGGCTGGTCAGCGTGATGCCGCAGAGGAGCCCCGAGCGTCCCCGCGCCCAGAAGGGCAGGGTCATCCGACGACCTCTGCCGCCGCGGTCTCCGCTCCGAAGACCTCCGTGTACACGTCCTCCACCTGCCGGGCCACCGCGTCCCAGGAGTAGCCGCCCGCCGCTGCCGAACTGCGCCGCGCCAGCGCCAGCCGCAGCTCCGGGCCGGCGGCGACCGAGTCGATCGCGGCGGCCAGCGCCGCGGGCTCGGGTGCGGCCAGCAGTCCGACCCCGCCGAGCAGTTCGGCGTTGCCCGGGACGTCGGTCGCCACCACCGGCAGCGCCGCCGCCATGGCCTCCAGCGCCACCAGCGGCATTCCCTCCTTGTCCGAGGACATCACCAGCGCGTCGGCGTCCGCGTAGGCGCGGAGCAGGTCCGGACCGAGCAGACCGCCCTCGAAGGTCACCCCGGTCAGCCCCAGCCGCTTCGCCTGCGACTCCAGTTCCTCCCGCAGCTCACCGTCACCGACCACCCGCAGCTGGACCGGCTCCCGGAGCAGGCTCATCGCCTCCAGCAGGCGGCCGACGTTCTTCTGCGCGCTGAGCCGTCCGACGAAGAGCAGCCGCAGCGGGCGCCCAGCGGATTCCCGTACCGGCATGAAGTACTCGGCCCCGACTCCGTTGGGGACGACGAACACCCGCTCCGCGGGCACTCCGTAGGTGCTCCGGATGAACTCCGCCTGGGTCCCGGTCAGCACGACGACCGCCGCGGCCGCGCGCAGCACCCGTCCGAAGACCTGCTTCTTGTAGGCGGGCAGCAGCCAGCCGAGACGGCCCGAGGCGTCGACGTCGAGGTGGAAGTGCACGATGAACCGCTGCCGGCGCACCAGGGCGGTGAACGCGACCAGCTCGGGCAGCAGGGCGTGCGCGCTGTGCAGATGCAGCACGGCCGCTCGCGGGGCACGCAGCAGGGACAGCGGCAGCCCGGGGGCGAGGGCGGTGTGCGCGACCTCCACCGCCCGGTGGCGCCGGACGTCGACCGCGCCCTCCCGGGAACGGCGCGGGGCACCGTCCGCACCGAGCACCGTGGTGACCACCTGGACCCGGTGGCGCCGGGCCAGCTGCGCCGAGAGGTGCTCCACCACGCGCTCCAGCCCGCCCAGATGGGGCGGATAGTAGGGCGTGATCTGCAGGACGGTGCGCATCAGGAATCCAGCCCCGGTATATCCCGGTTGTCGGCATAGGTGACGTCCGGGCGGTCGGCGACATGGGCCAGCACCCGCTCCAGCCGGTGCCAGTCCCTGCGTGCGTCCACCTCCCAGCTGTGCCCCCACAGGTGGTACACCCCACCGCGCTCCAGACACAGGTCGAACCAGCGGATCGCCAGCTCGTCCCACTCCAGGTAGAGCTTGGCCGCGGTCCAGGGCTTCTTGCCGGCGAGCCGCAGGGCGAGCGGTCCGTCGACCCGGTGCGCGTAGGCGTTGATGGTCGTGGACAGCTCCATCGGCGCGCCGGGGTCGAGCGAGCTGCGCTCCACCGTCCGGGCCAGGCTGAAGCCGGCCTCCCCGGCCTGTCGGACATGCACGGGTGTGTACTCGCCGCGCGGGTAGCAGAAGCTGGTGACCGGAGCCCCGATGATCTCCTCCAGCTCCGCCTTGCCGTCCCGTATCTCCGCGGCGGCCTCCTGCTCGGAGATCAGCGGCAGGCGCTGGTGGGTGAGCGTGTGCCCACCGATCTCGAAGCGCTCGGACAGGTCACGGATACCCGCGGAGTCGAGACGGTCGGCCGGCTCGATCTCCAGGTTCCGCGGCGCGATGTAGAAGGTGCCGGGAATGCGGTACTTCTCCAGCAGCGCAGCCAGCCTGGGGTCGAGCCGGTGCCCGTCGTCCCAGCTCGTCGTGACGACGGCCTGGCTCCGTGTGCTGTTCATTCAGTGCCCTTGGGATGAGAGGGGTCGGCTAGTTGACGAGGCGGAAGTGCAGTGTCTGCGGATGGCCGGGAAGCTGGACCAGGATGACCGCGGTGCCGACCGGCGCCACGGTGCGCACCACCACCGGCACCGGGACCCCGGTCCGCGGGGTCACCCGCACCGTGGTGGTGGCCAGGAACTTCCCGGTGGCCGACTCCAGGTCGACCTGCACCCGGTAGGACTGGACACCGGTCCCGTGGTCGTCCAGAGCGACCGGGACCACCACGGTGGATCCGTCGAAACCGGGCGGACTGGTGAAGTACAGCTCGGCGTACGGGCTCGGCTCCTGGGTGAAGGACTGCAGCAGCACCGTGCGCGCGGCCGGAACCGACCACGCGGCCGCACCCAGGCCCACGGCGACCGCACAGGCCACCAGCGCCGTCACCACCCTGGCCCTGACGCTGGGCCCGCGGCGGCGTCGCCGCAGACGCCCCGCACCGGTGCGACGGGGAGGCGAGGGGAGCTCGGGCTCCTCCTCCCCCGCTTCGGGCTGCGCCGTCATACCGGCTCGAACTGATCGGTTCGCGGTCCCTTGGACTGCGTGGCCTGCGCCGGAATGCCGCCCGTGACGGCGGGCCGGACCGGCTCGCGAAAGCGGTGCTCGAACAGCTGGCGCAGATTGGCCATCCCGTCGGGAAGCGCGTTGAGCTTCACCTCGCCACCACGCACGCGGTACTCGATCGGCACCTCGAGAACGCGGTAGCCGGCCCGGGTGGCGGAGTTCTTTATCTCCTGCGAGAAGGCCATTCCGGTGGACCGGACGTCGAGGGCCTGCCAGATGTCCCGCCGGAACACCCACATTCCGGACTGCGAGTCACGCAGTCCGTTGCGGAACAGAGCCCGACTCAGCGCGCTGAGCGCGTGGTTGGCGACGGCGTGCGAGGTCTTCATCGCCGGGCGGTTCTCACGCCGCAGGCGGTCGGTGGTCATGAACTCGATGTCCTGGTCGACCAGGGTGCGGAGGAGTTCCGGCAGCGCGTCGAACGGATAGGTGCAGTCGGCGTCACCGGTGGCGATCACCTCACCGGTCGCCGCCTCGAACCCCGCGTGGTAGGCGTTCCCGTAGCCGCGCAGAGGCTGCTCCACCACCCGTGCCCCGAGGGCTCTGGCGACGTCGGCGGTGTCATCGGTCGAGGCGTTGTCCACCACGACCACCTCGGTGCTCCAGCCCGCGTCCCTGAGCCCGTCCACCGGAATTGACGCCATGACGGTCGGCAGGTTCGCCGCCTCGTTGAGCGCGGGTATGACGACCGAGAGCTTTTTCACGGATTCCCCCAGTGTGACCGCTACCGACGGGGCCGTGTTGCGGAGTTGGTAGCCCACAACGCCTCGGAACCGATGCGTAAGTGGCGGGCGAGCCTCCGCATGCTATCGAACCCTCGCGTGACAATAGTCGAACGCAGGTGCCTGCTGATGCCCTTGATGCCATGTTGTGATGATGCGGATCCTGGACGAGAGCCGCGTTCACCCGCCGGCCAGGGGGTGGCCACCCGTCGCGGCCACGCCCCCCGGATTCTCCGGTGTTCCGGCTAGTTGATCAGCCAGGAATCGACCGGGGGCGAACCCGCGCTCGCCGTCCCGTTCTTCATGCCGAGGGCGTCGGCGGGTGTCAGCGCCCGGTTCCAGATCTGGATGTCACCGACCACGCCGGCCCAGTTGTCGGTCCAGCTGCCCTGGTAGCGGACCCGGCCGGCTTCGAGCGGACCGGGCGCCGACCAGATGCCGGGCACCGCGGTGCTGGACGCGAGGACGCCGTTCACATAGAGCGCGATGGTGTGGCTGCCCGCGTCGTAGGTACCGGTGAGCAGTGTCCACGCACCCGCCGGCGCGGTCCCCTTGGCGAGCGCCCGGTAGATGGTGTTGTCCGCGTCCCCGGACGAGGTCTGCACCTTGAAGACCCAGGAGTTGTGCGTGGTCGAGTTCTCCCGGCCCAGGTCGAAGGAGTAGTAGGAGCCGTTGCCCTGGCTGATGGCCGACCGGGAGCCCGAGGCCACGTCGTTGAGGACCCAAGCGGAGACGCTGAAGCTCCTGGAGACGTCGACCACCGGCTTGGTCGTCTCACCGAAGGAGTTGACGCCGCCGTTGAGCTTGAGCACGTCGCCGCCGTTCACCCGGACCACCTTGGCGTCGGCCGCGGGATCGAGGGCGATCACGCCGGAGCGGTCGGTGATCGGCCCGCCGGAGGCCGTGGGGGCGGCGGTCGGCGAAGCGGAGGAGGAAGCCGACGCGCTGGGGGAACCCGAGGCGGCCTGCGGCTGGGGGCCGGGCTTCTTGCCGGTGTGGTTGATGATAAACACGCCGGCCCCGATGCCAAGCACGCAGGCCACTCCCACTATGCCGATCGCCCACCATCTGTTGCGGCGCCGGCTGCTGCTCTCGTTGCGCTCGGCGAGCGCCTGCCAGTCGGGACCCGACGGGCTGACCGGCTGCGGAGGCGCGGGCGGAGACGCGTAGTTCGGCACCGTCGGCTGCTGGTACGCGGGCTGCTGGGGCGACGGCTGCTGCTGGTAGGACGGCTGCTGAGGCTGCTGCTGCCAGTTCGGGGGCTGCTGGCCCGGCTGCTGCGGCCCGCCCTGCTGCGTCACGGTCGGGGGCTGCTGCGCCGGTTGCTGACCCGGCTGCTGGAAAGACCCGCCGCCGCCCTGCTGCGGCGGGTAGGGCTGCTGCTCGGGCTGCGGATACCCGTACCCGGACGGCGCGCCGGACGAGGCCGGCAGCACCCGGCCGATGATGACGGTGCTCTCGGTCTCGGGACGCGGCGACGAATCCTGGACGGGCACGCGCGGGTCGTGCGACAAAGGGGGAGCCGAACGCTCCTGGGGGGTGGCGCCCCCCTCCGGATTCTGCGAACCGTCAGTCATGATGCGGATTTTAGGACATCATCCCAGTCGAACCACAGGGTGTCCCCATTCCCACTTTCATGGGAAGGGAACACCCTGTCGATCGGGAGTGCGCGGTACTCAGGAGCCGGCCGGGGCGGGCTCCGGGGTCTCGGCAGGGGCCTGCGGGGTGGCCTTGACCGAGTCGAGCAGCAGCTGCGCCACGTCGACGACCCGCAGGTTCTCCTTGGCCGCGCCCTCGCTCTTCTTCCCGTTGGCACTGTCGGAGAGCATCACCAGGCAGAACGGGCAGGCGGTGGAGATGATGTCGGGGTTCAGCGACAGCGCCTCGTCCACCCGCTCGGTGTTGATCCGCTTGCCGATGCGCTCCTCCATCCACATGCGGGCGCCGCCGGCGCCGCAGCAGAAGCCGCGCTCCTTGTGACGGTGCATCTCCTCGTTGCGGAGACCGGGCACGGCCGCGATGATCTCGCGCGGCGGGGTGTAGACCTTGTTGTGCCGGCCCAGGTAGCAGGGGTCGTGATAGGTGATCAGACCCTCGACCGGGTTCACCGGGACCAGCTTGCCCTCGTCGATCAGGTGCTGCAGCAGCTGGGTGTGGTGGATGACCTCGAAGTGGCCGCCCAGCTGCGGGTACTCGTTGGCGATGGTGTTGAAGCAGTGCGGGCAGGTGGCCACGATCCGCTTGACGGGTGCGTCCTCGAGGACCGTGTTCAGGGTCTCCACGTTCTGCGCGCCGAGCATCTGGAACAGGAACTCGTTGCCCAGGCGGCGGGCGGAGTCACCGGTGCAGGACTCCTCCTTGCCGAGGATGGCGAACTTCACGCCCGCGGTGTGCAGCAGTTCGGCGAAGGCCTTGGTGGTCTTCTTGGCCCGGTCCTCCAGGGCGCCGGCGCAGCCGACCCAGTACAGGTACTCGACCTCGGCCGGGTCGATGTCGTCGCCGATGACGGGGACCTCGATGCCGGTCTCCTTCTTCAGCTCCTTCACCCAGTCCAGCCGGGCCTTGGTGGCCATGCCCCACGGGTTGCCCTTGTTCTCCAGGTTCTTGAGCATGGTCCCGGCCTCGGTCGGGAAGCTGCTCTCGATCATCACCTGGTAGCGGCGCATGTCGACGATGTGGTCGATGTGCTCGATGTCCACCGGGCACTGCTCCACGCAGGCGCCGCAGGTGGTGCAGGACCACAGCACGTCGGGGTCGATGACCCCGTTCTCCTCCGCGGTGCCGATCAGCGGGCGCTCGGCCTCGGCCAGCGCTGCCGCCGGGACGTCCGCCAGCTGCTCGGCCGTGGCCTTCTCGTTGCCCTCCGCGTCCTTGCCGCCGCCGGCCAGCAGGTAGGGCGCCTTGGCGTAGGCGTGCTCCCGCAGGTTCATGATCAGCAGCTTGGGCGACAGCGGCTTGCCGGTGTTCCAGGCCGGGCACTGCGACTGGCAGCGGCCGCACTCGGTGCAGGTGGAGAAGTCCAGCAGGCCCTTCCAGGAGAACTGCTCGACCTGGGAGACGCCGAAGACGGCGTCGTCGGCGGGGTCCTCGAAGTCGATCGGGACGCCGCCGGAGGTCATCGGGAGCAGCTCGCCGAGGGCGACGTCGCCGTCCTGCTCGCGCTTGAAGAAGATGTTGAAGAAGGCCAGGAAGCGGTGCCAGGCCACGCCCATCGAGGGGTTGAGGCCGATGGTGATCGCCCAGGTGAACGAGATCGTGATCTTCAGCGTCGCGAAGAGGTAGATCAGGTTCTGCAGGGTGCCGACCGAGAGCCCGGAGAAGGCCTTCACCAGCGGGTAGGTGATGAAGTAGCTGGCCTCGTAGTGGGTGACGCCCTCCAGCGCACCCTCGACGCCGCGCAGCACCAGGATGCAGATGCCGATGCCGAGGATCACGTACTCGACGAAGAAGGCCTGCCAGGCGATGGAGCCGGCGAAGCGGCTCTTGCGGCCGGCCCGGCCGGGCAGCGACAGCAGCCGGACCACGATGAGGGTGGCGATGCCCAGCGTGGTGAGGGTGCCGACCACCTCCTCGAAGACCAGGTACGGCGCCCAGTGGCCGATCAGCGGCAGCGCGAAGCCGGCGTCGAAGAGCTGCCCGAAGGCGGTCACCAGGGTCAGGATCAGCGTGAAGAAGCCGACCGCGACGAACCAGTGCGCGACGCCGACGACGCCCCAGGTGATCATCCGGGTGTGGCCGAGGAACTCCTTGGCCACCGTCCTGACGCGTTGCACGGGGTCGCCGGTACGGGACCCGGCCGGCACATCTGCGCCGAGCTTGACGAAGGTGTAGATGTAAAGGGCGGCGCGCGCGGCCAGCGCGGTACCGACCAGTGTCGTGACCAGTGAGATCACGATCGCGGCGAGCTGCATCGCTCCGTCTCCTAGGGGCTGGCGGCAGGTCGGGGTGGAGAGAGTCCCACCGATGATACCGGTCGGTAACTTATTCGGGGAGCACCGGGTCGGTCGGCCGGTCAGCCGGACCATACCCCGCCCGATACCGGTGCGCTCCTATGCCGCCGGTCACATCAGCCCCGCGGCGGCACTCCCGCACCGCCCGCTCCGGCCCCGCAGTATGCCTTCCAGATAAGGGCTGAATAAAGTTGAGCCCCACCCGCTCAGCTCTGTTGACGGAACGGAATCCATGAGGCACGATTGAGCCTGTTCAACTCAACTTCCCCCTCAGGAGGGTTCCACGATGGCTCGTGCGGTCGGAATCGACCTCGGTACGACGAACTCTGTCGTCAGCGTCCTCGAAGGCGGTGAGCCCACCGTCATCACCAACGCCGAGGGCGCCCGGACCACACCGTCCGTCGTCGCCTTCGCCAAGAACGGCGAGGTCCTCGTAGGCGAGGTGGCCAAGCGCCAGGCGGTGACCAACGTCGACCGGACCATTCGGTCCGTGAAGCGGCACATGGGCACCGACTGGAAGGTGAACATCGACGGCAAGGACTTCACGCCGCAGCAGATGTCCGCCTTCATCCTGCAGAAGCTCAAGCGTGACGCCGAGGCGTACCTGGGCGAGAAGGTCGCGGACGCGGTCATCACCGTCCCGGCGTACTTCAACGACTCGGAGCGCCAGGCGACCAAGGAGGCCGGTGAGATCGCGGGCCTCAACGTCCTGCGCATCGTCAACGAGCCGACCGCCGCCGCGCTGGCCTACGGCCTGGACAAGGACGACCAGACCATCCTGGTGTTCGACCTCGGCGGTGGCACCTTCGACGTGTCGCTGCTGGAGATCGGCGACGGCGTGGTCGAGGTCAAGGCCACCAACGGCGACAACCACCTCGGTGGCGACGACTGGGACCAGCGCGTCGTGGACCACCTGGTGAAGCAGTTCCAGAACGGCCACGGCGTCGACCTGTCCAAGGACAAGATGGCGCTGCAGCGTCTGCGCGAGGCGGCCGAGAAGGCGAAGATCGAGCTCTCGTCCTCGACCGAGACCACGATCAACCTGCCCTACATCACGGCCTCCGCCGAGGGCCCGCTGCACCTGGACGAGAAGCTCTCGCGCTCCCAGTTCCAGCAGCTGACCTCGGACCTGCTGGACCGTTGCAAGACCCCGTTCCACAACGTCATCAAGGACGCCGGCATCGCGCTGTCCGAGATCGACCACGTGGTCCTGGTCGGCGGTTCCACCCGGATGCCCGCCGTCGCCGAGCTCGTCCGCGAGCTGACCGGCGGCAAGGAGCCCAACAAGGGCGTCAACCCGGACGAGGTCGTCGCCATCGGCGCGACCCTCCAGGCCGGCGTGCTCAAGGGCGAGGTCAAGGACGTCCTGCTGCTCGACGTCACCCCGCTGTCCCTCGGTATCGAGACCAAGGGCGGCATCATGACCAAGCTGATCGAGCGCAACACCACGATCCCCACCAAGCGCTCCGAGATCTTCACCACGGCCGAGGACAACCAGCCGTCCGTGCAGATCCAGGTCTACCAGGGCGAGCGCGAGATCGCGGCGTACAACAAGAAGCTCGGCATGTTCGAGCTGACCGGCCTGCCGCCGGCCCCCCGTGGCCTGCCGCAGATCGAGGTCACCTTCGACATCGACGCCAACGGCATCATGCACGTCTCCGCCAAGGACCTCGGTACCGGCAAGGAGCAGCGCATGGCCGTCACCGGCGGCTCGGCCCTCCCCAAGGAGGACATCACGCGGATGATGCGCGAGGCCGAGGAGTTCGCCGAGGACGACCACAAGCGCCGCGAGGCCGCCGAGACCCGCAACACCGCCGAGCAGCTCGTCTACACGACCGAGAAGTTCGTCAAGGACAACGAGGACAAGGTCCCCGGCGAGGTCAAGGACGAGGTCGCCGCAGCGGTGGCCGACCTCAAGGAAGCCCTCAAGGGCGAGGACAGCGCCGCGATCCGCGAGGCCACCGAGAAGCTCTCGGCCACCTCGCAGAAGCTCGGCCAGGCCCTGTACGCGCAGGCCGGCGAGGGCGCGGCGGCAGCCGGCGGCCCGGCCGACGCCCCGCACGACGCGGCCGGCGCGGCTGAGGACGACGTCGTGGACGCCGAGATCGTCGACGACGAGAAGCGCGAGGGCGGTGCCAAGTGACGCAGGGGAAGACGCAGGGCGACGCGAAGAAGCCCGGCGCCGACTCTGCCGCCAAGGCCGAGGAGACGGGAGCCGCCGACGCGGCGGCCCCCGCCGCCGAGGCCGATGCGGCGACCGCCGCTGAGGATCTGGTCGAGGCCCGCAAGCAGCTCGCCGAGCGCACCGCGGACCTGCAGCGGCTCCAGGCCGAGTACCAGAACTACCGCAAGCGGGTCGAGCGGGACCGGGTGACGGTGCGTGAGATCGCCGTCGCCGCCCTGCTGGAGAACCTGCTGCCGGTTCTGGACGACATCGGCCGGGCGCGTGAGCACGAGGAGCTGACGGGCGGCTTCAAGTCCGTCGGCGAGTCGCTGGAGACCGTGGTCTCCAAGCTCGGGCTGCAGCAGTTCGGCAAGCAGGGCGAGCCCTTCGACCCGCAGCTGCACGAGGCGCTGATGCACAGCTACTCGGCCGACGTGGACGAGACCACCTGCGTGCAGATCCTGCAGCCCGGGTACAAGATCGGCGACCGGATCATCCGCCCGGCGCGGGTCGCCGTGGCGGAGCCGGAGCCGGGTGCGGCGTCGGACGCCGAGGCGGCCGAGGCCGCACCGGTGAAGGACGCGAAGGGCGCCAAGAGCTCGAAGGGCTCCGCGTCGGGAAAAGCCGCCGCCAAGGGCGACGGTGACAACGAGGACTGATCGGGTGGCGACTGTGGGACCGTATGCCGGGGCACGCTCCGGGGTACGGTCCCACGGCCCCATCACCCGGACGGACGTCAGCAGGGGAAGGAGGGAGTTCCGTTGAGCGGCAAGGACTACGTGGAGAAGGACTACTACAAGGTCCTCGGTGTGCCCAAGGACGCCTCCACGCCTGAGATCAAGAAGGCGTACCGCAAGCTGGCCCGCGAGTTCCACCCGGACGCCAACAAGGGCGACCGCACCGCCGAGGAGCGCTTCAAGGAGATCTCCGAGGCCAACGACGTGCTCTCGGACCCCAAGCGGCGCAAGGAGTACGACGAGGCGCGGGCGCTGTTCGCCAATGGCGGCTTCCGCACCGGCGGGGGCGGCACCGGCGGCTCGGGCTTCGACTTCGGCGACCTGTTCGGCGGCCAGTCCGGCACCTTCGGCGGCGGCGGTGGCGGCGGGATCGGCGACGTCTTCGGCGGCCTGTTCAACCGCGGCGCCGGGACCCGTACGGCGCAGCCGAGGCGTGGCGCCGACGTCGAGTCAGAGGTCACCCTGAGCTTCATCGAGGCCGTGGAGGGGACCACCGTCCCGCTCCGGATGACCAGTCAGGCCGCCTGCAAGACCTGCGCCGGCACCGGCGCCAAGGCCGGCACCACCCCGCGGGTCTGCCCGACCTGCGTCGGCACCGGCCACGTCCAACGCGGGCAGGGCAACTTCGCGCTGTCCGACCCGTGCCGCGACTGCAAGGGCCGCGGCCTGATCGTGGACGACCCCTGCGAGGTCTGCCACGGCAGCGGGCGGGCCACCTCGGCCCGCACCATGCAGGTGCGGATCCCGGCCGGCGTCGCCGACAACCAGCGGATCCGGCTCAAGGCCAAGGGCGCGCAGGGCGAGCGCGGCGGCCAGCCGGGCGACCTGTACGTCACCGTGCACGTCCAGGAGCACCCGGTGTTCGGCCGACGGGGCGACAACCTGACCGTCACCGTGCCGGTCACCTTCCCTGAAGCGGCTCTGGGCGGGACGATCAGGGTGCCCACCCTGGGCGGCCCCCCGGTCACCCTGAAGGTCCCGGCCGGGACGGCCAACGGCCGCACCATGCGGGCCCGCGGCAAGGGCGCGGTCCGCAAGGACGGCACCCGCGGCGACCTGCTGGTGACCGTGGAGGTCGCGGTCCCGCCGGAGACCGAGGGCGACGCGCTGACCGCTCTGGAGCAGTACCGCGACGCGACCGCCTCGGAGAACCCGAGGGCGGCGCTGTTCAAGGCCGCTGAGGAGGCATGAGGTGATGGACGGCAACAGGACGACCGGCCCGGCGGGCTCCGCTTCCGGGCCGATCGGCGTCGGTCTCGGCGGCGGGCTGCCCGGCGACGGGCGGCCGCGCGGCGGCTCCGCGCGGGGCGGCGCGGCCGCGTACCAGATGACGGAGTTCACCCCGGTGTACGTCATCTCGGTGGCGGCGCAGCTCAGCGGCCTGCACCCGCAGACCCTGCGGCAGTACGACCGGCTGGGCCTGGTGTCCCCGGACCGTACGGCAGGGCGTGGCCGGCGCTACTCCAGCCGTGACATCGAACAGCTGCGCGAGGTTCAGCGGCTCTCCCAGGAGGAGGGCATCAACCTGGCCGGCATCAAGCGGATCATCGAGCTGGAGAATCAGGTGGCCGCGCTGGCGGCGCGGGTCGCCGAGCTGCAGGGCGAGGTCGCCAGCGCCGGGGTCGCCGCCTCGCAGCGGGAGGCCGCGGTGCACGCCTCGTACCGGCGCGACCTGGTGCCGTACCAGCAGGTGCAGCAGAGCAGCGCGCTGGTGGTGTGGCGCCCCAGGCGCCGCGGCGAGTAGCCGGCGCGAGTGGCGCGGGCCGCAACGGACCTGAAGCCGCCCCTTGGCAGAGCCTGTTCGGCCCTGCCAAGGGGCGGCTTCGCGCTTCCCGCACCGGCCGGCTCAGAGGCGGCCGGCGGCGAGGCCGCGCACGGTGCGGGTGGTGGCGACCGACCAGGCGAGCAGCAGCACCAGGAAGAGCGTGCCGGACAGCAGGTCGAACACCGCCAGGCCGGTCATCCGGGCCAGCCCGGCCGCGCCGGTGACGCAGGTGCCGACCGGGAAGGTGAACGCCCACCAGGTCATCGCGAAGGGCATGCCGTCCCGCAGCCGGCGCACGGTCACCGCGGTGGCCAGGGCGAACCAGAGCAGCGCGAAGCCGATCACCGGGATCCCGTAGAGCAGCGCGGCGTGCTGCAGCGGGGTGGCCAGGGCCGGGGAGACCGTGGCGGCCTGTCCGGCGAACTGGCTCATCGCGGTCACCGACTGGCCGAGCGGGCCGAGGACCAGGAACAGCGTCGGCACCAGCACCGCCGGCAGCGGCTCCTCGTGCACCAGCCGGGCCCAGACGCCGGGCAGCAGCACCAGCACGCTCAGCAGGCTGGCCCCGAGCAGGGCCAGGCACAGGACCAGCATCGTGGCCCTGGGCTGTCCGGCGGGCAGGTGCGGGAGCAGGGCCGGGCCGAGCGCGGCCGAGACCATCGGCGCGACCACCGGCAGCAGCCAGGTCGGGGCGGAGCCCGCCCGGTCCACCCGGAACCGCGCCACCAGCAGGTACATCACCCAGGCCGCGACGACCAGCCCGTACCCGGTGCCCACGGTCCACAGCACGGCGTCCAGCCCGACCGCGAACCCTGCGGGGAGCAGCGGGGCCCCCGCGCCCAGCGCTCCGGCACCGACGGCCATCATCGCCATCGGCGGACAGCCGAAGAAGACGGCGGTGGACGGCTGCTCCATCGCCCGGAGCCGGTCCGGCAGCCGGCGCGCGTACAGCCGGGTCGCCACGAGCGTGGCCAGCATCAGCAGCGAGAGCAGCCAGACGCCGGCGGCGAGGTCGGACAGCACCGGGGTGCGGGCGACCAGGGGCAGGGCGTGCGCGCCGTTGGCGACGATGGCGGTGCCCATGACGGCGGCGTACCAGTTGGGACCGAACCGTCCGGCGGCGGCGAACGCGGCGGGCTGCCCGGCAGGCTGCCCGGTGTCCTGCCCGGCAGGCCGTGCGTCGGGCTGCGCGGTGGCGCGTGCGTCGGCGGGGTCGGCCACGGCGGGGTCGGCCACGGCGGTGGGAGCGTCGGCCGGGGTGGTGGCGGGGGCGTGTGGGGTGAGTGTGGTGGCCATGCCTCCACCCTCCTGCCGGGCCCGACGGGCCGGTAGCGGCGTCGGCCTTATGCGGTCATAAGCGGGATCTATGACCTGGCCCTAAGCTGAGCCTATGAGCACCGGCCCGCTGTCCCACCGGGTGCCCGACCTCGGCGCCCTGGAACTCCTGCTCGCGGTGACCCGGCTGGGCAGCCTCGGCCGGGCCGCCGCCGAGCTCGGCGTCAGCCAGCCGGCCGCGTCGGCGCGGATCGCGGGCATGGAGCGGCAGATCGGGGTGCCGCTGCTGGAGCGCTCCCCGCGCGGCTCGCGGCCCACCGAGGCCGGTGCGCTGGTCGCCGAATGGGCCGGGCAGGTGCTCTCCGCCGCGCGGGCACTGGACGCCGGGATCGCCGCGCTGCGGGAACGGCGGGACGCGCGGCTGCGGGTGTGCGCCAGCCTGACCGTCGCCGAGTACCTGATGCCGGGCTGGCTGGTGGCGCTGCGCGGCGTGCTCCCCGACACCGCGGTGACCCTGCGTGCCGCCAACTCCACCGACGTCGCGGAGGAGGTCCTCGCCGGGCGCGCGGACCTGGGTTTCGTCGAGGGCCTGAGCGTCCCGCCCGGCCTGGACGAGGTGACCGTCGCCGCCGACCGGCTGCGGGTGGTGGTCGGTCCCGGCCACCCCTGGGCCCGCCGCCGCGCGCCGGTGGGCGGCGCCGAGCTGGCCGCGACCCCGCTGATCCTGCGCGAGCACGGGTCCGGTACCCGCGAGGTGCTGGACCGGGCGCTGGCCCGCTACGGCGGCTCGGCCGCACCGCTGATGGTGCTGGCCTCCACCACGGCGATGAAGGCGGCGGCGGTGGGCGGGGCCGGGGCCGCGGTCCTCAGCGAGCTGGCCGTCGCGGACGAGCTGGCGCTGGGGCGGCTGCGTGCCGTACCGCTGGACGAGGCCGACCTCGACCTCGCCCGTCCGCTGCGCGCCGTCTGGCCGACCGGGACCCACCCGGCGGGACCGGCCCGCGACCTGCTCTCGCTGACCCGCCACCAGCGCCCGTCCGCCCCCCGAACCCCCCAGGCCCGGCCGCACCGGCCGACCTGAGCCGCCAGCCGGGCGGCCGGTTCTGCTCAGAACTTCGCGAAGCCCCGGGCCTCCCGGGCGGCCGTGGCGACCGCGGCCAGGTCAGCGCCGGTGGACGCCTGCACGGCCGCGGCCACCCCGCCCTCCACGAACGGCGCGTCGACCAGGCACAGGTCGGTCCGCTCCAGGTCGGCCAGGACCAGCCGGGCGGTCAGCACGGAGCTGCCCAGGTCCGGCAGCACCAGCACGCCGCCGCCCCGGTCCGCGTCCGCGATCGCCGCCGCGACCAGCGCGTAGCTGGTTCCCAGACCGCCGTCCTCGGTCCCGCCGGCCACCGCCACCGGCACCAGCCCCGCACTCAACTGCTCCAGCAACGTACGCAGCCCCGAAGCCAGTTCGGCGCTGTGCGAGACGAGTACGATGCCGACAGATCCACTGGAGTCACCCCTGTCGCTCATGCTCGCCGATGCTAGTGCCGCCCCGGCCACCCCGAGGAGCCGCCGCATGAAGAAGCTGATCAATTCCCCAGACGATGTCGTCGCCGACGCCCTGGCCGGGATCGCCGTCGCACACCCCTCCCTGGCCGTGGACGCCAAGAACCGGGTGATCACCCGGGCCGCGCAGACCCGGATCGGCAAGGTCGCCCTGGTCTCCGGCGGCGGCTCCGGCCACGAACCGCTGCACGGCGGCTTCGTGGGGCTGGGCATGCTGGACGCGGCCTGCCCCGGTGAGGTGTTCACCTCCCCCGTGCCCGGCCAGATGCTGGCCGCCGCGCAGTCCGTGGACGCGGGCGCGGGGGTGCTGTTCGTCGTCAAGAACTACACCGGCGACGTGCTGAACTTCCAGATGGCGGCGGAGCTCGCGGTGGACGAGGGCATCGCGGTGGAGACCGTCCTGGTGGACGACGACGTCGCGGTGCAGGACTCCACCTGGACCGCCGGACGGCGCGGCACCGGGGCGACCCTGTTCGTGGAGAAGATGGTCGGAGCCGCCGCCGAACGCGGCGCCAGCCTGGCCGAGGCGGCCGCGATCGGCCGGCGCGTCAACGCCGCGTCCCGTTCCTTCGCCGTCGCGCTGACCTCCTGCACCACCCCGGCCGCCGGCCGGCCCGGCTTCGAGCTGCCGGAGGACGAGATCGAAGTGGGCGTCGGCATCCACGGCGAGCCGGGCCGCAGCCGCGAGAAGATCCGTCCGGCCCGGGAGATCGTCGCGGACGCGATGGCGGCGATCCTCGACGATCTGCCACCGGCCCCCGGCGACGAGGTCGTCCTGCTGGTCAACGGGCTGGGCGCGACCCCGCTGCTGGAGCTGTACATCGTCGTCGGCGAGGTCGCCTCGGTGCTGGCGGCCCGGGACGTGCGCATCGCCCGCAGCCTGGTCGGCAACTACGTCACCAGCCTGGACATGGCCGGGGTGTCGATCACGCTGTGCCGGGCCGACCAGGAACTGCTGGACCTCTGGGACGCGCCGGTGGACACCCCCGCGCTGCGCTGGGGAGTGTGAGGAGCCTATGGCCGACCTCTTCGACGCAGGGCTCGCCCGCGCCTGGATGCTGCGGACCGCGGCGGCGGTCACCCGCGAACGCGACCGGCTGACCGAGCTGGACGCGGCCATCGGCGACGGCGACCACGGGGCCAACCTGCAGCGCGGCTTCACCGCCGTCGTCTCCGCGCTGGATTCCGCGGACGGGCCGTCAACTCCGGGGGCGGTGCTGGTCACGGCGGGAACGACGCTGATCTCCAGCGTCGGCGGTGCGTCAGGACCGCTCTACGGCAGCGCACTGCGCGCCCTGGGCAAGGCCCTGGCCACGCCGACGGCCGGCCCCGACGCCGACGCCGAGCGGATGCTCGCCGCCCTGGGCGCGGCACGGGACGCGCTGCAGCGGCTCGGCGGCGCGGTGGCGGGCGACAAGACCATGGTGGACGTCTGGATTCCCGCCGTGGCCGGCTTCGGCTTCGCCGTCGAGGGCGGCGCAACCCTGGCGGGCGCGGCGCAGTCCGCCGCGTCAGCGGCGGAGGCGGCCGCCAAGGACACCATCCCGCTGCAGGCCCACAAGGGCAGGGCCTCCTACCTGGGCTCCCGCAGCATCGGGCACCAGGACCCGGGCGCGACCTCCTCCGGCCTGCTCTTCCGGTCACTCGCCGAGGTGCTGACCGACTGACGGTCCGACTGACCGTGCGACCGACCGTGCGACCGACCGGCGCACGCCCGGGGCGCGCGGCACCCCGGGCGCCGCGACCCGCGGACCGCTCCGCTCCGCTCCGCTCGGGCGCGACTACGGTCGGTCGGTGCCCGGGGTGGGGGCCTGAATGCCCATCAGCCGGTCCCGCAGCACCGGGAACTCCCGGCGGGTCCTGGCCACCACTGCCGGGTCCAGCTCCACGGTGAGCACCTCCTCGCCCGGTCCGGCCTCGGCCAGCACCGCGCCCCAGGGGTCCACCACCAGGCTGTGCCCTGCCTGTTCGACCCCGCCGTGCGTGCCCGCCGTGTTGCAGGCCAGGACGAACGCCTGCTCCTCCACCGCGCGGGCGCGCGCCAGCAGGGTCCAGTGCTCGCGCCGGCGGGCCGGCCAGGCGGCCGGGATCACGAACAGCTCGGTGCCGGCGTCCAGCAGCGCCCGGAACAGCTCGGGGAAGCGCAGGTCGTAACAGGTCGCCAGGCCCAGCACGCCGACATCGGTGGAGGCGGTGACCAGCTCCGTGCCGGCGCCCATGGCGATCGCCTCGCCGCTGTCGAAGCCGAAGCGGTGGATCTTGCGGTAGGTGTGGGCGAGCTCGCCGGACGGCGAGAACAGCAGCGAGGTGTTGAACATCGGGCCGTCGGGGTCGCGTTCGACGATCGAGCCCGCGTGCAGCCAGCAGCCGGTGTCCCGGGCCGCCGCCGACATCGCCTCGGTGGTGGGGCCGTCCAGCGGCTCGGCCCCTGCCGACCAGGCGTCGTAGGAGAAACCGCCGAGCGCCCACAACTCCGGGAGTACCACCAGGTCCGCGCCGCGCTGCGCCCTGACCAGCGCGGCGGCGCGGGTCCGGCGGGCGTCGGGGGACTCCGAATCGTCGACATCGAGCTGGATCAGCGAAGCGCGCACGGTACCACCCTGCCTGGCCTGGGCCCTAGGATCGTTGCGATCAACACGTGAAAGCGCTGACCCGGTGACACCGGTGAGCGTAACGTGCCCATAGCGCATTCGTCGGCGGGAACGGACCACGGCGAGCGCGCACGGCGGGGCCCCGGACCATGGGGGGCCGGCTCCCGCACACCGCATCGCACACCGTCCGCCTGAATGGGCAGGATCTACTAGGGGTCGAGGAACGTGACCGACAAGCAGATGGTCCAGGCGTACGCCGACGCGTGGACCCAGTCCATCGAGGCCATATCCACGCTGCTGGCCCCCCTGACCGAGGGCGAGTGGAACCGGCCCACCGAATGCCCGGGGTGGTCGGTACGGGACGTCGTCTCGCATGTCATCGCCATGGAGCTGGAGCTCCTCGGCGATCCCCGGCCGATCCACACCCTGCCGCGCGATCTGCGGCATGTGGTGGACGAGTTCAAGCGCTACTGCGAGGTCCCGGTCGACAAGCGGCGCTGCCACACCGCGCCCGAGATGACCGCCGAGCTGGAGTACACCATCATCCGCCGCTCGCGCGCGCTGCGGGACTCCCGCTACGGACCCACCGACGACGTGCGCTGGCCGATGGGCCCCTACGCCCGCGAGGTGCCGTACCACCAGCTGCTGCGCACCCGGGTGTTCGACGTCTGGACCCACGAGCAGGACCTGCGCCGCGCGCTGCGCACCCCCGGCAACCTGGACACGCCTGCGGCCCTGATCACCCGCGACATCCTGGTCGAGATGCTGCCCAAGGCGGTGGCCAAGCTGGCCGGCGCCCCGGCCGGCTCCACCGTGGTCCTGGACGTGCACGGGCCGCTGGAGTTCATGCGGACGGTGCACGTGAACGAGGACGGCCGCGGCAGCGTGGACGAGCGGGTCCCGCTGGCACCGGCGGTGCAGCTGACCACCGACTGGGAGACCTACGCCCGACTCGCCTGCGGCCGCATCCCGGTGGCCGGCGCGGACATCAAGGTCGAGGGCGACGAGGCGCTGGCGCAGCGGATCCTGGACAACTTCGCGGTCACCCCCTGACGTCGGCGGCGACCGGCACGGCGGCCCGGCCCCCGAGCCGCCGTGCGGCGCCGTCCGTGCCGCCTCGTGCCGTGCTGCATCGTGCCGTGCTGCGCCGTCAGCGCGGCTACGGGCGCAGGTCCGCCTCGCGGCGGGCGGCCCGGCGGTGCAGCCGGAGGATCTGCGAGAGGCCGAGCGCCAGCGGCACGGCGAGCATGCAGAAGGCCAGCCGGAAGGCGTGGGTGGTGTAGGCACCACCGCCCGGCGTCAGCAGGTCCAGCACCAGACCGATGCCGAACAGGGCCAGCACCGACGCGATGAAGCCGCCCATGTTGACGATGCCGGAGGCGGTGCCGAGCCGCTCCGGCGGGTTCACCGGCCGGGCGTAGTCGAGGCCGACCAGCGAGGCCGGACCGTTGCTGCCCATCGCCACCATCAGCACCGCCAGCAGCCACATCGGCACCCGGGGGCCCGGCCAGGCCAGCACCACGCCCCACAGCGCGGCGGTGCCCAGCACCACGGTGAAGACCAGCGGGGTACGCACCCGGGGACGCCGCGAGACCAGGTTGCCGAACAGCAGCGCGAAGCCGATCCCGCTGACGATGACCAGGCTGAGCAGCGATCCGGCCACGCCCCGGGACAGCCCCTGGCCCGCCGTCAGGAACGGCATGCCCCAGAGCAGCAGGAACGCCGAGGCGGGAAAGGCCGTGGTGAAGTGCACCCACATGCCGAGGCGGGTGCCCGGCTCACGCCAGGCCGCGTGGATCTGCTGCCGCAGCCGTAGCCGGGCGGGCGCCGAGGAGCCGGTGGCGGAACCCGTGCCGGCGGGCCCGGTGGTGGCGGCGTTCCAGGCCAGCAGCGGGGCCCGCGGCGGGCTGTCCGGGGTGTCCCGCAGGAACAGCAGCACCAGGGCCAGCACCGCGATGCCGAGCAGTGCCGTGGTGGCGAAGGTCGGGGTCCAGCCCGCGCTGTGCAGCACCTGGGACAGCAGCAGGGTGCTGACCAGGTTGCCGAGGGTGCCGACCAGCCCGGTCAGCTGCGCGATGAACGGGTTGCGCCGGGCCGGGAACCACCGCGCGCCGATCCGCAGCACGCTGACGAAGGTCATCGCGTCGCCGCAGCCCAGCACCGCGCGGGAGACCAGCGCCGGGGTGAACGAGGTCGAGCAGGCGAAGCCGAGCTGGCCCGCCGTGAGCAGCACCAGGCCGACGCTGAGCACCCGGCGCGGTCCGAGCCGGTCGACGAGCAGGCCGACCGGGATCTGCATCGCGGCGTAGACCAGCACCTGCAGCACCGCGAACGTGGACAGCTGGGACGCGCCGATGCCGAAGCGGGTGGCGGCGGCCAGGCCGGCCACGCCGAGGCTGGTGCGGTGCACCACGGCCAGGACGTAGACGCTGACGCCGATGCCCCAGGCGAACCACGCGCCCCGGCCCCCGAGGCCCTCACCCGCGGCGCCGCCGGAGGCGACCGCAGGAGCGACGACGGCGGAGACGGCAGCGCCGTCCCGACCCTCGGCGGACCGCCGGGACTGGGACGGCAGAGCCGCGGACGGCAGCGCTGCGGAGGGCACGGACGTGCGGGCGGTCGCGGCGGGGTCGGCTGGCATGATGGCGCCCATCCTATTGGTGGGATGAATTCATCCCCCCTACGGATGCCCCGTGCGTTTCGTCACGCCGGTCCTGCCGACGCGGCGCCGCGCCCGCTCGGGCGCGGCCCCTCAGTGGTGGATCGCGTAGTTGTAGAGATAGAAGATCTTGTTGTCGAAGATCGGGCTGTAGCTGGTCCAGGAGTTCGGGCCGCCCGCGTCCAGGCCGCCGATCAGGCCGATGACCTGCCCGGTATTGGTGCGGTTGTCGAGGTGGATCAGGAACGGACTGCCCGAGGTGCCGCCGTAGTAGCCGGTGCAGAGGAAGGACATCTGCGAGTAGCCGGGCACCTTGGCGGTGTGGTTCCAGCAGGTGATCGCCCGGTCCGCCGGGAGGGCGCTGGCCTTGGGGTAGCCGGTGACGCCGGCCCAGTTGTAGTAGCTGGGGGTGCGGGTCAGGGTGTTGCCGCCGGTCACGTTCTCGATCTGGCGCCCCCAGCGGTCCTTGGAGACCTTGGCGAAGGCGTAGTCGTAGTCGGTGCCCGAGCCGGTACCGGAGAAGTGCGAGTCGGTGTAGACGCTCTGCACGCTCCACACGCCGTACGGCTGGGTCTTCGCGCCGGAGCGGTAGCCCGGGACGAAGGCCATCCAGCGGCCCGGGCGGCAGTGCGCGGCCAGCAGGATCATGTCGCGGCCGGGGCTGTGCACCACCGAGGCGGTGCAGTAGTGGTTCCTCATGTCCTGGCCGGCGTAGAAGATCACACCGATCGAGGGCCGACCGTTGGGGTAGGACTGCGCGATGGTGGTGTGCGGCGCGAGACCCCGGCCGGTGACCTTGGTGCTGGTGGGGTCCTCGGAGGTGGCCGAGGCCATCCGCTGCGGCGTCCAGTACTGGTCCACCGCGGCGCTGCTCAGACCCTGTGACAGGCCGGTGGTCACCTTCGGGGCCACCGCTCCGGGGGCGGTCGGCGCCGGGGCGGCCGCGGCCGTCTGCGACCCGACCGCGGTGCGCACCTCGGCGGAGGCCCCCGGGGCCAGCGCCGACACCGCGACCGCCACTGCCGTCCCTATACCGATCAGCGCCGAGCTGACCACAATCCGCTTCTTCCGCACGTCCCCGCCCCGCCGTGTCCGCGGACTGAACCAGCCAGCCAGCTCCCCCAATTGATCAGACGAACCTAGCAGTGGCCGAGCGCGCCCGGGTTCCCCGGGGCCGTTCTCACAGGGAACAGCGGTAACGATGCGGTCTCGGCGGCTCAGCCGTGCAGGGTCCACCTGACCGTCCCGGTCATGCGCCGGGCTCGGAACGCCTCGTCCCTGAGCCCGGGCGTGGTGTCGCTGACGGTGGCGCTGACCTCGGTCGACTCGTCCGGTCCCAGGGCCAGCCGGGAGGTGTCGAAGCCGTCCGGGCCGACCGCCCCGGCCGGTGGCGCGTGCCCGTCGACCTGCCAGGACACCACGAGCTGACGGGGCCCCACCAGCGGCACCGGGAACACCCTCAGGGTCGGCCGGCCGGCGACGGGGCCCGGTGCGGGCTCGGTCCGGTCGATCAGCCAGACCTGCCGGTAGAGCGACTCGATGATGGCCTCGCGGCAGGGCAGGTTGTAGCTGCCGCCGAGGGTCCGCATGATCGAGTCCCGGGTCGGCCGGAACAGCCCGTTGGCACTCCGGTACGCGCCCACCTGACCCCCCGTCGGGTCGTCCGCGCCCAGCCAGCGCCACCACTTCAGCTGCCGGGCGCGCAGGGTCGCCGCATCGTCGGCGGCGACGTTGGGGAAGCCCGGGTCGGCCGGGGCCGCGTCGTACTCGTCGCCGAGGCCGCCCACGGTGTGGCCCATCTCGTGCTGGACCAGTGGCCCCGCCGACGGGGAGTCCGCGGCGACGGTGGCCGTCCGGTCGCTGCCGCCCTCGCCGCCGTAGGAGGCCGAGTTGGCCAGGGCGATCACATAGCGCGGGCCGTCCGCCGGTCCGAGCTGCCCGACCAGCGCACCGGGGTCGGCGCAGAGCAGCCGGGTCACCCCCTCGCAGCCGAAGTGCATGCCCAGCGGCGACCCGGAGTGGAGCCCGGACCGCGGCGACACCAGGTCCACCCGGCGCACGTCGAAGAACCGCTGATAGGTGTGGAAGGGCTCGACCTCGGTCAGCGCCTTCCAGACGGCGTCCGCCTCGTTGCGGAAGCGGGGCAGTTCGGCGGCGGTGTAGCCGTCACCGACCAGGACCAGGGTGATCCGCCGCGCCGGGCTGCCGTTGCCGACCAGCAGCACACCCTCCGGGGCCGCGCCGCGGGCGGACCTGCCTCCGGCGCTGGCCGGCACCGGCCAGGCCGCGGCCAGTGCCGGAACCACCAGCAGTGCTGCCGCCAGCAGTGCTGCCACCGGCAGCGGCATCAGGATCCTGCGGCACGGCATGGGGTACTCCTCCGCGGTTCGGCAAGGCGATCCGCGGAGGAGTACCCGCGCCCCCGGCGGCCATCCGCCGGCTGACGAAGGGTCACCCGAAAGGGCGGGCCGCTAGGCCCAGCTGATCAGCCGCTTGGGCTGTTCCAGTACCGCGGCCGTGTCGGCGAGGACCTTGGAGCCCAGCTCGCCGTCGACGAAGCGGTGGTCGAAGGACAGCGCCAGGGTGGTCACCATCCGCGGCACGACCCGTCCCTTGTGCACCCAGGGCAGCTCCCTGACCTGGCCGAAGGCCAGGATGGCGGCCTCGCCCGGGTTCAGGATGGGGGTGCCCGAGTCGACGCCGAAGACGCCGACGTTGGTGATGGTGACGGTGCCGCCCTGCATGTCGGCCGGGGAGGTCTTGCCGTCCCTGGCCGTCTCGATCAGCGAGGTCAGCGACCCCGCCAGCTCGGCCAGCGACTGCGATCCGGCGTCCTTGATGTTCGGCACGATCAGCCCGCGCGGGGTGGCGGCGGCGATGCCCAGGTTGATCCGGCGCTTGACCACGATCTCCTGGTTCGCCTCGTCCCAGGCGGCGTTGACCTCCGGGTGGCGGCGGATCGCGACCAGCAGCGCCCTGGCCACCAGCAGCAGCGGGCTGACCCGCACCCCGGCGCCCAGTTCCCCGCTCTCCTTGAGCCGGCGCACCAGCTTCATGGTGCGGGTGACGTCGACCTGGACCCACTCGGTGACGTGCGGCGCGGTGAACGCCGAGGCCACCATGGCGGTGGCGATGGCCTTGCGCACGCCCTTGACCGGGACCCGCAGGTCCCCGTCGGTGCCGAGCTGCGCCGGCGCGGTGGCCGGCGGCTGCGGCACGGCCACCGTGACCGGCGCCGCCGCCGCGACGGCGAGGACCGGACCGGCCGCGTGCGCGTGCACGTCGTCGCGGGTGACCGTGCCGTGCGGGCCGCTGGGGGTGACCGCGCGCAGGTCGATGCCCAGGTCCTTGGCCAGCTTCCGCACCGGGGGCTTCGCCAGCGGGCGGAACCCCTCGGCGGCCGGAGCCGCCGCCGCGACCGGAGCGCTCACCGGGGCGGCTGCCACCGGGGCCGCGACCTGGACGGCCGGGGCCGGCGCGGACGCGACCTGGACGGCCTTGCGCGGACGGCGCCGGGCCGAGGCGGACCGGGGACCGTAGCCGACCAGCACCTCGCGCCGCTCGGGCTCGGGCTCGGAGTCCTCACCGGCGCCGTAGTAGGACGCCTGCGCGGAGACCGGCTCGGCGGCGGCGACCGGCTCCGCGACCGCGGACGATCCGGCGGCCTGCGGCTCGGCCTCGGCCGTGCCACCCGCCACCGCCACGCTGATGATCACCTGGCCGACGTCGACCGTGGTGCCCTCGGCGTAGAACAGCTCCCGGACCACCCCGTCGAACGGGATCGGCAGCTCGACCGCCGCCTTCGCGGTCTCCACCTCGCAGACGACCTGGCCGTCGCTGACGGTGTCGCCCGGCTTGACGTACCAGGTGAGGATCTCGGCCTCGGTCAGCCCCTCGCCCACGTCGGGCATCTTGAACTGGCGTACCGACTCAACTGCTGTAGTCATGACGTCTCCTCAACCCCTCAGAAGGCCATGGCGCGGTCGACTGCGTCGAGCACCCGGTCCAGGTCGGGCAGGAAGGTGTCCTCGACCCGCGACGGCGGGTACGGGGCGAAGTAGCCGCCGACGCGCAGCACCGGGGCCTCCAGCGAGTAGAAGCAGCGCTCGGTGATCCGGGCCGCCAGTTCGGCGCCCATGCCCAGGAAGACCGGGGCCTCGTGCACCACGACCGCACGGCCGGTGCGGCGGACCGACTCGGCCAGGCCGTCGAAGTCGACCGGGGAGAGCGAGCGCAGGTCCACGACCTCCAGGCTGACCCCGTCCTCGGCGGCCGCCGCGGCGGCCTCCAGACAGACCTTCACCATCGGCCCGTAGGCGATCAGGGTCAGGTCGCGGCCGGGGCGGGCGACCCGCATCTCGTGCAGCCCGGCCGGGGCGGAGCCGTTCGGGTCCAGCTCGGCCTTGTCCCAGTAGCGCCGCTTGGGCTCCAGGAAGATCACCGGGTCGTCCGAGGCGATGGCCTGGCGCAGCATCCAGTGCGCGTCCACCGGGTTGGACGGGGCGACCACCTTGAGCCCGGCGGTGTGCGCGAAGTACGCCTCGTGCGACTCGCTGTGGTGCTCGACCGCGCCGATGCCGCCGGCGAAGGGGATCCGGATGGTGACCGGCAGCTTGATGTGGCCCAGCGCGCGGGCGTGCATCTTGGCCAGCTGGGTGACGATCTGGTCGAACGCCGGGTAGACGAAGCCGTCGAACTGGATCTCCACGACCGGTCGGTAACCGCGCAGCGCGAGGCCGATCGCGGTGCCGACGATGCCGGACTCGGCCAGCGGGGTGTCGATCACCCGCTCGTCGCCGAAGTCCTTGTGCAGACCGTCGGTGACCCGGAAGACACCGCCGAGGCGGCCCACGTCCTCACCCATGATCAGGGTCTTCGGGTTCTCGTCCAGAGACCGGCGGAGCGCCTCGTTGAGCGCCTTCACCATGGTGAACTGCTTGGCTGCCATCAGTTCTGCTCCCCTGCCTCAGCTGCGAAGGAGTCCGCGTACGCGAGGTACCCGGCCCGCTCCTCGTCCACCAGGGCGTGTCCCTCGGCGTACACGTGCTCGAAGATCGACTCCGGCGCCGGGTCGGGCATGGTCCGCACGCCCTCGCGCACCCGGCGGGCCAGCTGCTCGCTCTCCGCCTCGATCGACTCCAGGAACTCGCTGTCCGCCCAGCCCTCGCGGACCAGGTAGGCCTTGAGCCGCTCGATCGGGTCCTTGAGCTTCCAGGACTCCAGCTCCTCCGCGATGCGGTAGCGGCTGGGGTCGTCGGAGGTGGTGTGGGCACCCATCCGGTAGGTGAACGCCTCGATCAGGGTGGGGCCCTCGCCGGCCCGGGCCCGGTCCAGGGCCGCACGGGTGACCGCCAGGCAAGCCAGCACGTCGTTGCCGTCCACCCGGACACCGGGGAAGCCGAAGCCGGAGGCGCGCCGGTACAGCGGCACCCGGGTCTGCTTCTCGGTCGGCTCGGAGATCGCCCACTGGTTGTTCTGGCAGAAGAACACCACCGGGGCGTTGTAGACCGAGGCGAAGGTGAAGGCCTCCGCCACGTCACCCTGGCTGGACGCGCCGTCGCCGAAGTAGGCGATCACGGCGTCGTCGCTGCCGTCTTTGGTGATGCCCATGGCGTAGCCGGTCGCGTGCAGCGTCTGCGAGCCGATCACGATGGTGTACAGGTGGAAGTTCTTCTCGTTCGGGTCCCATCCGCCGTGGTTCACCCCACGGAACATCCCGAGCAGGTTGAGCGGATCCACCCCCTTGCACCAGGCGACGCCGTGCTCGCGGTAGGTGGGGAAGGCGTAGTCGCCGGGGCGCATCGCGCGGCCCGAGCCGACCTGGGCCGCCTCCTGGCCCAGCAGCGAGGCCCACAGACCCAGCTCCCCTTGCCGCTGCAGCGAGGTCGCCTCGCCGTCGAAGCGACGGACCAGAACCAGGTCGCGGTAGATGGATCGCAGCTCTTCCGGAGTCGTCTCCAGCGAGTAGCCGGCGTGTTCGACCCGCTCGCCTTCCGGGGTCAGCAGCTGGACCAGGTCCGGCGGGCCCGCCTCCGCGGGGGTGCCGTGGGCGCCGGAGGCAGCGTTGACTGCCCCCGCCGTGCTGTCGACGGTCACGTTCACTCCTCGGTCTCTCCGGCCTCCGGGGTTGCCGGCAACCGGTCCGGTCGCCAGGTCCGTATCTGCTGCGCGGGGTGTGCGCGAGCTGCGGATCGGCGGTAGGTGTGCCCTGATCCTGCAGGAGAACGTTACCCAGCGGAAGGGCCTACCGCTCTTGTCCTAGGACGTCCATGTAGTTAATCCAGACAAAAATGGGTACATCGGACGGTTGATCGACGGTTGCCCGACCCCGTGTGCCAGTCTTGGGGCCATGACGGAGAACGGACATATCAGGGTATTCCTCCTTGATGATCATGAGGTGGTCCGGCGCGGAGTCCATGAGTTGCTCTCGCTGGAGGAGGACATCGAGGTCGTCGGCGAGGCCGGGACGGCGGCCGAGGCACTCGCCCGGATCCCGGCCACCCGTCCCGACGTGGCGGTCCTGGACGTCCGGCTGCCCGACGGCAGCGGCGTGGAGGTCTGCCGGGAGGTCCGCTCGCAGCAGCCCGACATCAAGTGCCTGATGCTCACCTCGTTCTCCGACGACGAGGCGCTCTTCGACGCGATCATGGCCGGGGCCTCCGGCTACGTGCTCAAGGCCATCCGGGGCACCGACCTGCTCTCCGCGGTGCGCGACGTCGCCGCCGGGAGGTCGCTGCTGGACCCGTCCGCGACCAGCCGGGTGCTGGCCCGGCTCCGCGACGGGGGCGGCGGCAAGGAGGACGAGCGGCTGGCCGGCCTGACCAAGCAGGAGCGCCGGATCCTCGACCACATCGGCGAGGGCATGACCAACCGGCAGATCGGCAACGAGCTGCACCTGGCCGAGAAGACCGTGAAGAACTACGTCTCCAGCCTGCTCGCCAAACTCGGCATGGAACGCCGCACCCAGGCCGCCGCGTACGTCGCCAAGCTGCACGCCGAAGAGCGCTGACCCATCGGCAGCCGGTCGCCGACCGCAGCTGCCACTCCCACAACAGCTGTACCATCAGCGCTGTGACGCAGGGTCAGCTGACGGTGCGCGAGGCGGCGCGGGGGCTGCCGGTGGCCGGGGTGCTGCGGCGCTACGACCTCCCCGGCGCGGACACGCTGCGGGCCGAGCCGGTGCGGCACGGACTGCTGAACCGGGGACTGCGGCTGACCGGCCCCGACCGCAGCTACTACCTCAAGCAGTACCTGGACGACGTCGGCCACGCCTCCGGCGCCGCGATCGCCGCCCAGCACCGCGCCATAGCCGCGCTGCACGCGCTGGGCCTGCCCACCGCTCCGCCGCTCACCGCCCGCGACGGGCGCAGCTTCGTCCTGCTGCGGGGACGGCGCTACGCGCTGTTCCCGTGGATCGCCGGGGAGCACCGCGACGGACGCGGGCTCGACCCGGCCGGCTGTGCGGCGCTGGGGATGCTGCTCGGCCGGCTGCACACCGCGCTGGACGCGGTCCTGCCCCCGGTCGTCCAGCCGCTCGCGGTCCCCAGCGCGGACCCGGCCGACACCGGGCGCACCATCGACGACCTGCTGGCCCGCATCGACCGGCGGGACCGGTACGAGCCGATCGACGAGCTCGCCGGACGCCGGCTGCGGGAACGCCGCGAGCTGCTGGCCGCCTACGGGCACCGGCGGCCGCGTCCCGGGGCGGCGCCGCCCACCGGCTGGGTGCACGGCGACTTCCACCCGCTGAACCTGCTCTACCGGGGCGCCGCACCGGTGGCCGTACTGGACTGGGACCGGCTGGGCGCCAAGCCCCGGGCCGAGGAGGTGGTCCGCGCGGCCACCCTGTTCTTCCACCACCCGGAGACCGGCGTCCTGGACCTGCCCCGGCTCCGCGGCTACGCCCGCGCCTACCGGGACAGCACCGGGACGGCGGCGGACCGGATCGCCGCCGGGGTGCACCGGGTCTGGTGGGAACGACTCAACGACTTCTGGATGCTGCGCTGGCGCTACCAGCGCCGCGACGAGCGGGCCGACCCGCTGTTCGCCGCGGCGGCGGCGCAGACCGTCTGGTGGTGCGAGGAGTACGAGCAGGTGCTCGACGCCTTCGTGAACTGACCGGCAGGTGGCCGGTCAGGCCCCCGTCTTGACGCTGGTCGGGCCGCCCGCAGTGGCGCTGTGCCCGGCGCTGGGCGTATCGCTGGCGCTGGCGCTGGCACTGGGCGTGCTGGACGGGGTGGTGGTCTGGCTCGGGGTGGACGAGGGGGTGGTCGACGGGGTCGGGCTGGTGCTGGTCGGCGGGGTGTACGGCGGGACGTAGGGCGCGGTCGTGCTCTGCGACGGCGTGGGTGTGGACGACGGGGTCTCACTGGGCGACGCGCTGTTCGACGCGGTCGCGCTCTCGGTGATGCTCGGCGTCACCGGCGGGGTCGACGGATTGCCGCCGTTCCCGCCGTTCATGGCCAGCGCCACGCCGATGGTGATCGCCGCGATCGCGACCAGCACCGCGATCACCGCGAAGACACCCTTGCGGCTCCGGTGCTCGCCGCCCTGCTCGTACGGGTCCTGGTAGGCCGGCGGCCGGGCGCTGCCGGGGTCCGTCGGGATCTGACCGGTGCCCGCGGGCGGGGTGACCGTCCGGCCCACCACAGTCGGCGCCATCGCGACGGCCGCGGCGGCAGCCCCGGGCAGCAGTTCGGTCGGGCCGGTGGCGGTGTGCATGGTGCGCAGGGCGTGCTGCAGATGGGCCCGGAACTCGTCCGCGCTCTGGAACCGGTCGTCCGGCTCCTTCGCCAGCGACCGCAGCACCAGCGCGTCCAGCGCGGCCGGGACCCGGGAGTTGGCCTGCGAGGGCGGCAGCGGCATGTCCTGGACGTGCTGGTAGACCACCGACAGGGGGGTGTCCCCGGTGAACGGCGGGCGCAGCGTCAGGAGTTCGTAGAGCATGCAGCCGGTGGCGTACAGGTCGGAGCGGTGGTCCACGGCCCGGCCGAGGGCCTGCTCCGGCGACAGGTACTGCGGGGTACCCATGACCATGCCGGTCTGGGTCATGGTGCTGCTCGCCCCGGTCAGCGCCCGGGCGATGCCGAAGTCCATCACCTTGACCGCGCCGGCGTTGGTGATGATGACGTTGGCGGGCTTGATGTCGCGGTGCACGATGCCGTGCCGGTGACTGTAGGCGAGCGCCTCCAGGATCCCGGCGGTGATGATCAGCGCCTGGTCGACCGGCGGCGGCTCCTCGCTCTGCAGCAGCTCGCGGACCGTGTGGCCCTCGACCAGCTCCATCACGATGTACGGCACGGTCTCCCCGCCGCGCGCCTCCTCGCCGGTGTCGTACACGGCGACGACGGCGTGGTGGTTCAGCGACGCGACCGAGTGCGCCTCACGGGTGAACCGGAGCCGCGCGGTGGTGTCCTCGGCCAGCTCGGGCCGCAGCACCTTGATCGCCACGGTACGGCCCAGGCGCACGTCCTGGGCCGCGAAGACCTCCGCCATGCCGCCGCGCCCGAGCCGGTGGGTGAGCCGGTACCGGCCCTCGCCGAAGACGCTGAGCCCGCTGGTGGAACTGACCGAGGGGCTGCCCTGCGTGGGGGTGGAGTCGTTCGGTCCCGGCTGCTCGTTGTCTGCCATTGCTCTCCGCCGTCGGTACTTCGCCTGTGCCCCGCGTATAAGCCCTGCTCGGGCCCGGGCGTCAACCAATGTGCGCCCCGATGATCACGCAGCGTCGCCGCCGCGCCGTCATCCCGTCCGGGCAGGCCCTTCCGGTGAACGCTACCGGTTTCCGGGCCGGACCGTGCCGGACGGCCGCATCGCCGGCCGTCCGAACCCCCTGCCGCCGACCGGCGCCGGCTCTCGCCGACGCGGTGCCGAAACGCTTCAGCCCAGCGGCGCCCGGGCCGGCTGGGCGCCCGGATCCAGCACCGAGACGGGTGCCGGCCGCCCGGAGCCGTTGTTGCTGGTGTTCGAGGAGTTGTTGTTGTTCTGAACGGCCAGCACCAGGATCAGCACCCCCAGGATCAGCACACCGACGATCACGCCGATCACCAGCGCCGCCGTCCCGCAGCCGCGTCCGGCCGAGGGCGCGGCCGCATTGGGGTTGACGTAGGGACGCGGCGGGACGGGTCCCGGCATCTGGTTCGGCCGCGGCATCGGCGTGGGCGGCGGCGTCGGCCGGTACGGCGGCGGCGTCTGCGGGCCCGGCCGCTGGTACGGCGGCGGCGTCCGGACGCCGGGCTGCGGGTACGGCGGCGGCGTCGGACCGGGCCGGTACCCGGGCGGCGGCGTGCCCACCGGACGCTGCGGCGGCATGCCCTGCTGCTGGTACGGCATGCCCTGCTGCGGCGGGTAGGGCGCCTGCGGCGGCATGGTGCCGAGCTGGCCCTGGGCGGCGGGGAAGACGGCGTTGGCGCCGGAGCCGCCGACGTTGCCGGCCCGGGGCCCCTCGCCGATGATCAGCGGGGTGTTGGCGTTGCCCGCGCCGACCAGGCGGCTGCACTCCTCGCGCATCGCGTCCGCGGTCTGGAAGCGGTGCGCCGGGTCCTTCCGCAGTGCCTGCGCGACCAGCGCGTCCACCTGCGGCGGCACCGCGGCGTTGAAGCGGGAGGGCGGCGGCGGCGTCTCCTGGACATGCGCGTAGGCCATGCCCAGCGCGGTGTCCGAGTCGAACGGCAGCCGGCCGGTGAGCAGTTCGAACAGCAGGCAGCCGACCGAGTAGAGGTCGGAGCGCGCGTCCACGGCCTTGCCCAGGGCCTGCTCGGGGGAGAGGTACTGCGGGGTGCCGACGACCATGCCGGTCTGGGTCATCGAGGTCACCCCCGACTGCATGGCCCGGGCGATGCCGAAGTCCATCACCTTGACCACGCCGCGCTTGGTCAGCATGACGTTGGCGGGCTTGATGTCGCGGTGCACCAGGCCCTGCTCGTGCGAGGCGCCGAGAGCGGCCAGCACATCGGAGGTGATCTTCAGTGCCTTGTCGGTGGGCATCGCGCCGTGCTGGGCGATGTCGTCACGCAGCACCGAGCTGAGCGACCCGCCCTCGACGTACTCCATGACGATGAAGGGGACCGGCACGCCGTCGGCGTTGGCGTCCTCACCGCTGTCGTAGACGGCGACGATGTTGGTGTGGTTGAGCCTGGCGACGGCCTGCGCCTCGCGGCGGAAGCGCTCCCGGAAGGAGTCCTCCCTGCTCATGTCGCCGAGCATGCTCTTCACCGCCACCGGGCGGTCCAGCACGGTGTCGTCGGCGAGGTGGACGGTCGCCATACCGCCCTGGCCGAGCAGGTCGCGCAGCAGATAGCGGCCGTGGCCGACCGTCCGCCCCGCGCCGCTGCCCTGCTCGGTCGTGCCGTGCTCGCTCATTCTTTCCTTCTCCCCGTCGGCCAGGGCCTAGGCTAGCGGGCCGCACGGACACGCCGGGCAGCGCCTCCGGACCGACGCCGGTCCGTAACCGCGGCAACGGAGTTGACTGTGCGTCTGTTCGACGGTGGTACGGCGGGGCCGGCGGCGGTGACTAGAGGTACGGCCCGGAGCGGACGTGGCCGTGGCCGTCGTCGGTGTCGTCGGGGCCGAAGCCGTGGGCGCCCGGCGGCAGCGCGCGTCGCATCGACTCCAACTGGGCCCTGGCCGCCATCTGCTGGGCGAACAGCGCGGTCTGGATGCCGTGGAACAGGCCCTCCAGCCAACCGACCAACTGGGCCTGGGCGATCCGCAGTTCGGCCTCGCTGGGGATGGCCTCCTCGGTGAACGGCAGCGAGAGCCGCTCCAGCTCCTCCACCAGCTCCGGCGCCAGACCCGCCTCCAACTCCTTGACGGAGCTGGCGTGGATCTCCTTCAGCCGGACCCGGCTGGCCTCGTCCAGCGGCGCCTGCCGGACCTCCTCCAGCAGCTGCTTGATCATGCTGCCGATGCGCATGACCTTCGCCGGCTGCTCGACCATCTCGGTGATGGGCAGCTCGCGGGGTTCCCCCTCACCCTCCCCGCCCTCGGCAGGACGCTGGGCGCCTCCCGGCAGCGCTCCGACCGGCATACCGTCGGGGCCGACGATCAGGACAGGATGGCCGTCTTCGGGCCGTGCGTTCGGGCTGTTCATGAACGTCATTCTCTCCCAAGGCAGGGTGACGCGGGCCGCAGACCGCAGAACAGATGCGCGAGCCCGGCCAACCTACATCCGGCGGAGCTTCCAGCCGAACAGCGCCACCCCCACGCCCATCAACGCCAGGCCGACGCCCAGCGGCAGCAGCCGGCCGCCGATCGTGCCGCGGGCGGCTCGCGCGGCGTCCGCCCGGCCGGCGTCGAGAGCGTCCCGCCCGGCGCCGGGCGGGACCAGCGCCTGCGGCCCCAGCGGCGGCGGGCCCTCGCCGACCGGCCTCCAGCCCCGCCGTACGGCGGGGGGCAGCGGGTCGGCCGGCCGGGGAGCGCGGGTGCGGCTGGGGCTCGGGGCCGGCGCCGCGGCACCCGCGGCGTCGGCCCCGGTGCCGGGCCCCGCCGGACGGGCAGACACCGTCTCGCCGGAGCCGGTCGGGGGGTGAGCGGCCGGACCGTTGCGGCCGACGGCACCGGAGGTGCCGCTGAACAGCGGGCCGAGCACCGGGATCGGGAAGGGCGGCAGCGGCACGGTCAGGTCCGCGCCGCCCGCCGGCGGCGCACCGGCGCCGGGCCCGGTGGTCGGTCTCGCACCGACCGGAGCGCCGCCGACCGGCGTCCCGGAGGTGGGGGTCGCGGCGGTCGGCGTCCCGGCGGGCCCGGGAGCGCCCGCGCCGGGGCGCGGGCCGCCGGGCGCGCTCCGGGCCGGCTTCCCCGGCCATACCAGGTGGACCTGCCCGCCACCGGGCAGCCGTACCGCCAGCCCCGGCCGGCTGTAGGGGTCGGCGGGCCGGGGACTGTGTCTGGCCGGCACGGCCCCGGCCGGGACGACGGCGAGGTCCAGCGCACCCGAAGCCAGGCAGAGCACCAGCGCAGGGGCTCCGGCCAGGCGCAGCAGCCGGCGGGGACGGGTCGCGTGCGGGATGGCTGTCACCGGGTCCGCCCTCCCTGCCGCCGCGTGGAGTTCCACTCCTTGACGCTCGCACAGAGGGATGAATCGGGCATGTCCAACTGCGCCGACCGGGCGGCACCGGCACGAATCAACGCCATGGACATGCCATCTGCAACTCAAACGCAAATCAGCAGAATTCACACGAACGGGTGAGTATCGCGAATGCTACGGCCACGAACCGTACTGTCGCGTCCATGCTGAGTGCGGCATCGAGTTTCCCTCCCGCACAACGGCGTGTGTCCGGGATCGGCCCGGCCGCCCCGTTGTGCACGCATCCTTGAGGAGTGGCATGACCGAGCAGCAGGACGCGCAGGCGGAACGGATCGACGGCAGGGGCATCGTCGCGGACCCGCTGAGCTCCGCGCCGGCGATCCCGGTCCCGGTGCACCAGCGGGACGACGAGTGGGAGGTGACCAACGGCTTCGCCTGGGTCTACTACGGGGTGGGCAGCACCGCCGTCGAGAAGCCGGTCATCATGGCGGACGGCTTCAACCTGGGCCGCAGCGACCTCCAGTGGCTCGCCCAGGGCCTGGACGGCGGGCCGTACAAGTTCCTCACCAAGCTGCGCGAGCAGGGCCGCACGGTCATCCTGCTCGGCTTCGACGAGCGCACCGCGAAGGTCCAGGAGAACGCCAGGGCCGCGATCGAGGTGATCCAGCGCACCATCGAGGAGCGGGTGGGGAACGACCGGCTGACCGTCGGCGGGTTCAGCATGGGCGGGCTGATCACCCGCTACGCGCTGGCCCGGCTGGAGACGATGAAGATGGACCACCAGACCGCGGTCTACTTCTCCTACGACACGCCGCACCGCGGCGCCGTCATCCCGATCGGCCTGCAGGCGTTCGCCCACTTCATCCCCACCGCGAACGACTTCGCCACGCAGATGAACAGCGACGCGGCGCGGCAGATGCTCTGGCGGCACTACAACAGCGACACCGAGGAGGTGGAGCAGGACCCGCTGCGCACCACGTTCCTGCAGGATCTGGCGCGGGTCGGCAGCTGGCCGCGGATCCCCCGCACCATCGCCGTCGCCAACGGCACCGGCGACGGCACCGGCCCGGACGTCCCGCCGGGCGACCTGGCGCTGAAGAGCACCGGGCTGATCGCCTTCCCGGGCACCACCTTCTGGACCCAGCGCACCGGCAACAACGTCAAGGTCGCCGAACTGAAGCGGCTGATCCCCTGGGCCCAGAAGACGGTGACCACCAGCGGACTGCCGGAACTGGACGGCGCCCCCGGCGGCACCCTCGACTCGTACAGGATCGTGGCGGACGAGCTGGTGGCCAAGGGCGGAAAGGTCGACCTGAAGCACGGCACGATCTGCTTCGTGCCCACGGTCAGCGCGGTCGCCATCCGCGACATCGACCGGCAGGACGACCTGTACGCGAAGGTCGACGCCCTCGACCCGACCGAAAGCGACGTCGACGACTTCTACTGCTCCCCCAGCACCACCGGGCACACCGAGATCACCCCCGAACTCTGCGACTGGATCATCGAGCAGCTCCCGTAACCCACACCGCACACCCCCGAACTCCCCCGCGGGCCCCGCCCCCCCCCCCCCCGCCCGGGGGGGGGGGGGGCCCCCGCCCCCCCCCCCCGGCCCGGGGGACGCCCCCGCACGCGCTCTGGGGGGGCCCCGGGACAACCGGGGGGCGGGGGT